>BLLU01000201.1 GCA_011959105.1 Lachnospiraceae bacterium | reverse complement strand
ATAAGCACTTGCTGTACCTGTCCACCAGCTTCATCAGCGCCGCACACATAATAAAAGTCATATACACGGCCGTCACCGTCACCGTATGGAAAACAAACGGGAAACGGGGATAGATAAAGGAAAGGAATGGCCTTCTCACAAAGGAAAACAGCATCGAGCAGACAAAATTAAGCAACAGCCCGTTACATATATTTTGCAGCAAATGTGCCTTTTTATCCCAAAAAGCAAACCGGATGTAAAATAATGTGTATGCGGCAGCCAACACCACCGTCCACCATCTGGTATTCCTGAAAACAATAATCATTATGAAAAATATAGCAAGAATCCCGCAGTACCACCAGGAAATACGGGGCAGCTTTTCTTTTCGAACTGCATACCGGACAATCAGCTGCATCACTATATTGACGAGAAGGAATCCCGACAATATCACCGCCGCAATACCCCACCGCAAAATCCTCAAGTCCCATTCATCCATAGCGATGTAGTCTACATAAATGCTCCTGTACCACAGGGTAATTCCAAGGGCAGCCAAAGCATAAACTGCCGTCAGTTTATTGAAAATCTCTTTTCCCCTACACATAACAATAGCAGCCAAAGCCAGAAATACAACAAACTGGCGTTCCGCTACCCTGTGATGGATCTCGTAGAATCCATTCATATAATTGCAGCACGCCCAGACTCCGGCCGCAATAAATACCGTTTGCAGGATATCCTGCAAATTGACTTTAAGTTTTTCGCTAAGATGAATGTAAGCACCCCTGGCTCTCTTCACATTAACTATATAAAACAGCGTTCCAAAACCCATCAGCGTTCCCACCGTATAGAATACATTGTCCACCGGCTCCCCGCTGAAAAAGTGACGTATACTGATATTCCATATCCCATATGCCAGCCCGGCCCCTAAAAGCACATTGGCCGTAGTGCGCAGAGCTTTTTCCACCGTTATCAGCTTGTCCCTCTTGCTTACTCTATAATACAGTTCCACCGCGCAGACCAGCAATATAGTAACGGCCAGCAATATGGCATCGTAAAGGAATACCTTATCCTTACGCAACGGCGGTTATGGCGTTGGTAACGCTGACATTCTTTATCCTGGGAGCAGGA
>BLLU01000200.1 GCA_011959105.1 Lachnospiraceae bacterium | reverse complement strand
GCCTTTGCTGGCTGACAAGCCCCGGTACTTTGACAAAGAAAGCGCACGGCGCAGCATAGGGCAAACGGACACATTCAATGTGCGGCGAGCCTGCGGGCTGATACGCCAAGACCCCCGGCAAGGGGCGAGCGATTTATTATCAGCGAACCGCAGGCGGCAGGGTGGAAACTGCCGCCGCCATGACCCGCACATTGGCATAATGATACACCCGTATGACACGGCTACTCACAAGAATGAGAGGGGTGCAAGTCCCGTGGAGCTGCCAAGCCGTCCGTTTTCCCGTTTTACTCAACTTTTTTGAAAAATAATAAAATTTAACGAGCATTTTTGCTGAAAATCTGTTATGATCGTAGACAAGATATTGAGGTTTCATTATCTGGTCTAGGAAAGGAGGGCTATGATAACCGTAACCAAAAAAGATTTAATTGCTCTGGGTTATGGTACTTCTTTTGCGGCTGACATTATAAGGGAAGCGAAGAAACTTATGATTTCCAAAGGGCATACATACTACCAGTCCCGGAAATTAGACCGTGTACCGAGGGAAGCCGTGGAGGAATTGTTGGGTATCAGATTTCAAGACGGGCAGGCTG
This sequence comes from Lachnospiraceae bacterium, assembly GCA_011959105.1. Lineage (GTDB taxonomy): Bacteria > Bacillota > Clostridia > Lachnospirales > Lachnospiraceae > Acetatifactor. The sequence goes on along the minus strand of BLLU01000200.1, from coordinate 628 downwards.
AATGTACTTCTTGCACACCAATGTAAGGAGTGATATTATGGCGAAAGACCCAATTAAGAAAGCAGATAACGGAACTTATTATTTTAGAGCAAACTTAGGCTACAATCCGATAACAGGTAAACAGATACAGAAATACCGAAGCGGCTTTAAGACAAAAAAGGAAGCAAGGGAGGAATACTCAAAACTTGTCCTCACTTCCACCGAAGAACTGACTGCAAAAAAAGAAACGATTTCTTTTCAGACGTTCATTGAAGAAACTTACCTGCCGTGGTACAAAACACAGGTAAAGGAAAGCACCTACTTGAACCGCCGTTCCACCATTCAGAAGCATTTCGCATACTTCTACAAAATGGCAACGGACGAGATAGAGCCTATCAATGTGCAGAACTGGCAACTGGAACTGGCAAAAGAGTTCAGCCCAAACTATATCCGTATCGTACAAGGTATGCTCTCTATCGCATTTGACCGGGCTATCGTTCTGGGGATTGCGAAAAAGAACCCGTCACGCATGATAGGTAATATTAAAAGCAAAAAGACAAAGGTTGACTTCTGGACGTTGGAGGAATTTCAGAAAGTGATTTCCCTGCTCTACAAGGGCGATTATTACGAACACTACCTTTTCATTTCC
>BLLU01000199.1 GCA_011959105.1 Lachnospiraceae bacterium | reverse complement strand
GAAACTAAAAATTCCTTGAAAAATAAGGAAAAAAGACTTGACTAAATAGGGAGGTATATCATGAACACACAGTTGAAGAAAGGGGCTCTGGAATTGTGCGTGCTGTCCCAGCTGGTGAGCGGTGACAAGTATGGCTACGAACTGACGGAACGGATTTCGGAAGAAATGTCCATTGCCAGCGGAACTCTGTATCCGATTCTGCGCAGGCTCAAGGAAGAGGCCTATGTGACCACTTATCTGGTGGAGTCGGAGTCGGGTCCGGCCCGGAAGTATTACCAGCTGACCCGGAAGGGCAGGGAGTATCAGCAGGCCATGCTGCAGGAGTGGGACCAGTTTCGGACGGCGGTGAACCGGCTGGTAAACAGGTAAATAAACAATCATTTTTGGGCAGAAAATGCGGAAAGGAGTCAAAATGAATAAAGCGGAATATATGGAAGCGCTGCGGGAGAGACTACAGTATTATAACAAGGCATTGGAGACAGAAATACTGGAGGACTATGAGCAGCATTTTGCGGAGGGCCTGGCGGAAGGGCGCTCCGAGGAGGAGATCATAGCGGAGCTGGGGAATATAGAGGATATGCTGCAGGAATTTTCCCAGGAGGATCTGAAGCAGGAACTGGAGGCCGTGGAGAGCCAGGCCAACCAGAGCAACAGCTACCGGCAGCTGTACCGGGCCGTGGTGATAGACGGCCTGCTGGCGGATATGAATGTCTCAGCCTCGCCGGACGACCAGATCCGAATCTCATATGAAAACAACGGCAGCAAGGCTCTGAAACTGCGCTATCATTTTTATCAGTACGAGGAGGACGGCGTATTCTACGCAGGGGTAAAGGAGCGCAGGGAAGCGGAGACCGGTGAATCCCTGTGGGATGTGGTGTCCATGTTTGCCAATTTCACAAATTGGTCCTCGGCAGGGAGTATTGACTTGGATGTGCAAATTCCGGCCGGTATTCCCCTTATAAGACTGAGCAGTACCAGCGGGGATCTGAAGGTGAGGGAGTTGGAGACGCAGGAACTGGAGACCCAGTGTACCAGCGGGGATCTGCAGATTCAGGGCGTCGTCTGTCGGAAGCTGCTTGCCAGGACCCAGAGCGGCGACCAGCAGGTGTCCGATCTGTCCCTGGCCGTTCATGAGGAGACGGAGATCGAACTTCATGCCGCCAGCGGGACTCTGGAAGCCCGGGACATATCCGGCGCGAAGATCTGTCTGAGCACTTCCAGCGGGGATATAAACGGCAACGGGCTGAATGCGGGAGAGTTGAAAGTACAGACTTCCAGCGGAGAAGCGGAACTGCGGAATGCGGAAGCCGACAGAACTGCCCTGCGCTCCGGCAGCGGCGATATCTGTCTCCGCGGTTTTCGGGGTGTGGAGCTGCGCGGGGAAACCGGCAGCGGGGAGTTGAGACTGCAGGCGGATACGGAATCCATGGATATAAAGACGGGCAGCGGCGATATTGAGTTGGAGGCGGGTTCCAGAGCAAGACAGGTTCGTATGGTGGCAGGCAGCGGTGAGATCCGCCTGAATCTGGGACATGTGGAGGGGGCCTCCATCGTGGCCCGCACCGGCAGCGGAGAACTGCGCATACGAGGACAGGAAGCCTCCGGCCGCAGTCACAGCTTTTCCTATGGCAGTGGTACCTGCCGGGTAAACCTGACTACGGGCAGCGGCGACATTGAAGTGAGATAACTGGCTCTTCCCGAATCGTTCCGAATGTGTTATAATGTCTGCAGCGGACATGCATGTCTTGAGCGGAGAATGCGGGAATTATAAGCAGGGAGACTGTGGGAGAGCAAAGTGAATTATATTATTCTGGATCTGGAGTGGAATCAAAGCAGCACGGGGCAGGAGCCGGAAGCGGCAAAACTGCCCTTTGAGATCATAGAGATCGGTGCCATCAAATTGAATCAGGAGCGGGTCATGGTCAGTGAGTTCAGCCAGTTGATCCGCCCCACGGTTTATCGGCGTATGCACAGGATCACCAGCAAGCTGATTCACATGCGCATGGAAGAACTGGAGCGGGGGAAGCCCTTCACCCAGGTGGTGGAGGACTTCCTGCGTTGGTGTGGGGAGGACTATATCTTTTGTACCTGGGGGCCTCTGGATCTGACGGAACTGCAGCGCAATCTGCGGTATTACGGCATGGCTCCCCTGTCCAGAGGACCCATCGCCTTTCTGGACGTGCAGAAACTGTTCAGCATCGCCTATGAAGACCGCAAGAGCAGGAGGGCGCTGGAATGGGCGGTGGACTATCTGGAGATCAAGAAGGACATTCCTTTCCACAGGGCTTTCAGCGATGCCTATTACACTGCCAGGGTGCTGGCGGCCATCCGGGACCCGGAAGTACTGAAAAATGTATCCTACGATGTGTTCAATCCTCCCCTCTGCCGGGAGGAGGAGATCAAGGTGCAGTTTGACACCTATTTCAAGTATATATCCCGGACCTTCCCGGACAAGACGGCAGCCCTGGCGGACCGGGAGGTGAGTTCCAGCAAATGCTATCTGTGCCGCCGGAACCTGCGTAAAAAGGTGAAATGGTTCTCTCCCAACGGACGGCATTACTACTGTGTGGCTTATTGTGACAAGCATGGTTTCCTGAAATGCAAGACCCGGATCCGCAAGACGGAGGACGGTAAGGTGTATGTGGTAAAGACCAGCCGCTTTATCTCTCCCGAGGATATGGAAAAGCTGGTTGAACGCCGGGACCATGCCCGCAAGATGCATAGCCATTCCCGAAAGACAGCGGGGAAGGGGCCGGATAAGGCGGGTCAAACGAGAGGAAGTATTTCATGAACAGATCGCGAACTTCAACAGCCGTCGGGTTCCGGCGCTTCCGCATCTGGCTGGCTGCTCTGATCCTGCTTTGCCAGGGAATGCAGGGGCTCGATGTCCGGGCGCAGAGCCTGGAAGAGCGCATCCGGGATCAGCAGGAAATGACCGTGGAGAGCAATGAGATTCCGGGCTGGCCCGCCGGTCCCGTGGTCACGGCGGAATCGGCCATTCTGATAGAGGCGGAGACAGGCGCCATCCTGTATGCCAAGAACATACACGCCAGTCAGTATCCGGCCAGCACCACCAAGATTCTGACCACCCTGATCGCGTCGGAACAATGTTCCCTGGACGAGTGGGTCACTTTTTCCAGGGAAGCCGTTTTTGACACACCCCGGGACAGCAATCACATTGCCATGGATGTGGGGCAGCAGCTTACCATGGAGGACTGTCTGAATGCCATTTTGATCCGCTCCGCCAATGAGGTGTCCTTCGCGGTGGCGGAACATATCAGCGGCGGCAGCTGGCAGGATTTCTCGGAGATTATGAACGCCCGGGCGGCGGAGCTGGGATGTGTGGATTCTCATTTTGCCAATCCCAATGGACTGCCGGACGAAAACCACTATACCTCGGCCTATGATCTTGCCATGATCGGCAAGGCTTTTTTTGCCAATGAGATGCTGTGCAGGATCAGCCTTACTCCCCGGCTGCACATTCTGCCCAACGACCATATGCCCTATGAAAAGCTGGAGAATTCCAAAATGGAATTGCTGCCGGGCAGGTCTTATGCCTATGAAGGTCTGGTGGGAGTCAAGACCGGCTATACCGATGCGGCCCGCTACAGTGTGGTGTCCTGCGCGGAACGGGACGGTATGAAGCTGATCTGCGTGGTGCTGAAGGATGAATCCCCGGCTCACTATGAGGATACCATCGCCCTGTTTAACTATGGTTTCAGCAACTTTGCCAAAGTCAATGTGTCCCAGGTGGAGACAAAATACGACATCGGCAGCACAGGCTTTTTCTATGGGGAACATGATATATTCGGCAGTTCAAAACCCCTGCTGTCTCTGAATAAGGAGGATTGCATCGTGCTGCCCAGGACGCTGGACTTTGCGGATACATCCTCCGTCATACGCTATGACACGGTGGACCAGGGGCAGGCTGCCATCATACATTACAGCTATCAGGGCGTGGACCTGGGAAGTGTGTCCGTGGATCTGGCGGAACATCAGGACCTGGGGTACAGTTTTGAGAACGGCCTGCAGGGAGAAGCCCCGGCGGATGAAGAAGGGAAAGCCCCGGCCTTTGTGTTCGTCAATTTGAAAAAAGTGCTGATGTGGGTGGGGATTCTGGCGGCGGCGGTGTTGGCTGTCTGGGGGCTGAGGCGTTTTTTGAAGGAATATCATTTTCCCGCGCGCCGTTCCAATACCCGCCGAAACTGGGTGAAAGACCGGCGCAGGCATCACCCTACGGAATATGAGGAAAGCCAGGAGAAAAGCGAGAGCCAGATACGCAGGAAGCAGTTGAAAGAGGCCCGCCGCAGGTCTCTGAGGCGGGAGGAGAGCGAGGAGGCGGAGACGGATACCATTCGGCTGCATCGCCGGGAGGTAAGGGAAGCCCGCCGCAGACAGGCCCGCCGGATAGAGGACGACAGGCCGGAAATGAGTTATATCCGGCTGCACCGCCAGGAGGTAAAGGAGGCCCGCCGCAGACAGGTCGGCCGGGAGGAGGACGACAGGCCGGGATTGAGTTATATCCGGCTGCACCGCCAGGAGGTGAAGGAAGCCCGCCGCAGGCAGCTTCGCCGGGAGGAGGACGAGAGGACGCAGCCCGGCTACCGCAGGCTTCATGACCAGGAGGTGAAGGAGGCCCGCCGCAGACAGGCCCGCCGTGGCCAGGAGGAGAGACCGGGCGTAAGTTTCCGCCAACTGCACCGCCAGGAGGTGAAGGAGGCCCGCCGCAGGCAAATCCGCAGGAAGCTGGGCGTCCACCCGGAGCCGGACTTCCGCAGACCGGAGGAACCGCAGGAGGAGCAGATCTATTACGACAGGCGGGACGACGGTTGACGGACCCGCGGGAAGGATGAGCAAGTATGCGTTTACGAAATATAACCGGTTCCCGGGAAGTGATTGCCGCCAGCGCCTATGTGGTGCATGAAGAAAAGGAATGCCGGGGAAAGTGGCGGGAGATCTTTGGCAACAGCCGCCCGGTTCACATTGAGATCGGCATGGGAAAGGGGAAATTCCTTCATACCATGGCCCGTCTGCACCCGGAGATCAATTATGTGGGAATTGAAAAATATTCCAGCGTGCTGCTCCGGGCCATACAGAAGATGGAGGAGGAAGAACTGCCCAATCTGAAATTTATCCGCATGGACGCGGAGGAGATTACGGAGGTATTCGCTCCGGGGGAGGTGGAACGCATCTACCTGAATTTCTCCGATCCCTGGCCCAAGGACAGACATGCCGGGCGAAGGCTTCCCTCCCGGCAGTTTTTGGCCAGATATGACAGGATCCTGAAGGATGGGGGAGAACTGGAATTTAAGACTGACAACCGGCAGTTGTTTGACTTTGCGGTGGAAGAACTGGCTCCCGCCGGCTGGAAAGCCAGGGCAGTCAGCTATGATCTGCACGGCGACAGGGATTTGATGCAAGGCAATGTGATGACGGAGTATGAGGAAAAATTTTCCGCGCAGGGAAATCCCATCAATAAATATATCATATACCGGGAAAAATAAACTACCGGCATATGATTTAAAAAATCAAAATATAAAACAGGAGGACAGAAAAATGATGTTTACAGCAGAAAATTTTGACACAGAGGTATTGCAGGCCCCGGGCACGGTGCTGGTGGATTTTTACGCGGAGTGGTGCGGCCCTTGCAAGATGATGGCTCCGCTGGTGGAGCGCATGGCTGAGAAGTACGCGGGACAGATCAAGATCGGCAAGCTGAATGTGGATGAGGCCATGGAGATTTCCGACAGATATCATGTGAGGAACATCCCCACTTTTATCTTTTTCCAGAACGGACAGCCTGCAGCCACCTATGTGGGAGGTATGTCCGCGGCGGACCTGGAGGAGAAGATCAAGGCCTATATCTGACGGGGAGCCATGAGAATGAAAATATTTGAGGACAAGCGCCTGCTGGCTTACGAGGGCAGGCGCACTTTGCTGGCCGTGGCAGGGGCAGCCATCTACGCTCTGGGGACCAATCTGTTTATCGTGCCCTCGGGCCTGTACAGCAGCGGCATTATGGGCCTGTGCCAGGTGGTGCGGACGCTGCTGGTGGATTATATGGGCTTGCCCATGGGCAATGTGGATATAGCGGGTATCATCTACTATATTATCAATATACCAATTTTTGTTATTGGATATCGCAAGATGGGAAAGAAGTTCCTGTTCAAGACTTTGGTATGCGTGACAGTAATGTCGGTGGGCATGTCCGTGATTCCGGTCACCCGGATTGTGACGGACACTATGCTGAGCTGTGTCATCGGCGGTATTCTCTGCGGCGCAGGCGTGGGATTATTGCTGCGCATGGGTTCTTCCGGCGGCGGTATGGATATTGTGGGAGTGATCTTGGTGAAATGGCGGCAGGATTTCAGCGTGGGTAAGGTCAATCTGATGATGAACCTGGTGCTGTACAGTGCCTGTCTGTTCCTCTTTGATGTGGAGACAACCCTGTATTCCGTGATAAACGCGGCGGTGTATTCGGTGGCCATAGACAGGCTGCACGCCCAGAACATCAATGTGGAGGTGAATGTGATCACCAAGATCAGTTCCCTGGAACTGGAGCGGGAGATTTTTTCCGAACTGGGCCGGGGTATCACCAAATGGAAAACCGTGGGCGCTTATACCCACGAGGAGTCCCATATCCTCTACATCATGATGTCTAAATACGAAGTGCATCAACTTAAGAACATAGTTCATAAGTACGATCCCCAGGCATTTATTGTGGTGAATGAGGGCGTGCATGTGGAAGGGAATTATCTGAAAAAACTGTAAAATCCGTTTATCTACATTAGTTATGATACAGTCCGCCGGATTCATACTCCGGTTCGCAGGTGAGGTTTGTTCCCAGCTTGCGCAGCACATTTCTGTCCACCTGGGACAGAATCACGCTGGAATGTACTTCGGAGCCCCGCAGGTTCTGCAGCTGCCGGATGGCCTGCTGGGCCGTATCGTCCGTGGAGGCGCAGATGGACAGGGCGATCAGCACCTCATCGGTGTGCAGACGGGGATTGCGGTTGCCCAGATGGGCCGTTTTGAGTTCCTGGATGGGGCCGATGGTACTGGGGGACATCAGCTGCACTTCATCGGGTATATGGGCCAGGGCTTTCAGGGCATTCAGCAGCATGGCGGAGGAGGCCCCCAGAAGTTCGCTGGTCTTGCCCGTGATGATCCGGCCGTCCGGCAGCTGAATGGCGGCGGCGGGCTTGTCCGTGGCCGCCGCTTTCACTTTGGCGGCGCTGACCACCGGACGGTCGTCCACTGTGATGCCGGCCTGCTTCATCAACAACTCCAGTTTCAGGATCTGCTCGTCATCCGCGCTGCCCTGCCGTTTTTCGCACAGGGCGCTGAAATATCTGCGGATGATTTCCTGACAGGAGGCTTCCCTGCAGGCCGCGTCATCCACAATACATAATCCGGCCATGTTGACCCCCATGTCGGTGGGAGATTTGTAGGGGGACTGTCCCATGATTTTTTCAAACATGGCGCCCAGCACCGGAAAGATTTCCACATCCCGATTGTAGTTGATGGTGGTCTCTCCATAGGCGTCCAGATGGAAGGGGTCGATCATATTTACATCGTTCAGGTCTGCGGTGGCCGCTTCGTAGGCCAGATTGACGGGATGCTTCAGAGACAGGTTCCAGATGGGGAATGTCTCGTATTTGGCATATCCTGCCTGGATCCCCCTTTTATGCTCGTGGTATAACTGGGACAGGCAGGTGGCCATCTTTCCGCTGCCCGGGCCGGGGGCGGTGATCACCACCAGTTCTCTGGAGGTTTCGATATATTCGTTGCGCCCATAACCCTGGTCGCTGACAATGAGAGGGATATTGGAGGGGTAGCCGGGGATGGAGTAATGGCGGTACACTTTCATGCCCAGGGATTCCAGCTTCTTCTGATAAGCGATGGCGCTGGGCTGCTCGGCGAAGCGGGTCAGGCACACGCTGCCCACATACAGGCCATAGCCCCGGAAAGCATCTATCAGGCGCAGCACATCCACATCGTAGGTGATTCCCAGGTCGGAACGCACCTTATTTTTTTCGATATCCGCTGCATTGATAACGATGACGATCTCGGCATGGTCCCGAAGCTGCGTTAGCATGTCGATTTTGCTGTCGGGTTTAAAGCCGGGCAGTACCCTGGAAGCGTGATAGTCGTCAAATAGCTTTCCGCCGAATTCCAGATAGAGTTTGCCGCCAAAGGCAGCGATCCGCTCCCGGATCTTCTGGGACTGCATTTTCAGATATTTGTCATGATCGAAACCGATTTTACTCATTTGTTCCATAATACCTCCCCAAAATCTAAAGAATGATAAGTACCAAACTCATTTCATTTTACAAAAAATGAACGGCAAAATCAAGATATACCAATCTGAAATCTTTATAAATCTTTTAGAGATCGACTATTGATTTATGTTTTGGGAATCTTTATAATAGAATGCATATGAAATGGCATAAAATAACGGAAAACTGCGGAATTTTGAAATTGTCAGGAAAGGGACTTATGGATAATCATATGGAAAATTATAATAACGGCGGCCCGGGAGGCGGCAGCAACAATACGGGACCCGGCGGGAACGGCGGCGAGAACAATAACCAGAAACCCCAGCGTCCCAGCATTATGATGATACTGGCGTTTATACTGACCAGTCTTCTTTTCCTTGCCATGCTGTGGACGATTTTCTTCGCCAAAAGCGGCGATGTGATGGAAGTTCCTTATTCCACCTTTGTGGAACGGATGAATGCGGATCAGATCGAGTCCGTGAAACTCAGCGGCGAGACCATCAGTTTCACGCTGAAGGACGGTGTGGTGGATGAGTCCGCTCCCAAACTCTATGACCTTTACAGCTTTAAGCCCATAAAGATTGAGTACCAGACCCTGCAGATCGAGAACACGGAGACCGTGACGCAGAGGGCCTTGGAACACGGGGTGGAGGTCTATGGCGTATCCACCAGTGTGGGCGAGTGGATCATGCAGATTCTGATGACGCTGGTACTGCCTCTGGTGCTGATATGGATACTGCTGGGTTTCCTGTTCCGGAGAATGGGCGGCAGCGGCGGTCCCATGGGAGTGGGCAAGAGCAACGCGAAAGTGTATGTACAGAAGGAAACCGGCGTCACCTTTGCGGATGTGGCGGGAGAGGACGAGGCCAAAGAATCTCTGGTGGAAGTGGTGGACTTCCTGCACAATCCGGGCAGATATGCCAAGATCGGCGCCAGACTGCCCAAGGGCGCGCTGCTGGTGGGCCCTCCCGGCACGGGTAAAACCCTGCTGGCCAAGGCGGTTGCCGGAGAGGCCCATGTGCCGTTTTTCTCCCTGACGGGTTCCGATTTTATAGAATTGTATGTGGGTGTGGGAGCCAGCCGGGTGCGCGATCTGTTTAAGGAAGCCACCAAGAACGCCCCCTGTATCATTTTCATAGACGAGATCGATGCCATCGGACGCAGCCGTGACTCCAAGTACGGCGGCGGCAACGAGGAGCGGGAGCAGACGCTGAACCAGTTGTTGTCCGAGATGGACGGATTTGACAGTTCCAAGGGTATTTTGATCCTGGCCGCCACCAACCGGCCGGAGATTCTGGACAAGGCCCTTTTGCGTCCCGGCCGTTTTGACCGCCGGATCATCGTGGATAAGCCGGACCTGAAGGGAAGGGTGGACATCCTGAAAGTGCATGCCAAGGATGTAAAGATGGATGAGACGGTGGATCTGGACGCCATTGCTCTGGCCACCAGCGGCGCAGTGGGATCGGATCTGGCCAATATGATCAATGAAGCCGCCATCAACGCAGTGAAGGAAAATCGGGAGTTTGTGTGCCAGAAAGATCTGTTCAACGCAGTGGAACAGGTTCTGGTGGGCAAGGAGAAGAAGGACCGCATCATGAGCAAGGAGGAGCGGCGCATTGTATCCTACCATGAAGTGGGTCATGCGTTGATCAGCGCTTTGCAGAAGAATTCCGAGCCGGTGCAGAAGATCACCATTGTGCCCCGTACCATGGGAGCGCTGGGGTATGTGATGCATGTACCCGAGGAGGAAAAGTATCTGAACACTGAGGCGGAACTGCGGGATATGCTGGTGAGCCTGGTAGGCGGCCGGGCGGCGGAGGAGATCGTGTTTGATACCGTTACCACAGGCGCGGCCAATGATATTGAGAAGGCCACCAATATTGCCAAGGCCATGGTGACGGAATACGGCATGAGCAAGAAATTCGGCCTGATCGGCCTGGCCGCCGTGGAGAATAAGTATCTGGACAGCGGTGCCACGCTGAACTGCAGCGACGCCACAGAGGCGGAGATCGACGCGGAAGTGGTGGCCATTCTGAAAGAGAGTTACGAGAAGGCAAAGGAACTGCTTCGCGAAAACAGAGAGTTGATGGATAAGCTGGCCGAGTACCTGATTGAGAAAGAGACCATCACCGGCAAGGAATTTATGGAGATTTTCCGCCGGGAGAAAGGCCTGCCGGAGCCCGAAGAAGAGAAGGAAGGACAGTCTTCCGGGAATAAGAGGGATAAAAGCGGCGACCAGGACACCCTGGAAAGCGGGAATGACGGAAGTGAGGCAGGAAATGCCCTGGAAAGCGGGACCGAGGGAAGCGAGGCAGAAAACGCCCCGGAAGGCAATATCTCAGATCAGCCCAGGGTGGATGTGACTGTTACGGATGAGACGGCCCACAGTACGGACGGTGGAAGCGCTTCGATTCCGGACGGGGAAGCGGATCAAAAGGAGGAGCAGCCCCCTGCGGGACCTACAGGACGTTTCTCCGGCGGAAGTCTGTAACGCACGCCGGGCAAATGGGATTAGCGAGGAAGCCATGACTTTTGACTTTGAAGAAGAACTGAAAAAACTCCCCGGGAAGCCGGGGGTCTATATCATGCGGGATGCCGGGGACGGCATCCTGTATGTGGGTAAAGCGGTCAATCTGCATAACCGCGTGCGGTCTTACTTCCGGGATAACATTGGCCGGGGGCCCATGATCGACAAGATGGTGACGCTGATTGCCCGCTTTGAATATATTGTGACGGATTCGGAACTGGAAGCCCTGGTACTGGAGAATAACCTGATCAAGGAACATTCCCCCAAGTATAACACCCTGCTGAAGGACGATAAGACCTATCCCTATATCAAGGTGACCATGGGAGAAGAGTATCCCCGCATTCTTTTTTCACGGCAGATGAAGAAAGACAAATCCCGCTATTATGGTCCTTATACCAGCGCGGCGGCAGTGAAGGATACCATTGAACTGCTGAATAAGCTGTTCTGCCTGCGCACCTGCAGCCGCAGTCTGCCCAGGGACATCGGCAGCGACCGTCCCTGTCTGAATTATCATATCAAGCAGTGTATGGCCCCCTGCCAGGGCTACATCAGCAGGGAACAGTACCGGCAGCAGCTGGCCCGGGCCATGGAGTTTTTGAACGGCAACTATAATAAGATTCTCAGGGAGCTGGAAGAAAAGATGAAGCAGGCAGCGGAAAGCCTGGACTTTGAGGAGGCGGCCCGCTACCGGGATCTGCATTCCAGCGTGAAATCCGTATCCCAGAAACAGAAGATTACGGACAGCGCCCTGGACGACAAGGATGTGGTGGCCCTGTACCGAGACGATACGGATGCGGTGGTACAGGTGTTTTTCGTGCGGGACGGCAAGCTGATCGGCAGGGAACATTACTATATGACACATGTGTCGGGGGCGAAAAAGGAAGCGATTCTGGAGGATTTTGTGAAGCAGTTCTATGCGGGAACTCCTTTTATTCCCCGGGAGTTGATGCTGCAATATGAGATAACGGACAATGAATTGGTGGAAAAGTGGTTGTCGGATCGCAAGGGTTCCAGAGTAAGAATCCGGGTGCCCAAAATCGGCAGTAAGGAAAAGCTGGTGGAACTGGCGGCACAGAATGCCAAACTGATTCTGAGCCAGGACAAGGAAAAGCTGAAGCGGGAAGAGGGGCGCACCATCGGGGCTGTGAAGGAGATTGCGGACTGGCTGGGCCTGGACTGCGTGGATCGGATGGAAGCCTTTGATATATCCAATATCAGCGGTTTTGAGAATGTGGGGTCCATGGTAGTGTATGAGAAGGGAAAGCCCAAGCGCAGTGATTATCGGAAATTCCGCATTAAGACCGTGGCGGGCCCGGATGACTACGCCTGTATGAAGGAAGTATTGACCCGGCGTCTGCTCCATGGGCTGGAGGAAAGCCGGGAACTGGAGGCGCGGGATCTGGATCAGGCATATGGCAGCTTTACCAAATTCCCGGATCTGCTGCTGATGGACGGCGGCAGGGGGCAGGTCAACATTGCCCTGTCCGTGCTGGAGGAATTGCAGATTCACATCCCGGTCTGCGGCATGGTGAAGGACGACAATCACCGGACCCGGGGCCTGTATTATAATAATGTGGAAATTCCTATCGACACCCGCAGCGAAGGCTTTAAGCTGATCACCCGGATACAGGACGAGGCGCATCGCTTTGCCATTGAGTACCACAGGTCTCTGCGCAGTAAGGCCCAGGTAAAATCCCGGCTGGATGAGATTCCCGGCGTGGGGCCTGCCCGGCGTAAAGCGCTGATGCGGCATTTTAAATCGCTGGAGGAGATCAGGGCCGCAACGGTGGAAGAATTGATACAGGTGCCGGAGATTCCGCAGCAAGTGGCGGAGGAGATTTGCCGCTTTTTTGCGGATCAAAATCATACTTAGTGAATAAAGGGGGAGGGAAGCGTAGATATGTATGGAAGGAAGCGTAGAAGGGCAGTGGTTTTGGCGGTACTGTTGGCCGCCATGCTGGGACTGGCAGCCTGCGGCAGCCAGGGCGGGCCTGCCCGGACGGGGCAGCCGGCAGCCGCAGAGGAATCCGGAGAGGTCCCGGGGGCGGAAGGAAGCCCGGCAGAGGGTGATGCTCCGGAGACGGAGGGAAGCCCGGCGGAGGGAGGCACTCGGGGGCCGGAGGGAAGTCCGGCGCAAGGGGGTGCTTCACAGGAGTCCGAAGAAGTCCCTGGGCCGGAGGGAAGCCTGGCAGAGGGAGACAACCGGGGATCGGAAGCGGCGGCGCAGGATGACGGCGCAGTGCGGGAGGAGCTTACCGCCCTGGAGGTGGTCCGGCTTATGGGCAACGGCATTAATCTGGGCAATACCATGGAGGCCTACGGCAGAGCCCATCTGGGCACCGATGCCCGCCCCACCCAGTACGAGACCTTCTGGGGACAGCCCGTGACTACCCGGGAGATGCTGGAGGGCATGAAAGCGGCGGGGTTTGACACCCTGCGTCTGCCTGTGGCCTGGACCAATATGATGGATTTTGAGTCCGGCGATTATACCATTGATCCCGCCTATCTGGACCGGGTGGAGGAGATCGTGGGATACGCCCGCAGCGCAGGTATGTATGTGATTATCAATGACCACTGGGACGGCGGATGGTGGGGGATGTTCGGCTCCGCCAGCTAGGAAACCAGATCCCGGGCCATGGAATTGTATAAGTCCATGTGGACCCAGGTGGGGGAGCGCTTTCGGGACTATTCCGATTATGTGATCTTTGAGTCCGGCAACGAAGAGCTGGGATTCCGGCTGAATGACACGGACATTGCCCAGGACTCCGGGACATTATCGGACGGAGAATGCTATGTGCAGACCAATCGGATCAATCAGGTTTTTGTGGACACCATACGGGCCACCGGCGGCAATAACGCCAGCCGTTTTCTGCTGATTGCAGGCTTCGGTACGGACGTCCGGGGCACCTGTGACAGCCGGTACAAGATGCCGGAAGATACGGCGGCGGACAAACTGCTGGTCTCCGTGCATTACTATGACCCCAGCGGCTACTGCATCAACACCAGCCTTTCCAAATGGGGCACCCGGCAGGAGTATCAGGCCATGAACGATACCCTGGCCATGATGGAACGTTTTACCAGGCAGGGCTACGGCGTGGTTATCGGCGAATATGGGGTTCTGATCGAGGACCCCGAACGGGGGCTGAAGGAGAACGCCAGTGAGTATGTGCGGAATTTCCTGAACAACTGCGATCTGTATGGCTACTGTCCTGTGCTGTGGGACTGCAATAATCTGTACAGCCGGGATAACTGCGCGCTCATTGACGAAGAGATGGCCGGTCTGTACGCTGCCCACAGCTTAAAGGTCCAGGCCGGGCAATCCGGGGAGGATATTGCGGCCCAGGCCCGGGAGGAGATGGAGGAAGCCCTCGCCAATGCCCGGGAGGGCGCGGGGGTAGACGAAGGGACAGCCATGGCCTGGATCATGTTCAACAGCAGTGACTGGAGTGTACAGTACAGTGTGGGTGACAACTACAATCCTGAATCTCTGTCGGCGGGCATTGTGGCCACGGACGTGGAGGTCACGGGGGAGGGCACTTATACGGTGGCTCTGGATTTCACAGGAGTCAGCGGCGGCCATGCTCTCAGCACCGGGTTCAGCGCCCTGGCCATTGCCAACGGTGAGAAACTGTTCCCCGGCTACTATGTGGAGATTCAGGAGATTCTGGTCAATGGCCAGCCTTATGAAATAAAGGGGCAGCCCTACACATGCAGCGATGATGGGAATGTCACCCGGGTCAATCTGTACAACGCCTGGATCACCCAGGTGTCCGGCGGGGCAAGAGTCCGTCAGGACGATGGGCGGGAACTCTCCCCTCGTCTTCTGGACGCGGATACCCTGGGAGAAGTGGAGAGCCTGTCCGTCACTTTCAACTATGTGAAAGGGCCATAGCTCCGGGAGCGCCCTGGGGCTTGTCAGCCCGGGGATTCTCTGCTATAGTGTAATTAACATATAAACTGACTGGTGCGGTACTGCGGGAAGCCCGGGACCGCGGAAAAGAGGGATACATGGCCACCGTTAGCCTGAACCGTTTGATTGAGAAAATGAAGCTGGAGAACCTGACGCCGGAACTGGATCTGGAGAAAAATAAGATTACCCAGCCCGACATCAACCGCCCCGCCTTACAGCTGGCGGGATACTTTGAGCATTTTGACGCCACAAGGCTGCAAATCATTGGATTTGTGGAATATACTTACCTGGAAGGCCTGGAGGAGGCCCGCAAGCGGGAGGTCTATGACAGGTTATTTTCCTATGAGATCCCGGCCTTTGTCTTTTCCCGGGAACTACAGCCCGACGAATTGTTTATGAAATACGCGCTGGAACATAAGATCCCCATTTTGTCCACGAAAAAATCCACCTCCTCCTTTATGGCGGAGTCTATCCGCTGGCTGAACGTGAAACTGGCTCCCTGCATCTCCGTGCATGGCGTACTGGTGGACGTCTACGGCGAAGGAGTGCTCATCACCGGTGAGAGCGGCATCGGCAAGTCGGAGGCGGCTCTGGAACTGGTAAAACGCGGCCACCGTCTGGTGACGGACGATGTGGTGGAACTGCGCAAGGTCAGCGACGACACTCTGATCGGCAGCGCTCCGGATATCACCAAACATTTTATTGAACTGCGGGGGATCGGCATCGTGGATATCAAGGCCATGTTCGGCGCCTCCTCCGTGCGGGAGACCCAGTCCATTGACCTGGTTATCCGGCTGGAGGACTGGGATAAGGACAAGGAATATGACCGCCTGGGGCTGGAGGAGAATTATACGGAGTATCTGGGAAACAAGATTGTCTGCCACAATATACCCATCCGTCCCGGCCGGAATCTGGCCATTATCTGCGAGACAGCGGCGGTGAACCACCGGCAGAAGAAAATGGGCTACAACGCGGCCCAGGAACTTTATACCCGGGTACAGAATTCCCTGGCGCGAAGAAGGGAAGAGGAAGAGCAGTAAGCAATGCATAAAACACAAAGAAAAACGTATATATAGAACGGGGAGGATATATGGGAGAGAAAAGGTACGCGATTGGAGTGGATATCGGTGGCACCACGGTAAAGCTGGGCCTGTTTAACCTGGAGGGAGAAGCGCTGGAAAAGTGGGAGATCCCCACTGTCAAGGAGGCCCAGGGCTTTCATATCCTGCCTGACATTGCGGCCAGCATCAGGGATAAGGCGGCTTCGAGAGATCTGGCTTTGACGGATGTCCTGGGGGTGGGAGTAGGTGCTCCCGGCCCTGTGGATGCGGAGGGCACTGTGCATCGGGCGGTGAATCTGGGCTGGGGAGTGCTGAATATTCCCCAGGCGCTGCAGGCCCTTCTGGAACTGCCCGTGAAGGCGGCCAATGACGCCAATGCTGCGGCTTTCGGTGAGATGTGGCAGGGCGGCGGCAAGGGGCATTCCAATATAGTGGCCGTGACCCTGGGCACCGGCGTGGGGGGCGGCATCATCGTGAACGGCAGCATTCTCACAGGGGCCACCGGCGCAGGCGGAGAGATCGGCCATCTCCACATAGTGGATGGGGAGACGGAAGCCTGTGGCTGCGGTAATTTTGGCTGTCTGGAGCAATATGCCTCCGCAACGGGGGTGGCGCGTCTTGCCAGGCGCCGTCTGGAGCAGGATCAGGAACCCAGCGTGCTGCGCAGCGGCGAATTGTCGGCCAAGGCGGTGTGGGACGCCGTAAAGGCGGGAGACCGGGTGGCCGTCCAGGTGGCGGAGCAGTTCGGCCTGTATCTGGGCAAGGGTCTGGCGGCAGTGGCGGCAGTGGCCAACCCGGAAGTGTTTGTCATCGGAGGCGGCGTGTCCAAGGCGGGAGAGATCCTCTTTGATTATATTCGTCCGGCCTATGAAAAATATGTTTTCCAGGGATGCAGGAACGCGGAGTTCGCGCTGGCCACCCTGGGCAATGACGCAGGCATCTTCGGCGCTGCGGCATTGATTTTGAATTAAAAAAGGAAGATTGCATGGCGGGCGGCTCTGCCGTGCAGATGGGAGTCGGAATGATAAGTAGCACGGTGTTACAGACTCTGGAGAACTATGTCCCCCGGGAGAATATTCTGCTGCAGGAGCCCATGAGCAGACACACCACCTTTCGGATCGGGGGAGAGGCGGACTGCTTTGTGGAGATTGAGAATGCGGAACAACTGATACATCTCAGGCGGTATCTGCAGATGGTAGAACTGCCCTGCATGGTATTGGGCAACGGCAGCAATCTGCTGGTCAGTGACCGGGGGTACAGAGGTGTGGTACTGCATGTGGGGCCCCGGATGCAGCAGATCCGGGTGCAGGGAGACCGCATGGTGGTCCAGGCGGGAGCGCTGATGTCCCAGGTGGCGGCGGCGGCCTGTGAACAGGGGCTTACGGGCCTGGAGTTCGCCTCCGGGATTCCCGGTACTCTGGGGGGCGGCGCGATTATGAACGCAGGGGCTTACGGCGGTGAGATCTCCCAGGTGGCCGCTCAGGTCAAGGTGGTGGACCGGGAGGGCAATCTGCTGGAACTGGACAATGCTACTATGGAGTTCGGCTATCGGACCAGCGCCATCAAGCAGCAGCCTTTCACGGTGGTGGAGGTGACGCTGCAGCTGGCTTTCGGGGAGCGGGAGAGCATACAGGGCCGCATGGAAGAACTGGCGGCCAGGAGGCGGGAGAAGCAGCCGCTGGAGTATCCCAGCGCGGGCAGTACTTTCAAAAGGCCCGAGGGGTATTATGCGGGAGAACTGATCATGAAGTCGGGCCTTCGTGGCTATCAGATCGGGGGCGCCCGGGTGTCGGATAAACACTGCGGCTTTATCATCAATACGGGAAAAGCCACCTGCGAGGACGTGCGGGATCTGATCGCCCATGTACAGGAGCGGGTAAAGGACTGCTTCGGAGTGGATCTGGAGACGGAAGTGATCTATGTGGAATAATGCCTGAGGCGGGACAACGGGGAAGGAGCGGACAAAAGATGCGCTTTGTGGTAGTGACGGGAATGAGCGGCGGCGGGAAACGTACCGTGCTGAAAATGCTGGAGGACGCGGGGTATTACTGCGTAGATAATCTGCCGGTGACGTTGGTGCGCAAATTCGCCGAACTGATCACCATGCCGGGCAGCGAGATTACAAAAGTAGCGCTGGGGCTGGACGTGCGGGCGGACCAGAGTTTCGAGGACGCCACCAAGGTCCTGCAGGAGTTGAAAAGCAGGGAATACAATGTGGAGATCCTGTTTATGGAGGCGGGGGACGATGTGCTGATCAAGCGGTACAAAGAGAGCAGGCGCGTACATCCCCTGGCTGTGGAGGGACGGATTGAAGACGGCGTGCACAGGGAGCGCCGGGTGCTGCAAAAGATCCGGGGACAGGCAGACTATGTGATTGACACCAGCAGTTTACTTACCAGAGAACTGAAGGAGGAACTGGAACGCATATTTGTCTGCAACGAAGAATATAACAGCCTGATGGTGACAGTCATGTCATTTGGCTTTAAGAACGGGATTCCGGCAGACGCGGACCTGGTATTTGACGTCAGGTTTCTGCCCAATCCCTTCTATATCGACGAGTTGAAACACAAAACCGGCAATGACCGGGAAGTACAGGACTATGTGATGGGTTTTGAGGAGTCTCATACGTTCATGGACAAGCTGGAAGATATGATCAGATTTCTCATTCCCAACTATGTGAAAGAAGGGAAGTATCGTCTGGTGATTGCCATTGGCTGTACCGGCGGGAAGCACCGCAGCGTAACTTTGGCCAACGGCCTCTACGGCCGACTGAAAGAGCAGGGAGGCTATGGCGTGACGCTGCACCACCGGGATGTGAACAACAGCGGTACATGAGTTTTGCCTCTCCGGGTACGGGTACCGTGGGGAAAAGGCAGGGAGGAGGATTCAGATGTCTTTCTCAAGGGAGGTAAAGGAGGAACTGGCAGGGCATGTGGCCGGCGCCGGCCATTGCCGGGCGGCGGAACTGGCGGCGATGATGTGTCTGTCCGGACAGTACGGCAGGGACGGAAAAGGGTTGTACACCATTGGCTTTCAGCTGGAAAATGAAGTTGTATTAAGAAAATGCTTTACATTGTTGAAAAAAACATATAATATAGAAAAGAATGTGGGGATCACAGAGGAGGAAATGCAGGTATTTTACCGGGATTTCGGAGATTTGGAGGAACCGGCGGACTTTCGGTATATCCAGCGGCCCTGTTGCCGCAGAGCATTTCTGAGAGGAGCTTTTCTGTGCGCGGGTTCCATCAGCGACCCTGAGAAAGGGTATCACCTGGAGTTCGTCTGTACCCGGGAGTCCAAAGCCAGACAGCTGCGGCAGATAATCCAGGGGTATGGGATAGAGGCCAGGATTGTGCCCCGCAAGAAATATCATGTGGTTTATATCAAGGAAGGCGCGGGAATTGTGGACCTTCTGAATGTGATGGAGGCCCATGTGGCGCTGATGAATCTGGAGAATCTGCGGATTGTGAAGGAGATGCGCAATTCCATCAACAGGAGGGTCAACTGCGAGACGGCCAATATCACCAAGACCGTAAATGCCGCCAGCAGGCAGATCGAGGACATCCTTTTCCTGCGGGATCACTATGGTATTCAAAAACTTCCCCCTGCTCTGCGGCAGATGGCGGAAGTGAGGCTGGAGTATCCGGACGCGCCCCTGAAAGAACTGGGAGAGCGCCTGGAGCCGCCGGTAGGCAAATCCGGAGTAAACCACCGGCTCCGCAAGCTGGGAGAATTGGCGGAGAAGGTGAGGCAATAGAAGGAGAGGAACGGCCCGCAGGGCAATGTATTAAGGAGGAGCAAATTATGAAAAAATCAACGGTTGAAATCAAGTTGCAAAACGGGCTTGAGGCCAGGCCCGTGGCCATGCTGGTACAGGTGGCCAGTAAGTATGAGAGCATCATATACCTGGAATCCATGGGCAAGAAAGTCAATGCCAAGAGTATTATGGGAATGATGAGCCTGGGGCTGGACAACGGCGACCAGGTGACGGTGACAGCGGAAGGTACGGACGAAGGAGAGGCGGTGGACGCCATCGAAAAGTATCTGCAAGGGGCGGCATAAGGCCCGCATGACAATAGAGAGATAGATACGCCTGATTGGTACAGCCGGCAGAAAAGCTGCTGAGAGCCGGTCGGGCGTTTTCGCTTACAGAAAGCAGGAAAGGCAGCGCCCGCCGGAGCGGGCGGATGGGAGTGGCATGAAAAAGAGGGCTCTGTTTGTATATAATCCCAAGGCGGGCAAAGCCATGATCCGCAACAGGCTGTCCGGTATATTGGAAAGGTTGGAACTGGGGGGCTATGAGACCCTGGTACGCCCCACCACCCAGAGGGGGGATGCCTGTCTGTATGTGAAGGAATGCGCCCCGGAGACGGAACTGGTGGTTTGCAGCGGCGGGGACGGCACCCTGGACGAGGTGGTTACGGGTATGCTGGCAGGCGGCAAAAATATTCCCATCGGCTATATTCCCGCAGGCAGTACCAATGATTTCGGCATCAGTCTCCGGCTGCCCAAGAACATGCTGCGGGCGGCGGATATCGTGCTGACGGGAAGAGACTTCCCCTGCGATGTGGGAGCTTTTAACCAGGACATATTCGTGTATATCGCCGCCTTCGGGCTTTTCACGGAGGTGTCCTACGAGACGGACCAGGATGTCAAGAACATGCTGGGACACCTGGCCTATCTGCTGGAGGGAGTCAAACGCCTGTCCTCCATCCGCAGCTATCCCCTGAGAATGGAATATGAGGGCCAGGTGGTGGAGGATGAATTTATCTTTGGGATGATTACCAACTCTGTGTCGGTGGGAGGATTTAAGCAGATCACAGGTAAAAACGTGCTTTTGGACGATGGGGTGTTCGAAGTGACGCTGATCCGCAGACCCAAAAATCCCATGGAACTCAATGGAGTTATAGCAGCCTTGCTGAACCGGGATATCAATGCGGAGTGTATGCTCTATTTCCGTACCGGCAGCCTGTTCATTGAAAGCCGGGAGCCCATGGCCTGGACCCTGGACGGGGAGTACGGCGGCAGCCACCGGCAGGTGGACATCCGTAACTGCCACAAAGTCATCACCATGCGGGTGAAAAAATGATGACAGGAAATATTTTTGCTGATTCTTTCACAAAGTTATTCCATTTTAGGGAAAAATAGTTTATACTTCCATTAGGAAGACGTTGGCGGGCATGCTCCCGGAGAGCCGCCGTGCTACGCAGAAAAACTATATATGGAGGGTAAAAATATGTTAGTTTCCGCAACCGAAATGCTGAAAAAGGCAAAGGCCGGCCATTATGCGGTAGGCCAGTTTAACATCAATAACCTGGAGTGGACCAAGTCCATCCTGCTGACTGCGCAGGAGTTAAACAGTCCTGTTATCCTGGGTGTTTCCGAGGGCGCAGGCAAGTACATGGGCGGTTATCATGCCGTGGTGGGCATGGTGAACGGACTGCTGCAGGACCTGAATATCACCGTTCCCGTGGCACTGCATCTGGATCACGGCTCTTTTGAGGGCTGCTATAAGTGCATTGAGGCAGGCTTCTCTTCCATCATGTTCGACGGCTCCCACTATGCCATCGACGAGAACGTGGCCAAGACCACCGAGTTGGTAAAAGCGGCTCACGACAAGGGCCTGTCCATCGAGGCGGAAGTAGGCTCCATCGGCGGTGAAGAGGACGGCGTGGTAGGCATGGGCGAGTGCGCCGATCCCGATGAGTGCAAGGCCATCGCAGATCTGGGCATTGATTTCCTGGCTGCGGGCATCGGCAATATCCATGGCAAGTATCCTGAGAACTGGCAGGGACTCAGCTTCGAGACCCTGGACGCAGTCCAGCAGAAAACCGGCGATATGCCCCTGGTGCTGCATGGCGGCACGGGTATTCCTGCCGACATGATCAAGAAGGCCATCAATCTGGGCGTGGCCAAGATCAATGTGAACACCGAGTGCCAGCTGGCATTTGCGGCGGCCACCAGAAAATATGTGGAGGAGGGCAGGGACTTGCAGGGCAAGGGCTTTGATCCCCGCAAGCTGCTGGCTCCCGGCGCAGAAGCCATCAAGGCAACCGTCAAGGAGAAAATGGAGCTGTTCGGGTCCGTGGGACAGGCATAAAGCAAGCCGAAAGTATGTAAGATTGGAGACGGCCATGGCGCGCAGCGCCATGGCTGTTTGTTGCTTTTCTAAGGGCTTTTATTTGGAAAAATATCCCCAGAAAGGGAGGATGCCAAGGGAATTGCTTCCCTTGGCATTATTATGAAAAAGTTTTATTGTTAAACAGATAACTGTGTCTTTCGGTGTTTTCCTTTGTTTGATTATAGTATATGGGATAGAAATGTACAAATCATGAGTAGGATTTGAAAAAATATTAAAGGATTTGTAAACAAAATGTGAACAGAGAAATCAGCGCTCCGCCAGTTTCTCAGGTTCCGGGTATTCTACGCCGAAAGTGTCTACGGTGACGCTCTTCATGACCTGGTTCTCATAAGGTCTGTCGGAAGCGCTGTCGGTTGACGTCTCGGCAATGGCGTTTACCACATCCATGCCCTCGATAACTTTTCCGAAAGCCGCATAAGCGCCGTCCAGATGAGGGCTTGTCTTATGCATGATGAAGAACTGGGAGCCTGCGGAATCGGGCATCATGCTTCTGGCCATGGAGAGCACACCCGGCGTATGCTTCAAATCGTTGGGAAAGCCGTTTTGTGCAAATTCGCCCTTGATGCTGTAGCCGGGGCCGCCCATGCCGTTACCGTCGGGGCATCCGCCCTGGATCATAAAGCCTCTGATAACCCTGTGAAAGATCAGTCCGTTATAAAAACCTTTACGGATCAGGCTGATAAAGTTGTTTACGGAAACAGGAGCGACTTCGGGATACAGCTCCGCTTTGATCACGCCGCCGTTTTCCATGGTGATGGTTACAATGGGATTTTGTGCCATAATTTTCTACCTCTCTTGATGAAATTTTGTTATAATGAATCTAAAAACAATATTAGCTTAAAATTCTTTGAACGTAAAGCCCTTTTCGGAAAAAGCATGGAAATCCAAAGTAAAGGGGCAGAATGCAGATAATAATTGGGGAGAGACGTTTAGCAGCTTCAGGCTTGTTTGGAGGAAAAGAGAATAGGGTGAGTGGGATTGTACAGGGAAAATATTATCTGAAAACATGTATGATAGTGCTTCGGACGGCGGAGCAGATGCCGGCGCTGATGCCGCTGTGCCGGCGGCTGGTGGAGTCGGGCATCGACTGTAAGGCGCTGCTGTCGGAGGAAATGGCAGAGCCAGGCATGGGCTGCCTGCCGTTGCTGCCGGTGGAAGCGGCAAGGCGTTCCGACCCGGAGACGGAACAGGGGGTATTGTTTCTGACGGACGATCCCGAGGTTTATGCCGCTCTGGCCGCAACTGTACCGGCAGATTCCGATGTCCCGCAATCGGATGCCATGCCTGCTGCCCCGGAGATGTCCGCCTGCTGCCAGCCCCCGGTGCTGGTATACCTTCACCCGGGCAACAGGGACGCGGATTTCGGCGATGCCCGCTATGCTCTGGAGGAGCCGGAAGACCTGGAGCCGGAGTATCTGGAGCGGGTCTATCGGCGCTGCCATAACCTTCCCTGGGAGATTTTGGGCACAAAGCGCTGTTGGCTCAGAGAGACGGTGGAGGAGGATGTGGACAGCTTCTGGAAGATGTATCAGGAAGCGGAACTTACCCGGTACACGGAAGGACTATATCCCAGCCCCCAGGCGGAGCGGAAGTATATCCGGGAGTACCGCAGGCTGGTCTATTGCTTTTATGAGTTTGGGGTGTGGACGGTGCTGGATCGCCGGAGCGGGGCCGTGGTGGGCCGGGCGGGCCTGAGCGTCCGGGAGGGCTATGACCTGCCGGAACTGGGCTTTGTGATCGGCATGGAGTGGCAGGGTCGTGGGCTGGCGGAGGAGGTGTGCCGGGGGATATTGGAATATGCCCGGGAACTGCTGGGATTTGAACGGATTCAGGTGCTGGTGCATCAGGAGAACGCCGCGTCCCTGCATTTGTGCCGAAAGCTGGGCTTTCGGGAGCAGCCGGTGCCTCAGACGGCAGAAGAACTTCAGAGCGTACAGCAAAGCCCTGAGAAGGATGCCTGTCCGTCCTGCATAGTGGAGATGGAACAGAACGGCATACGGGCACGGTTTATCTATATGATATATGAGGCCCGGAGAAAATAGCCGGGATCCTGTGGACTGAGAGCGGACAGGTCTCATCTCTGGTCTGTTTACCTTCCTCCCAAGTATTGATAAGATGATCCGCATGGGAATTGTCAGGATTGTAAATGGAGTTCCAGGAAGCCGGAACATATAAATTCCGATTTGAAACAACAGAAAGATTATTCGGAGGTAGAAAAACGTCATGGATACACAGAAGATTAATCCGCAAAAGGAAAATGCCATTACAGAGGGCGTGATCTGGAAACAGATCCTGCTCTTTTTCTTCCCCATTCTGTTCGGCACCTTCTTTCAACAACTATACAATGCGGCGGATGCTCTGATCGTGGGCCGTTTTGTGGGGAAGGAGGCCCTGTCTGCGGTGGGAGGCGGCACCGGCACGGTAATTAACCTGCTGGTGGGATTTTTTGTGGGGCTGGCCAGCGGGGCTACGGTGATTATCTCCCAGTATTACGGGGCAAAAAGAGAGGAGATGGTGGGCTATGCAGTACACACGGCCATGGCCTTCAGCCTGGTGGGCGGGCTGGTGATGACTGTCTGCGGACTGTTGGCCGCGCCGGGGATACTGCGGGCCATGGACACCCCGGCAGATGTGCTGGAACCGGCCACCCTGTACATACGGATATACTTTCTGGGAATGGTGGGCAATCTGGTCTACAATGTGGGGGCAGGTATTCTTCGGGCGGTGGGAGATTCCAGGAGGCCTCTGTATTTTCTGATCGCGAGCTGTCTGGCCAATATCGTGCTGGATGTGCTGCTGGTGGTGGTGCTGCGCATGGGGGTGGCGGGAGCGGCCCTGGCCACCATCCTGTCCCAGATGTTCAGTGCGCTGCTGGTGGTACTGGTTTTGATGCGCACGGAAGATATGCACCGTTTGGAAATCAAAAAGATCAGCTTTGACGGAAGGATGTTTAAGAGGATTATCCGCATCGGTTTTCCTGCGGGACTACAGTCCGTCATGTACAGTTTGTCCAATATTATCATCCAGACCGCCATCAATGGGGAGGGAACGGACACTGTGGCGGCGTGGACCGTATATGGCAAGCTGGATGTGGTGTTCTGGATGATTATCAGCGCTTTCGGAATTGCCATCACCACTTTCGTGGGGCAGAATTACGGCGCGGGGAAGATAGATCGGGTGAGAAAGGGCATCCGAAGCTGCCTGGGTATGACATTGGTATCCACGGTGGTGGTGTCTGCCTTTTTGTACCTTACCTGCGGAAAGATCTATACTTTTTTCATCAACGACGGGGAGGTGCTGCGGATCGGAGTGGAGATGACCCGTTTTCTGGTGCCTACTTATATAACCTATATCTGTATCGAGATTCTCTCCGGCGCGCTGCGGGGTGTGGGTGACTGCTGGATCCCCACGCTGATCTGCCTTACGGGGGTATGTCTGATCCGGGTGGTGTGGATCGTGGCGGCGGTGCCCCGTTATCCCGGCATCACTACCATAATTTTCAGCTATCCTCTGACCTGGGTGATCACCACTGTGCTGTTTGGTGTGTATTACTGCTTTTTCAGTAAAATAAAATTACGAGGGCAGGAGGATTCCCAGTCGTAATGCAGGATTATACTTTAACAGCCCGGGCGGATGAACCGTCCGGGCTGTTATGCTTTCTATATTTATAAGATTTTAACCTATCTTCCATAGAAGATTTCCGCGATAGGGGAATCAGGGGAGAGGATCACGGTTTTGTTGCCGCCGGTCATGGAGGCTTTCAGAGCGTCCAGACTGCGCACAAAGGAGTAGAACTCGGTCTTGGACTGATCTGCGTAGGCTTCCGACAGAATCCGCATGTATTCGGCTTCTCCCTCCGCAATTAAAATCTCAGCCTCTTTCTCCGCCTCGGATAACATCACGGTGACTTCTTTATCTGTGGTATTGCGGATAATCTGGGCCTCGGAGTTACCTTCTGCCGTGTAGGTGGCGGCAATGTTGTCGCGTTCGGATATCATGCGCTCGTATACGGCGGCCTTGTTGTCACCGGGCAGATCCAGCTGCTTGATTTCAAAGGAGAGCAGTTCAATCCCGTACTGACTCAATGTATTGCCGATGCTGGCGATGATGGCGTCGGAAAGTGTGCCGTTGCGGCCTGAGATCACTTCATCCTGGGTGGTGCTGGAGATCACGTTCTTGGTGGAGTTGTAGACCACGGTGTCCAGGCGGCTCTCAGCACTGCCGATGGAAGAATTCAGGGTCTGGGCAAATAGCTGGGGATCTGTAATGTGCCACAGGATATAGCTGTTGCAGATCATGGTCTTTTTGTCGCTGGTAATCACATCCGAGGAGGACAGATCATACAGCAGAGTTTCCTTGGGTAAAGTGTCCACGCTCTGGATAAAGGGGAGTTTGAAGCTGACCCCGGCTTGGTCAATTACATAATCTATCTTTCCAAAACGGCGGATCAGGCTGTATTGGTTTTCATTGGTGATCACCAGGCAGTTGGCTCCCACGATCAGCAGGGCCAGAACCGCAATGATAATGGTTGCTCTTTTGGCTATTTTCATACTTACCTCTTTTCCGCATGCAGGTAGTCTGGTTTGTCCCGGACCACTGCAATGTCTGTAATAATGCGATGATGGGTTCGGCATCTATTCGCCGATGGTATCTGTATTATGTCCCTGAACCGATGGTGATGGGTCCGCTGAACTCTCTCCGGAACTGCCGGTCTGCCCGGGATTCGTGAAGGAGTCGATGGGGTAGATGGTCTGCATATCCCCGTCAGGGCTTTCAATGATGACCTTTAATCCCGGCAGCACTTCCTCCATGGCCTCGAAAAACATACGCTGCCTGGTTACAATGGGGTTCTTCACATATTCTTCGTACATGGCGTTGAACCGCGCTACCTGGGCAGTGGCCTCATTGATGCGCTCGGTTTTCCGGGCCTCTGCGTCTTTAATGATGCCGTCTACCCGGGCCTGGGCCTTGGGCAGCTGTTCATTGCGGTATTTGTTGGCATTGTTCAGAGCGGTTTCCTTGCCCTGCTTGGCAGTCTCCACAGCCTTGAAGGCTTCCATGACTTCCGTAGTAGGGGGCTCGGAGTCCTGAATGGTGATATTGACAAGCTGTATTCCCAGATCCTGCTCATCCAGCTGTTCCACGATCATGGATTTGATGGCGGCTTGAATCTCGTTTTTGCCGGTGGTCAGCACATCATCCACGGTATAGCTGCTGATAACGGTTCGGATGCAGCTCTGGGATACGTTTTTCAGGATATTCACCGGATCCCGGGAAGCATACAGCGCCTTGACCGGATCGGAGTATCTGTACTCCACGAAAAAGTCCACGTTTACGAAGTTGTAATCCGAGGTGATCATCAGGGATTCATCTGCGCCGGAGGTGTTGTAATCACTGTCATAACCGATGGAAAATCCCTGGATGGTGGTGTTTACTTTGCGCACCCTCTGGATGAAGGGGATCTTGAAATGCAGTCCCGGTTCGGTGACGGCCTGGGCTCTTCCCAGGGTGATCAGTACGGCCTGCTCCTGTTCCCGAATCTGGTAGGTGGCCCCGAATGCCAGGATCAGCACCAGGGCTGCCAGGGCCCCGAAGCCCAGGATTTTGCCCATGGACCGTCCGGGCTTTAAATTACCGCCCCCGCCTTTCTGCCAGTTGCCGTCCGGCCCCATGGTCTGGAACCCGTTTTGTCTGTTGCGTCTGGAGTCATTCATCATACATGTTTTCCTTTCCTTGGAAGTTTCGCATATGGAGGTGCGAAACGCTTCCTCCGCCCGGAAGATGCCGACGGCGGAAACTGCTTTGTAATGTGTTCTGATAAATGCATTATACAATAAAATACATCTGCACACAACAACGGAAGCCGCACGTTGAATACAGATATAGTGCAAAGGGATGCCCGATTATAGGCAATTGTGCGGGTGTTTTACAGTTGAATAAAAAAGTATCTGCAGGACGGTTAAAACCTGCAAACGGGAGTTTGACACGGGAGTTTGACACTTCTTTTTAACATCATATCGCAAAAATCCTTTATTTAA
>BLLU01000198.1 GCA_011959105.1 Lachnospiraceae bacterium | reverse complement strand
ATTATCCAGCTTTCCCACGACCAGCTCCACGATATTCTGGAACGTCCCCGGCACTTCCGCTGCATGCCTGACAGCTCTGTTTGCCGCAAAACAAAAACCGATAATGACAAGCATCACGATCAATACGCATACATGCGTAGTTGTTATCCAGACGGTCTGGCCGAACAGTTCATAAGAAAACACTCCATGAACCATAAAGTCAATATCCGCCGCAGATAACAAAATCCCTTCTCCCATACCCTCACCTCCTTATCCTTGCTCAATGATCAATCTGTTCCAAATTGATCTTGATAGAATTTAGCACATATTTTATGAGTAAACGGCTGTAAATATGCCGCTACTTTCAACCCCATCAGTCCAAGAAACGCAGAAAGCGGATTGGCAAACCCGCTGATCATTACCAGGGCCATTACTATTACAATTACCATATACCGGATGATATTGTGCCTGGTTATTAATTTTACCGCAGCATCCCCCGCATATTCGAGAAACCGATCCAGGGCCCACCACATATGGGTTCCCGACAATGCCGCCAAAAATATGCCGATCCACAGGCCGATGCTGTATCCCGGCTTATCTTTCACGATCCACACGCCGGCTGCTTGACAGATAACGCCCCAAAAAAGAATTCCGACAAACAGTTCCAGCAAAGTATTATTTATGATCCCCTTCTTCTTCCCGCCCTGCTTTTCTTCCATGCGCAATATCCCTCTCGCTCTTCATGTTGTAAATCTTTCTTGCAAACACATACACATTGCGGAAACCAGCCAGGGCCCCCACAAAAAACAAAAGCACCATCCAGAACGAAGTATCCAGTTTTCTGTCTATATAAATCCCTAAAAAAGAACAAAGAAAAATAGGAACCAGCATATTGATCCCGAATTGAGTGATCATCATCAGGGCATGATAAACATTTTTTTTATATCCCAATCGCGTACCCCCATGCCGCCTCTGGCGGCGCAAATAGTCCCCGCCTATAATTATAACACTTTTTAGAGCAATGTCTAGCATAATAGACTGCGAAAATTGGTTTCCATATAAAACTTACGGTAGTCATTGACTTTTTCCTATCCAAATAGTATATTTAGGCATATAGTTCCATAGTCTTTTATTAAGAATCATGAGGAAATCATATGACACATCCCACGCTTTACAGAAAACGGATCATTCCCGACGAATGCATCCAGCTCAAAGACGATATTATTCTCCATTGCAGCGAAGATATCATC
>BLLU01000197.1 GCA_011959105.1 Lachnospiraceae bacterium | reverse complement strand
TTTTCCCTCGATATTAATGAAAGTACTTATTATGTTATATGCGGTTGCGCTGTACGACATGCGTATTTACTGTAAAGTCATTTTTGGCATAAAAAAGGTGAGGATTTTGACGAACTGCCCGAAATCTATGTTGTGTTTATTACCGAGCGTAATGTGAAAAATACAAATTGTGATTGACAGGGCAGGGAGATATCATCTATAATAAAAAAGTAAAAAGACAGAAAGGACGTACGGAATGATTATTATTTGATGAGGAACCGATCAGGAATAAGAAAGGGAGAGGATAGCCTCTTTCTTTTGGATGTTGAGATTTGGGGATTATCACTAATAATCATTTTGCTTGGAAATTGTCGGGAAATAACGGATGCAAATGCCTTTTGATTACAGGGTCCGCGGAGCGGTTCCTGTAGTTTGCTCAGGAAAAAGCCCGGAAATGCCATGAAAGGTCAGACAGTCTGTTGCAGACAGCAGACCGTAAAGCGAAATGCAGGACAAAGATTAGGATAATCCCTCTGAAGAACAGGAGGGATTTTTTATATGGGACAGAAATTGTTGATGCAGGCGGAACGGATCGTCTTAAGATTCGGAGAACAGAAAGTCTTGGACATTGACAGGTTCGTGGTATACCAGGGGGAGCGCATCGGCCTGGTGGGAGCCAACGGCGCGGGCAAGACCACCCTTCTGCGGGTGCTGGCCGGGGAGTTGGAGCCGGATGCCGGCACCGTGAAGGTCATGTGCGACACCCATTTCTTCCGGCAGTTCTCCGAAGGAGTCGATCCTTTTGAGCTGGAGGGGAAAGAAATGAAGGCCATGCATATCCAGGATAAGGTCTGGCAGGAGGTCGTCAGTGGCGGCGAGGATACCAGGATGCGGCTGGCCTGGATGTTCAGCAGCGGGAAGATGCTGGTGTTCCTGGATGAGCCCACCGCCAACCTGGATATGAAGGGAATCGCCCTTTTGAAGCAGAAGCTGCTGGAGCTGGACACCATGATCATCGTCAGCCATGACAGGGCGCTGCTGAACGCCCTCTGCACCAGAATCGTGGAGATCCGCGATGGGCAGCTTGCCAGCTATGAGGGGAACTATGACGATTACACCCGGCTGAAGGAACAGAACATCCGGAGGCAGTGGACGGAATACGAGAATTACACCAGTGAGAAAAGGAGACTGGAGAAAGTCTATCTCCAAAAAAAGCAGAAGGCCGCGTCCATCGAAAAGATTCCCAAGGGAATGACGCCCAAGGAGGCGGGGCTTCGGAATTTCCTCTCGAAGCATCCCAAGGACGCAAAAGCCGGGAGGATGGAGGCCTCCGCCAAAAACGTCCTGGAGCGGCTGGAACATATGGAGGTGAAGGAAAAGCCCAGAGAGCTGCCCAGGATGCGACCGGACTTCCGCCTGACAGACCCGCCGGAGAGCGCGGTGGTGATCAGGGGAGAGGGAATCTCTTTCTCTTATGAAAACGGCGGAGAAATCTTCCGGGACGCCTCGTTCCGAATTCGGAACAGAAGCCGGGTGGCCGTGGTGGGGGAGAACGGCGCGGGGAAAACCACGCTCCTGAAGCTGATCACCGGGGAGTATCCCCTGGAAAAGGGCTCCATCTATGTGGCGCCCAAGGTCGCCATTGGGCTGCTTAGCCAGAATATGGCCTCCCTTGACTGCGGGAAGACAGTCCTGGAGAACGTAATGGAGGACAGCGTCCAGAAGGAAAACATCGCCCGGACGATCCTGGCCAGGCTCCTGCTGTCCGCCCAGGATATGCGCAAAGAGGCGGGTGTCCTCTCCGGCGGGGAGCGGATTAAGCTGGCCTTCGCCAAGCTGTTTGTGGGCAGGGTCAATGTCCTGATTCTGGACGAGCCCACCAATTACCTGGACATCCCGTCGGTGGAGGCGCTGGAGGAGATGTTCTCGGAATATGAAGGAGTGCTTGTCTTCGTGTCCCATGACGAGGCGTTTATACGTGCCTGCGCCACGGAAATCCTGGAGGTGAGGGATGGAAAGATTGTTTCTTATATGGGCACTCCGGAGGAGTTTTTCAGGGAGCAATCCTGATAGGCGCTGCCTTATGAGCATTTACCGGGAATCCGGTTTTTCTTCCCCGGAGGAACCTCAAGCCGTGGAAAGCACTGTATGGGAGAAAAAAGATTTCCGAATCAGCCGCCCGTTACCTTGTGCATGAGTGCAGAGTATCAGCAATTCAATGGTTGTGCAACCTGCACCAAGGGCGGGATCATTTTACATACATTTTACCTTTACATGATATTGGATTTTACATGGCCCTGCTATGATAAAAGCACAATCTTTGTGGAAACCTAGTGGAGAGGTGAAATGTATGGACTTTTTTGATTTATTATCAATGATCGGCGGGCTGGCGCTGTTTCTGTACGGCATGAACCTGATGGGGGATGGTTTGGCCAAGGCTTCCGGCGGCAGGATGGAGAGCATTCTGGAGAAACTTACCGGCAATCCGGTGAAGGCAGTGCTTCTGGGGGCAGGGGTGACGGCGGTGATTCAGTCTTCATCGGCCACTACGGTGATGGTGGTGGGCTTTGTCAACTCGGGCATTATGAGATTGGAACAGGCCGTGGGTGTCATTATGGGGGCCAATGTGGGAACCACAATTACATCCTGGATCCTGAGTCTGACCGGCATAGAGAGTTCCTCCTTCCTGGTGAGACTCCTGAAGCCCACTTCTTTTTCTCCCGTTCTGGCCATCATCGGCGTGGCCATGCTTCTGTTTTCAAAAAAGGAAAAGCGCCAGTCCGTGGCATCCATCCTCATTGGTTTTGCAGTGCTGATGTTCGGCATGGACACCATGAGCGCCGCAGTGAAGCCCCTGGCACAGGAGCCGGCGTTCACGGGGATACTGACGGCCTTTTCCAATCCGGTGCTGGGCATGCTGGCGGGAGTGGTACTGACGGCGGTGATCCAGTCCTCCTCGGCTTCCGTGGGCATCCTGCAGGCATTGTGCCTGAGCGGGGCCGTGGGTTACAATACAGCCATCCCCATTATTTTGGGACAGAACATCGGAACCTGTGTGACGGCCATGATTTCCGGTGTGGGAGCCAGCAGGAATGCCCGGCGGGCGGCGTTGGTGCATTTATATTTCAATATCATCGGAACCGTGGTCTTTATGGGGGTGTTCTACCTGCTGGACGCGGCCTTTCAGTTTCCCTTTATGGAAAAACCGGCTGATGCGCTGGGCATCGCGGTGGTCCACAGCTGTTTTAATGTGTCGGCCACCTTGCTGCTGCTGCCATTCTCCAGGGGACTGGTGAAACTTGCCTGTCTGACCACGGGCGGCGGGGTCCAGGAGCAGTCCCGTCAGGAGGACGAAGTATTGCAGCATCTGGATCCCCGGTTCCTGAATACCCCTGCCTATGCCATTGAGCAGAGCCGCAATGTGGCGGTGAGTATGGCGGAGCTGGCGGAGCGGGCCATTAACCTGGCCATGGGTCTGGTGACGGGGTATGATTCGGAAAAAGCCTGCCAGGTGCTGGAACTGGAGACCAGGGTTGATCAATACGAGGATCAGCTTGGCAGTTATCTGGTGAAAGCCGGCTCCCGGGATCTGTCGGAGCGGGACAATCACAGTCTTTCCGTAATGCTGCATTGTATCGGCGATTTTGAACGGATTTCCGATCATGCCAGGAACGTCCAGGAGGCGGCCCAGGAGATGGCGGACAAGGGCGTGAACTTTTCCGAAAAGGCATTGCAGGAACTGGAGGTACTCCGCAGCGCCATCCGGGATATTCTGAAGATCACCATGCGCAGCTTTATGGACGAGGATCTGGAACTGGCCCGTCAGGTGGAGCCCCTTGAGGAGGTGATTGACGCTCTGATTCAGGAGATTCGCCAGCGCCATATACGCCGCCTCAGAAAGGGAAGCTGTACCATAGAACTGGGATTTATTCTGACTGATATTATCACCAATCTGGAAAGGGTTTCCGATCACTGCTCCAACATTGCCGTCTGTCTGCTGGAGATCAGCGAGGACGAATTTGATACCCACGCATACCTGGAGGATATGCGGCGGGAGGACAATACGGAGTTCCGCAGACAGGTAATGGCTTACGGCAGGCAGTATCTGCTGCCCTAGTATGCAGGGCCGATCCGTCATATACCGCCAGTGATCCGGTGTGCATGGGACGGGCAGGTTTATCCATGCCGGGGATTGCAAACAGGCCTGTATTGGATTATGCTGGAAGCAGCATTTTACAAGTCCGGCATTTTGCCAGGAAGAGGGGGATATGGATGGCACTGATCTATGTGGTGGAGGATGACAGGAATATACAGGAGATTGAGACTTTCGCGCTGTCCGGGGCGGGGTATCAGACCCGGGGATTTGACTGTGCTGCCGGGTTTTACCGGGCACTGGAGGAGGAAAAGCCGGATCTGGTGCTGCTGGATGTGATGCTGCCGGACGAGGACGGGCTGACTGTAGTGCAAAAGCTCAGGAACTGCAGGGATACGGTGTTTTTGCCCGTTATCATGGTAACGGCCAAGACCACGGAAATTGACAAGGTCAAGGGGCTGGACATGGGAGCGGATGATTACCTCACAAAACCCTTTGGAGTCATGGAACTGATCTCCCGGGTAAAGGCCATGCTGCGGCGCAGCCAGGCGGGCCGGGACCAACACATGGGGCCGGGACCGACAGGCTGGTTCGGAACCAACAGACTGGTCCTGGGGGAGGTGGTGATGGATCAGGAGAAACATGCGGTGACTGTCTGCGGCCGGGTCTGTGAACTTACCTATAAGGAATATGAACTTTTAAAACTTTTTCTGGCCAATGCGGGGATTGTCCTGACCCGGGATGTGATACTGGAACGGGTGTGGGGCAGCAGCTTCGAAGGGGAATCCCGGACGCTGGACATGCATATCAAGACGCTCCGGCAGAAATTGGGGGATCAGGGGGGGATGATCCGCACGGTGCGGAACGTGGGTTATATCATGCAGGGATAGCGGCCCGGGAAGAACCGCCCCATGGAGTCCTGTCCGGGTGGGGAAGGACCGAATCGGAGGCGGCGGAACAGGAGAGATCCTGACAGGAAAGGAGGGTGCGCAATGAAAAGAAGAATTAACGCTTATATGGTGTTGGTGGCGGTATTGGGCATCGGGGCCACCATGGCGCTGCTGGCGGCAATATTTTACGGGGTGTTCCGGCGGCAGATCATGGCGGATCTGCGGATCTGCGCCCTGTTTTTGCAGGAGGAGAGCCCGGAGGAACTGCTGCTTACAGGCACAGACATGAGGGAAGAAGGAGTGCGCATCACACTGCTGGATTCTCAGGGCAAAGTGCTGTATGATAATCGGACGGACAGTGTGGACATGGAGAATCACAGCCTGCGGCCGGAGGTGCGCCAGGCGCTGGAGCAGGGAGAGGGCCAGGCCATCCGCCGGTCCGCCACTCTGGATAAAAGTACTTTCTATTACGCGGTGAAGCTGGCGGACGGACGGGTCGTGCGGGTGGCGGCAGAGGCGGAGAGCGTGTACAGTTTCCTGAGCGGTGCGCTTCCCGGCCTGATGTGGGTGGGAGCGGTGCTGCTGCTTTTATCCCTGCTGCTGGCCCACTGCCTCACGAAGCGGCTGATGGAACCCATCGGGAAACTCACGGACCACTTGGGAGACGGGACGGAAATCGCCCATTATGAGGAATTGGAACCTTTTATCCGCACCATTCGCAAGCAGCATGCGGACATAGTGGAGAATGCCAGACTGCGGCAGGAGTTTACGGCCAATGTGACCCACGAACTCAAGACCCCGCTTACTTCCATCTCAGGTTATGCGGAACTGATTGAGACGGGCATGGCTTCCGGGGAGGACGCGGCCCGGTTTGCCGGAGGGATTCATCAGAGCGCCCAGCGGCTGCTGCGGCTGATCAATGATATTATCCGTCTGTCGGAACTGGACGACTCGGGAGAAGAACAGATGACGGAGCGGGTCAATCTTCGGGAAATGGCTGTTGCCTGCGCGGAGATGCTGGATGTCAGTGCCGCCAGGCACAGGGTGCGGCTGGAGACCGGGGGCAGCGACTGTTATATCCGGGGGAACCGGATTATGCTGGAGGAACTTCTGTACAATCTATGCGATAACGCAATCCGTTACAATGTGGAGGAAGGGCTGGTGCGGCTGGAGGTCTGCCGGGAGGGGAACCGAGTGGTGCTGACGGTGCGGGATACGGGGATCGGCATTCCCAAAGAGCATCAGGAAAGGATCTTCGAGCGTTTCTACCGGGTGGACAGAAGCCGCTCCAAGTCCACAGGCGGCACGGGCCTGGGGCTGGCCATCGTAAAGCATATCGTGGCCAGACATGGAGCGCGGCTGGAGCTGGAGAGCAGTCCGGGACAGGGTACCACAGTCCGGGTGCTTTTTGCGGCCGACTAGGCCTGGACGCAGAGAAAAAGGGACAGCCTTTACGGACTGTCCCCTTGCGTATTGTCTTATTCGTTTGCCCTGGAGTCGTTCTCGGGCTCTTTTTCTTCCCCGGTCTTTTCCGCTCCATCCCGGGAGGCTTCCTCCGGCAGCGTCAGAACTACTTTGCAGATACGGTTCTGGTCGATGCCCTGCACCTTCAGCCGGATGCCGTTTTCCAGTTCCACTTCCTCGCCGTCTTCCGGCAGGCGGTCCAGATATTCAATGATGATGCCGCCGATGGAGTCGTAATCCTCGGAGTCCAGAGTCGTGTCCAGCACATCGTTGATGTCGTCCAGCTTCATGCTGCCCTCCACCAGATAGGTGCGTTCGTCCACGGCCTGAATATATTCCGCCTCGTCTGCGTCGTACTCATCCCGGATTTCGCCCACAATTTCCTCCAGCAGATCTTCCAGCGTGATCATGCCCACGGTGGCTCCGTATTCATTCAGTACAAAAGCCACATTCATGGTGATCTCCCGCATCTCCAGCAGCAGATCCGCGCTTTTTTTGTACTCGTAAGTGTAGTGCGCTTCCCGCATAATGCTGTGCACGGAAAAATGCTCCTGGTCATCGCTGAGTATGAAATCCTTGATGTTGACCAGGCCGATGATATTGTCCTTATCCTCCTGATACACGGGAAGCCGGGTGTACATGGACTCCCGGAAAACCTGCAGCACATCGCCGTAGGAGGCATCCACGCTGACTGTCACCATATTGATTCTGGGGATCATGATATCCTTGGCCACGGCATCGGAGAAGTCAAACACATTGTAGATCATCTCCTTTTCTTCGGACTCGATGACACCGTCCTCATGGCTTACGTTTACATAAGTCTTTAATTCCGTTTCCGTCATGGCGCTGGGCTTTTTGTTGGGATCGATATGTAGCAGCCGCAGGATGCCGTTGGACAATTTATCCACCACAAAGATCACCGGAGTCAGCAGATGCATCAGGCCGAAGATGATGCCGCTGTAAGTCAGGGCGATCTTCTCATTATTCAGATTGGCCCAGGTCTTGGGCACGATCTCTCCGAAAAGCAAAACAACGATGGTCAATATACCGGTGGCAATCCCCACGATCAGATTGATCCGCTGGGCCAGTATGGTGGCCAGAGAGGAAGCCGTGATGTTCACGATGTTGTTGCCGATCAGGATCGTACTGATCATCTTGCCGTAATTGTCCAGAATCAGATTGACCCTAGCGGCCCGTTTGCTGCCCTCCTCCTCCAGTGCCCGCATACGCACCCGGTTCACGGTGGAGAGCGCCGTCTCCGCAGAGGAAAAGAAAGCGGAGAGAATAATCAGGATTAACAGGATCACAAGTTGTATGACAGCAGAACTGTCCAAAATAAACCACTCCTTTTTTGTAATTTTACTAAGAATAATATAATATAATTAATCAAAAGTCAATATGCTCACAGTGGGGAACATAATATATAATATAAGGAGGATTTTATGATGAATGAAGGCAGACAGGGAAAATGGGGGGAGATTCCGGTGCTGTTCCTACTGAAGAGCCTGCTGTTTTCCTACATACTCACCGGCGGCCTGCTGCTGCTTTTGGCACTGCTGTTGTACAAGGTGGGCCTGTCGCAGAAGGTGGTGTCAATCTGTATCATCGTGATTTATGTGCTGGCCACCTTTTTCGCGGGATTTATCACCGGTAAAAAGCTGAAAAACAGGAAATTTCTCTGGGGGGCGCTGATGGGTCTGGCCTACTTCCTGATACTGGTGGTGGTTTCCCTGATCGTAAACCGGCAGCCCGGCGTGCTGGCCAATTCCCTTCTCACCACTCTGGTGCTCTGCGGCGGGGGAGGTATGCTGGGCGGGATGCTCAGTTGAAAAATTTGTAAAAAACTATTTTACAAATCTTAATTATATGTTATAATACATAAAGTTTGGATGCGCGGGTATGCCATCGCGCCCAGGGCGTGTTCCGGGTCAGGGACGCGGTATGCACGAAGAGGCAAATAAAGGAAAGCTGCGCCGGGCGCAGTGGTAAAACGACAGGAGGCTATTTCTATGAAGCACATTAAAACATTAACAACCAGAAATATGAAGGAGTCCATGAAGAAGGGCGGCTGCGGCGAATGCCAGACCTCCTGCCAGTCTGCGTGCAAGACTTCCTGTACAGTGGGCAATCAGAGCTGTGAGAAGATTAAATAAGTCGGTATCGGAAATTATTTTGCCGACATGAGCGGGCGGCCTCGGAGTGCAATGGCATTTCGGGGCTGCTTGGTGTGAGAAGGGCAGTAAACATTGAGAGGATAAGTTATCGTGATACATCAGTTTAAAAATAACGGCTACAATATTGTCATGGATGTGAACAGCGGTTCCATCCATGTGGTAGACGAGATCGTATATCATGTAATCTCCCTGATAGAGCCTCTGGTAAACGAGGGCATCCGGGACGCGGCCACGATACGGGCGGCGGTACTGAACCTGGCGGATGTCAGATTCAGCCGGGAGGAACTGGGGGAAGCCCTGGAGGAAGTGCTGGAATTGCAGGAGGCCGGGCAGCTGTTCGCGCCGGATGTCTACGAGAATTACGTGTTTGACTTTAAGAACCGACAGACTGTGGTGAAAGCCCTGTGTCTGCATATCGCCCATGACTGCAATCTGGCCTGCCGGTATTGCTTCGCGGAGGAAGGGGAGTACCACGGAAGACGGGCACTGATGTCTTTTGAAGTGGGGAAAAAGGCGCTGGATTTCCTGGTGGCCAACTCCGGCAGCCGGGTAAATCTGGAGGTGGATTTCTTCGGGGGTGAGCCCCTGATGAACTGGCAGGTGGTAAAGGACCTGGTGGCCTATGGACGCAGCCTGGAGGAGCCGAACAACAAAAAGTTCCGTTTCACCCTGACCACCAACGGTGTTCTCCTGGACGATGAGGTGCTGGCATTTGCCAACCGGGAGATGGCCAATGTGGTGTGCAGCATTGATGGCCGCAGGGAGGTTCACGACAGGATGCGTCCCTTCCGGAAAGGGCAGGGCAGCTATGACCTGATCGTTCCCAAGTTTCAGAAGGTGGCGGAAACCAGGAATCAGATGAACTATTATGTAAGGGGGACCTTCACTCACTATAATCTGGATTTTTCGGAAGATGTGAAGCATCTGGCGGATCTGGGATTTCGGCAGATTTCGGTGGAGCCGGTGGTGGCCCAGCCCCAGGATGACTACGCCATACGCAAGGAAGATCTGCCCCGGCTGCTGGAGGAGTATGACAAGCTGGCCCGGGAGATGATAGAACGCCGAAAAGAAGGAAGGGGATTTAATTTCTTTCACTTTATGATAGACCTGGAGGGCGGTCCCTGTGTGGCCAAGCGCCTGTCAGGCTGCGGCTCCGGTACGGAATACCTGGCCGTAACCCCCTGGGGGGACTTCTATCCCTGCCACCAGTTCGTAGGGCAGGAGAAATTCCTTCTGGGCAATGTGGAAGAGGGAATCACCAACACGGCCGTAAGGGATCTGTTTAAATGCTGCAATGTCTACGCAAAGGACAAGTGTAGAAAATGCTTTGCCAAATTTTACTGCAGCGGCGGCTGCGCGGCCAATGCCTACAATTTCAGCGGAGACATCAACGGCGCCTACGAAATCGGCTGTGAATTACAGAAGAAACGTGTGGAATGCGCCATCATGTTAAAGGCGGCCGAAAGCGATATGGAGGAAGAACAACATGATTAAGAACATGACCAAAAGCAAAGCGATTGTTATTCTGATCGTGATGATGCTGGCTCTGGCGGGGATCACCTATGTGGATATCGCCGGCGTGGATGCCAGCGGCAGGGGAAGTGCCTCAGACATCAAGCTGGGTCTGGACCTGGCGGGAGGTGTCAGCATTACCTATCAGGTGGTGGGAGAAGAGGAGCCCAGTTCAACGGATATGGCGGATACCATCTCCAAACTGCAGCAGCGTGTGTGGAATTACAGTACCGAGGCAGTGGTGTATCAGGAGGGTACGGATCGTATCAACATTGAGATCCCCGGCGTTTCCGATGCCAACGCAATCCTGCAGGATCTGGGACGCCCCGGCGCCCTGTACTTTATCAAGCAGACAGGCTCTGACGGTGTGGACAACTATAGTTCCCAGCTTGTGATGCAGGCGGACGGCAGCTACGGATATGAGCATCACTTAAACCGCAGCTTAGAGGAAATCATGGCGGACGGCGGCGTGGTGCTGGAGGGCACGGATGTGGCGGACGCTTCTGCGGCTACCCGTTCGGACAGCATGCAGAACCAGCAGATTGTGGTGGTGCTGACCCTGACCCCGGAGGGTACGTCCAAATTTGAGGAGGCTACCCGTGAGGCGTATAATAATGGGGTGAACAGCAAGAGCATCGCCATCTATTACGATGGGAATTTTGTCAGTGTGCCCACAGTGAGCGCGGTGATCAGCGATGGCAGCGCCCAGATCAGCGGTTCCAAGAATTTTGAGGAGGCGGAGAAGCTGGCCTCTACCATCCGTATCGGCGGATTGAGCCTGGAACTGGAAGAACTGCATTCCAAAGTGGTGGGCGCCCAGCTTGGCGTAGACGCCATTGAGACAAGCCTGAAGGCCGGGGCCATCGGCCTGGTGATTGTGATTGTGTTTATGATCGCGGTGTACTTTATTGCCGGTTTGGCTTCTTCTCTGGGACTGGGCATGTATGTGGCGCTGATTGTGCTTTTGCTCAACGGCTTTGATATGACGCTGACCCTTTCCGGCATTGCAGGTATCATCCTGTCCATCGGTATGGCGGTGGATGCCAATGTGATTATTTTCGCCCGTATCCGGGAGGAACTGGCTACCGGCAAGACGGTTAAGTCTTCCATGAAGATCGGTTTTGACAAGGCCCTGTCCGCCATTGTGGACGGCAATATCACCACCCTGATTGCGGCGGCGGTGCTGTGGCTGCTGGGTCCCGGTACGGTGAAGGGCTTCGCCCAGACCCTGGCGCTGGGCATCGTGTTATCCATGTTCACGGCGCTGGTGCTCACCAGGCTGATTATGAGTTCCCTGTATACCCTGGGACTCAAGGACGCAAAGTGGTATGGCATCGGCAAGGAGCGCAGGGCGCTGCAGGTGCTGAAGCATAAGAAACTTTTCTTCGGTATTTCCGCCGGACTGATTCTGGCGGGCTTCGTGGTGATGGGCGTGCATCAGGTGAATTCCGGCGACGCGCTGAATCTGAGCCTGGAGTTTAAGGGCGGTACAGCTACCACGGTGACTTTTGCGGAGAGCAGGACTTTGGAGCAGATCAACAGCGAGATTGTCCCCTATGTGGAGGAGATCACCGGCAGCGGCGTGCAGATTCAGACGGTGCAGGACAGCAGCGAAGTAATCTTTAAGTCAGACTCCCTGAATATGGAACAGAGGGAGGCGCTGAACCAGATGTTTATGGAACGCTTTGGGGTGGAGGAGTCGGAGATCCTTTCCGAGACCATCAGTTCCACCATCAGTGACGAGATGACCCGGGATACCATTATCGCGGTGGTGGTGGCCATCGTGTGTATGCTGGTGTACATCCGAATCCGCTTCAGCGATATCCGCTTTGGAGCGTCCGGCGTGGCGGCCCTGCTTCACGATGTGCTGGTGGTGCTGGCTTTCTATGCCGTGGCCAGAGTATCCGTCAGCAATACCTTTATCGCCTGTATGCTGACCATCGTGGGTTACTCCATCAACGCCACCATCGTGATCTTCGACCGGGTGCGGGAGAATATGGCGGAGATGGGCAGGAAGGAGAGTCTGGAGGAAGTGTTGGACAAGAGTATCACCCAGACCCTGTCCAGAAGTATTTTCACTTCCCTGACCACCTTTATCATGGTGGCAGTGCTGTATATTCTGGGCGTGACCAGCATTCGCGATTTCGCGCTGCCTCTGATGGTGGGCATCCTCTGCGGTACCTACTCTTCCATCTGTCTGGCAGGTCCCCTGTGGTATGTGCTGCGCAAAAAGTTTCCGCCCAAGGCGACGGCAGGTAAGTAATCGGAAATATGCAAAGGGCTGTTCTCACTTGGAGTGACAGCCCTTTGTTCTATTGTGCTTTGTGATCGGTTTTAATCTCCCAGGCAGGACAAACGCCATTCGTGGGAAAAATAGCTGTATCGGAGCCGGAATGTTTTCTGCCTGCCGTAAATGCAGGCGCTGCAGGAAAAATGCGCCCCCACCCGGTTTCTGTCCTGGTCCCGGGCCAGGATTTTGTCTATGGTTATGGTGACGAGTTCCCCGGTTTTATCGCGGAACCGGAACCGCATGGGCGTAATTGTTCCGTTGGTATCGGTACAGGAAATCATCTGTACCGGAATGTCAACGCACAGAATGCTTTCCAATTCAATTCCCCCTTTCTGATTAAGAGTTCCACATATAAAGTATATCACACAGAACATATGTTTGCAGAAGGTAAATTTTTCCAGAGAGGGAGAATCCAAAGAACAGGAGGTAGACCTGATGAGTCAAACGGAAGATGTGGTAAAGATGTTGGACGCCATGACAGAGGCCGGTGTGGGCCGTATAAAGGTGGAGATTTCGGAGACGCTGGAGGAAGGGGCCGCAGAGAAGGCATACCACCACGGTAGATGTGATGTGGGCAGCCCCTTTGCCACAGGACAGCTTTTTGACCTGGAGGATGAGGAGGCGGGGGAAGAACCCCGGGAACGGGAGCAACAGGATGCAGTATGAGCTGGCCCCCATGGAGGGGATTACGGGTTATATATACCGTAATGCATACAGAAAATATTTTGGGGGCATGGATCGGTATTACACCCCCTTTATCGCCAGTACGGGCTTAAACCATAAGGAATTAAATGATGTGCTTCCGGCGCATAATGCGGCATTTCTGCTGGGGCAGGATGCCGGCAGAAACGCTGTGGACGGGCCGCCCCGGCTGATTCCCCAGATACTGGCCAACAGGGCGGAGGATTTTCTGGCGATAGCGGACAGGCTGAGGCAGATGGGATATAGCCATGTGAACCTGAATCTGGGCTGTCCCTCCGGCACGGTGGCCAGCCGGGGCAGGGGAGCGGGATTTCTGGGCTATACCTGGCGGCTTGACGCCTTCCTGGCAGAGATTTACGCCAACTGTCCTCTGACCATCTCCCTTAAGACCCGCCTGGGGGTGTCGGATATGGAGGATTGGGAAGAAATTCTGGAGATTTATGAGAAATATCCGGTGGAGGAACTGATTATCCATCCCAGGATACAGCGGGATTTTTATAAACATCCCATAAGGTGGGAGGGAGTGGAACTGGCTCTGGAGCGCTGGGAACGAACGGGAAGCAGCATCCCCATCTGTTATAATGGGGAGATTCACAGCCTGGCGGAGTACCGGGCGCTTAGGCAGAAGTATCCGCAGATCCAGCGGGTCATGCTGGGAAGA
The DNA here is from genome assembly GCA_011959105.1 of Lachnospiraceae bacterium. Classification (GTDB taxonomy): domain Bacteria; phylum Bacillota; class Clostridia; order Lachnospirales; family Lachnospiraceae; genus Acetatifactor. The sequence goes on along the minus strand of BLLU01000197.1, from coordinate 62,552 downwards.
GGGGTGCTGAAAAACCCCTTTTTGGCAGCGCAGCTTCGGCAATGGGAGAGCGGGCGGCAGGCTCAGGAAGAGATCCCGGCTGCAAAGCAGCATCGGGAGATACTTTGGGCCTTTCATCAGGAATTGCTGGAGGGATATCGGGAAATCATGTCAGGAGAGCAGAATGCCTTATTCAGGATGAAAGAGTTGTGGTCCTATTTCGGAGAGTCATTTCCCGGAAAGGAAAGAGCTCTGAAAAAGATTCGTAAAGCCGGGAATATGGCTCAGTTTGAAGCAGCGGTGCGGGAAGTCTTTGGTTAAGGGACAAAGCCGATAGGAGAAAATATGACGGTTAAAAGAGAGAAGACAAAAAAGAAACTTGCCTGGTGGAATTATCTGCTGTGGGCCTTGGGGGTTCCGGCGGCCTTGATCGCATTGGTTCTGTTGGGAGCCAGGCTGTATTTCCGGGTTCCGGTGAGGGACTATTATAAGGCTTCAGAGCGGGGGTTTTTGATTCCGGACTGTAACCGGGGGTTTGTGGCCCAGGGGATTGCCTATGACGAAGAGACGGATCGGTTTCTGGTGAACGGCTATCAGAAAGACGGCATTGCCTCGCCCATCTATATCATTGCGCCGGGGGCGAAAAAGCCCGATAAGACCATTCGCATGGCGCTGCCGGACGGCTCGGCCTATACGGGCCATGCCGGAGGGATTGCCAGATACGGAGACTATGTCTATGTGGCGGACGGTGGGGAGCATAGGCTGCTGGTCTTTTCCAGCGAGGATCTCTATGGCGCCGGAGACGGAGACAGCGTGGCAGCCATGGGGACTTTCGATACGGCGGTATCGGAGACGGATTATATCGGACCGGCCTTTGTGGCGGTGGAGGGGAATCGCCTGGTGACGGGGGAATTTTACCGTAATCCCAACTACCAGACACCGGAAAGTCACAAGTACACCACCCTGGCCGGGGATTATCAGCAGGCCCTGGGGGTGGAATATGCCCTCAGTGAGCAGGCGGAATTTGGCATCATGCCCACGCCCGTGAGAGCCTATACCCTGCCGGATCTGGCCCAGGGCATGTGTTTTGATGGGGACAGGATCTATGTGTCCTCTTCCTGGGGCACGGCATTTTCCCATATCTATCAGTATGACGAATCCCGGCTGCAATTACAGGGGAATATAGCGCTGCTGGGCATGGAACTGCCCCTGTATGCGCTGGACAGCGCGGCTCTATTGGCGGACGGCGTGATCGCGCCCATGTCCGAAGAGATTGTGGTGGTGGATGGCAAACTGTACACCATGTGCGAGTCCGCCTCCAACAAGTATATTTTTGGAAAGTTTACATCCGGGCAATGGTGTTACGCCACGGATGTGGAGGCGTTTTTTAAACCCTGAGACGGCATGTCGAAATATGGAATGCTTGACCCCAGACTAGATTGATGCTACAATAAAACAAAACATAAAGAAATGTCTATCCTGTTACAGCAGTGGATAGTGCAGGGGGTCAGATTATGAAAGTTCGCATATTACAGTCAATAAAAAAGAAATTCTGCCTGCTTCTGGCATTGGGACTGTGCGGATTGGGAACAGCCTGCGGAGATGCGCCGCAGGCTGTGTCTGAATCAGAGGCGGAGCAGGAATATCACTATTCCATACAGTTTCGTGAGATTCCGAACCCAGACCAGGCGCTTTATGAGAGCGATATTCTGGAGGGTCATGAGGATTGCCAGGTACTGGAGAGGAAACGAGTTTACCAAAGCGGCTGTATTTATCGGTTTCTGGCTATTATGAATGAAAGCGAAAGCAATTTTTACTATGAGAACGTGTTACAGATTTTCCGCGAGGACAACTGGAACTGGGAACAGATTCTGTTGCCTAAAGCGGGATGGGTGGCAGAGCGGTACATCACCATTGATACCCTGGTGGGAGCCACGGAAGAAGGGATTTTCCTGAGACTTACGGATTATTATGCGGAAGGGAAAGAGCAGAGTTATCTGGGATATTTTGACGGGACAGATGGCACTCTTCTGATGGAATGGCCGGAGGATATGGCAGAAGCCATGGTGTATCAGGATCCCCAGGGCGACTTCTATTTTGTCAATGATATGGAGGGAATCGTCTATACCTGTGACAGTGACGGAAAACGCCGGGGACAGAAGCGGCTGGATGCTTATCTGAGAGGAGGGATCTGTGATCCGGTGACAGGGGACATGCTCTGGTATGGGGGCAGTCCCGGAGAACTGCGTCTCTGGAAAGACGCAGGCAAGCCGTCCGCCTATGAATCCATCCAGGTGGTGGCGCCCTATGAGTCTTGGATCGCCTGCGGGCCGGAGGGTGTTCTGTACTATGCCGATGTCCAGGGGATCTGGGTCCAGGCGGATGTCCCCCGGCAGATTCTGGATTTTGGGGACAGCGGTTATCTGCCCCAGGAGCTGCACGGCATCCGGGTGGAGGAGGACGGAACCATACTGTGCTATGCGACTCTGGACGGGGCCCAGTGTCTTATGACGCTGCAACGGCTGGCGCAGGGGGAGACATCCGAGCAACAGGAAATCCTTTTGTACGGGCATGGGAGTATATTTCTGCAGCAGCTTGTCACCCGGTTTAACCGCCAGAATTCACTGTATCACATTACCATTCAGGACAGCCTGGAGGAGCCCAATCCCCGGTTTTCCATGGAGATCGCTGGCGGAAAAGGGCCGGATCTGTTTCTTCTGACACCTCTGGAGGCGGAGGAATATGCCGCACAGGGCTATATCCGGGAGATGGAGGGGATTGTTGAGGATCCTTCTCTGTTTCTGAACGCGGCGCTGGAAAACGGTAAAGTGGAAGGAGTCACATACGGTATTCCCTATTCCTGCAGTCTGAGCACTCTGGTATGTTCCCGGGAGATAGCGGGAGACCGCCAATCCTGGACAGTGGAGGAGATGATACAGGCCGTGGGGGAGTCGGAGGCCAAGACGCTGTATTGGTATTTTTCCCAATATAATGCCCATGACATTCTGATGAAATGCGGACTCTACGATAATGAAAACACGGCTTATATAGACTGGAAAGCCGGAGAAAGTCATCTGAACGAACAGCCTTTTATGGAATTGCTAGAGTTTGTGAAAGAGTATGCGGACAGAGGAAATTATGAATCCGCGGAAGTACTTTCCAAGCTGCAGAGCGGTGAAATCGCGGGACTGGATTTTCATATGGACAGACCGGGCCAGTTGGACTATGCGGAGACCTTCTTTGGTGGAGAGGCCTGCTTCGTGGGATACCCCACCAGCATCGGCAGAAAGGGCGTATATGTCCGGGCAGAGTGCCTGTATGTAAACCAGGCTACGGACAAACTTGAGGGTATCAGGGCATTTTTGCAGTTTATGCTCACGGAAGAGGCGCAGAGGTTATGCCTGTCCGGCGAGATGAGTTTTGGATTGCCAGTCCGTCTCAGTACGATTTTCTATCTGGTGGAGCAGGATCGGAATAGGGCGGAGGCATCGGAACTTCCTCTGATTTATGGGGATGGGTTTGTGACTTGGCAGGAGGATGGCTTAAGTCAGGAACAGTTTGAGACATTGGAGGAATTGCTGGAGCAGGCGCAGCCCGGTAAATTCAATGCCCTGGAGTTGGAGAGTATTTTATATGAGGAACTGGAACCCTATTTTGCAGGCGACAGATCCCTGGAAAAAGCTGTGGAGGCTTTGCACAGCCGGGTGCAGATGTATTTGAATGAGACCGGCAGAGACTAGAGCGTGTCTGAAAATTGCTTTCTGACAGATGTGCGTCACAATTTGTGGGAGATTTGTGCCAAATGAAGGGCGCATAGCGGGCTATGTAACCTGAATTTGGTGCAAATATCACGCAAAGTGGGGCGTGCAGATGGCGGGAATGAATTTTCAGACACGCTCTAGGGCGCGCAGAAAGAAGGCGGGCATGTAAGAAGCATTTCGGAGCAGACAGGATAGGGGGGCGTCTCCAGAAAGAGACGCCCCCTTGACTTAACAGGTCAATCGGGCTATTTCAGGAAGCCGTTGACAATCTGGGCTTCTGCCTCGGCCTCCGTCAGTCCTAGGGTCATCAGCTTGATAATCTGATCCCCGGCGATTTTGCCGATGGCGGCCTCATGGATGAGTTCCGCGTCCAGATGGTTGGCGGTGATCTCCGGAACGGCGCTGATCCTGGCATTGTCCATGATAATGGCATCGCATTCGGAATGTCCCGCGCAGCGGTTGTTGCCGTTTATTTTGGCCAGAAAAAGCTGCCGGGAATCGTCCCTGGCCACTGCCCGGGAAATCACGTTGGCGCTGGAGCCCTCTCCGTTTAAGTCCACGTCGAAGGAGGTTTCTGCATACTGCTTCCCGTGAGTCATCAGTTTTTCGGTGACGATGATCTTGGCTCCGTCCCCCAGGGTGGCCCGGGTGGAACGTTTGGTGGAATCCACCCCCCGGATCTGCACGGTCTCCAGTTCCATAAAGCTGTTTTCCTGCAGTTCCACCACGGTCTGGGGATTCATGATCCGCTCTCCGGAGCCTTCGCCGGAACCATAGTGCTTCTCCACATATTTCACATGGGAATTTTTGCCCACATAAAAGCTGTGCACGCCGTCGTGCCGGGACATTTGATCACCGCTGTTGTGAATACCGCAGCCCGCCACGATGGTCACGTCGCAGTCGTCCCCGATGTAGAAATCGTTATAGACCATCTCGGTCAATCCGCTTTGGCTCAGCAGCACCGGGATGTGCACGCTTTCGTTTTTCGTCCCGGGTTTTATCACGATATCTATGCCCGGTTTGTCCGTCTTGGTGACTATGTCGATATGGGCAGTGGTGCTTCGGGCCACGGATTCGCCGTCGGCGCGGATGTTATAGGCGCCGGCGGGCATCTCGTGCAGTCCCGCCACCTGATTAAGCAATTCTTTCTGTATTGCGTCCATCTCACTTACCTCCCAAATAGAATCTCACGCGTTTTCCGCATAATATTATTCCTGCACTTCCTGATAAAAACGGCAGCTGCCGGTGTCCTGCAGCAGTTCCGGCAGGATGTTCTCTCTGCGCCCCTGGGCCTTCACCCGGCCGTCGGCGATCACCACGATTTCGTCCGCGATATTGAGAATGCGCTCCTGGTGGGAAATGATGAGCAGGGAACGGTGGGTGTCGGTGTCATGCAGTTCTTCAAATACCTTGATCAGATTGTTGAAACTCCACAGGTCAATGCCCGCTTCCGGCTCGTCAAACACCGACAAAGGGGTGTTCCGGGCCAGGACGGTGGCGATTTCAATGCGCTTCAGTTCCCCGCCGGACAGGCTGGCGTCCACATCCCGGTTGATATAGTCCCGGGCGCACAAACCAACTTTGGACAGATATTCGCAGGCCCCGGCGGTGGAGAGGCTGCTTCCCGCAGAGAGGGTGATCAGGTCCTTGACCTTGATTCCCTTAAAGCGTACCGGCTGTTGGAACGCAAAACTGATACCGCTTCCGGCTCTCTGGGTGATGGAAAATTCCGTGATATCCTGTCCGTTAAAAAGGATACGGCCGCCGGTGGGCTTTTCAATGCCCATGATCAGTTTGGCCAGGGTAGACTTGCCTCCGCCGTTTGGCCCGGTGATCACGATGAAGCGGTGATCGCCGATGGTGAGATTCAGGTTTTTGATAATCTCTTTCTGAGAGGCGGACGCGTCCGCCACCTGGAAGGAGAGGTTCTCTAATTGCAGCATATATACCTCCATGTTTTAGTTCCGCATATTCTCAGACTCTTTATTTTTAAGGTTTGCCGGGGGGCAGCCCGGCTCTGAAATGCCTTTACCATTATAGCACATTCCTCAAAAAATAACAGAGATATTCCTGTTTATTCTAGTTTTTTTTATAAAAGTGTGATATAATGCAAAAGTACTATTTACAAATCAGATAGCATAACCGTGCATTCCAAAACGGTATTATCCTACATAAGATAACGTATTTGCGCAGGCCGCAGAGAAATGGATTTTATGAAAGAAGGGGAAAGGTTGAATAAAAATGCGTATTCAACTATTAATTTAAGTGCGCGCAGCAGCGCGCGGAGGGGTATAAAAATGAAAGTATCAGAAAAGGCGTACATCAATAAGGCGGCAATTTTATGCCACACCATCATCGACACAGCGCTGGCCCTGGCCTATATGCTGGAATTGTTCAAGGGTACCAGGACTGTGGGCTATATATGTGTCTTTACGGCATTGTGTATTCTGCCGGTGGTGATGGAGTGGCTGCTGTACAGGAAGAACCCGGACAGCGGTCTCATTATGCATCTGATCGGCGTGTTCTATGGCATATTATATGTATTTACCATTTTCACGGCCAACAGCGTCACCAACTTCGTGTACGCGGTTCCCATGTTCGTGGTTCTGCTCCTGTATTCTGATGTGCGTTTCAGTGTTCTGTACTGTGGGACGCTCTGTCTGATGAACATATTAGATGTGGTATATAAGGCGCTTACGGTGGGATATGCCCCTGACCAGATCGCGGATGTGGAGATCCGCACCACCAGCATTATCCTGATCGCTTTGTTCTGTGTTATGACCACTGTATATTTAAACAGACTGAACAAGGGCAAGCTGGCCAATCTGAACGCGGAAAAGGATAAGTCCACCCAGATGCTCAACAGTACCCTGCAGCTGGCAGGGCGGATCAGCCAGGGGATTGAGCATGTGACGGAGAAGATGGAGCAGCTTGACCAGTCGGTATTACATATCCGGGGTTCCATGAAGGAAGTAACCCAGGGCAGCATGGAGACGGCGGATTCCGTACAGCAGCAGATGGTCCGCACCGAGGAGATACAGCATCATATCGCCAGGGTAAAGGAGAATGCGGAGACCATAGACCGGGGGGTGGACGATGCGGCGGGGATGATTCGGAACGGGCAGAAAAATATAGACGCCATGACAGAACAGGTGCAAAAGTCCATAGCGGCCAATGACACTGTGCTCAGCAGGATGGAGGATCTGAGCGTACAGACGGAGAAGATGAACACCATCATTGAGATGATCACCGGCATCACCAATCAGACCAGCCTGCTGTCTCTGAACGCCAGCATCGAGGCCGCCAGGGCAGGGGAGGCGGGAAGGGGCTTCGCGGTGGTGGCGGGGGAGATTTCCTCTCTGGCCAACCAGACCAAGTCCGCCACCGTCAGTATCACGGAACTGATTCGGGATATCAATGCGGAACTCAAGGAAGTGTCTGAGGCCATCGACCTGGTGACCGACAGCAACAAGTCTCATGCGGCCACGGCCAGGGAAGTGCGAGGCAGTTTTGAGCAGATCGCGGAGATGACAGGGAGCATCGGCCGACAGACCAGCGCCATGCGGGAGACAGTGGACAGTCTGGAGGCCGCCAATTCCGGCATTGTGGAGAGCATCCAGACCATCTCCGCCATCACGGAGGAGGTGTCGGCCCATTCCAATGAGACTTATGAAGCCTGCGAGAGGAACAGCGGCATGGTAACGGAGGTGACGGGCATCGTGGAGAGCCTGAACGAGGAAACAAAGAAGATAAAGGCAGGTTATTGAGCCGTGATGCATACATAAGCCGGTGCGGGATTGCCGGGAAAGCCTCAAAGGGGTTTTCCCGGCATTTGTTTTGCTGATTCCCGCCAGACAAAAATAGCAGAAAAAAAGACAAAATTGACATATTATTTTTGCGGAAAATGTGTTATAACAATGAAAGAATTGCACTTTCCTTTAAAGGGAATGATTTAGGAGGTTGAAAATGAAACTGTCAGAGAAGGCTTATATCAACCGAATGGCTGTGGTGTGCCATACAATAATTGATGCGGTGCTTGCCTTGGCCTACCTGGTGGAATTGCTCAAGGGCGCCAGGACGGTGGGGTACATATGCATATTTGCAGCCATATGTCTTGTGCCCGTGATCGTGGAATGGGTGCTGTACAAAAGGAATCCGGACAGCGGTCTCATTATGCATATCATAGCCGTGTGTTATGGCATCCTGTATATATTTGCAATTTTTACGGCCAACAGCATTACCAATTTCGTATATGCGATCCCCATGTTCGTGGTACTGCTCCTGTACTCGGACGTGCGTTATACGGCCCTGTTCGGCGGAACTCTCTGCCTGTTTAATATTTTGGATATTGTATATGTGGCCGTGACGGTGGGTTATGCGCCCGAACAGATTGCGGATGTGGAGATCCGGGTGGCCAGCATTACGCTGATTGCCGTTTTCTGCGTTATGACCACCATGAGTCTGAACAAACTTAACAAGCAGAAGCTGGCTAATCTGAACGCGGAGAAGGATAAGTCCACCCAGATGCTCAGCGACACCCTGGAGTTGGCAGGGCAGATCAGCCAGGGAATCGGGCAGGTGACGGAGAAAATGGAGAAGCTGGACCAGTCGGTTATCCATATCAAGGACTCCATGAAGGAAGTGACTCAGGGCAGCACGGAGACGGCGGATTCCGTACAGCAGCAGATGGCCCGCACCGGGGAGATTCAAGAGCATATCGCCCGGGTAAAGGAGAATGCGGAGACCATAGACCGGGGCGTGGACGATGCGGCAGAGATGATCCGGGAGGGCCGGAAAGATATAGACGCCATGGCAGATCAGGTACAAAAGTCCATAGCGGCCAATGATACCGTGCTCAGCAGGATGGAGGATCTGAATGCGCAGACGGAGAAGATGAATACCATTATTGAGATGATCACCGGCATCACCAACCAGACCAGCCTGTTGTCCCTGAATGCCAGTATCGAGGCGGCCAGAGCGGGAGACGCGGGAAAAGGATTTGCGGTGGTGGCAGGGGAGATTTCTTCCCTGGCCAACCAGACCAAGTCTGCCACCGTCAGCATCACGGAATTGATCCATAACATTAATGCGGAGTTGAAAGAGGTGTCCGCGGCCGTTGACCTGGTGACGGACAGCAATAAATCCCATGCCGTCACAGCCAGCAGGGTGCTGGGCAGTTTTGAAAGGATTGCCGGGAGGACAAAGGAAATCAGTATGCAGACCAGCGCCATGAGGGAGACAGTGGAAAGCCTGGATACCTCCAATGCCGGTATTGTAGAGAGCATTCAGACCATCTCCGCCATCACGGAGGAAGTGTCGGCCCATTCCAACGAGACCTATGAGGCCTGCGAGCGAAACAGCGAAATGGTTTCTGAAGTAACCGCTATAGTGGAGAATTTGAACGAAGAAACGAAAAAAATTAGAAAAAACTATTGACATTTGCGGTAAAACTTAGTAGAATAATCAATGTTGCAGGGAGAACCTGCAGCGAATGTGCGTTTAGCTCAGCTGGATAGAGCGTTTGGCTACGGACCAAAAGGTCGGGGGTTCGAATCCTCTAACGCACGTTGCGGAAAAGGCGGGAAAGTCTCGTAAGACAGACGTTCCTGCTTTTTTTGTATGGTGCATTCCGAATGGGGAGCTTGGGGTAATCGGTGAGCCGTTTGGAGAAATGAGAAGGTTTGAAAAGGATATGCGAGGTATGATAAGATGGAAGATTCCCAATCCCGGAGATATTGCCGGAAATGCCTGACAAGGGAAATGGCAGGTCAGGAGGAATATTTTAAAAATCTGCAGGAATATATAGCCAATATTGAACCGGAATTAAAAGCGCCGGAAGCGGTCTACGAGGAACGGCTTGCGGTATGCAAGGACTGCGACTTGCTGCTGGAAGGCATGTGCCGTGTCTGCGGCTGTTATGTGGAACTGAGGGCCGCCATGAACAAAAACGCCTGCCCAAGGCATCGCTGGGAGAGCATGGTCCCGGAAGATATTGGATGAATTTATTTAAACCTCCGCAGCAACGTTTTTCGTCGTTGCTGCGGAGGGTATTTTGTGGATTTCCGGATCAAATGTGTTTCAGAAAGTTCTCATATTCCTTAGCCAAATAGGCAAAACTGCCGCCAATTTCCAATGTGGAAATTTCCCTGTTTAATGCTTGAAGGAATTTTGCAATAGCTTCCCGGTATTCTGCGACATTCCGGGTTTTCATCAAATTTGTGTCGGCTGTAACGGCAGTCTGAGCAAGAGCACGGAATGTTTCGCGATTGATGCGTTCCGATTCGAGCGCGAATTGTGACGATACGATTCTGCTTTGAAAAAGGATGTCATCAATATGCTTTTCGGTAAGAGCCTGCTTACATTGCGGGCCGTTTCGTTTTGTTAATTCCGTTAGGCGCCCATATTCGCTGCACAGAGTTTCACATTGCCGGTAAGTGGTTTGCAAAACCTCCGTAAATTGCGCTATCTTTTCGGCGGCAGCCAGGCATTCGGCGGGATTGCCTGCTCTGGCGGCTTCAACGGAAGCGTTGAAACCATGGATGTTCATACTGTAAACAATGTTGGCTAATTGAGAAAGGGCAGTTGATAAATTCTGGAGAGCATTATCCTGGAGAATATTGAAATCCTCGGTCACATTTTTTAACATGTCTATGCCTGCGCTTACCTCTTTGGCAATATGAAAGAATGCTCTGCCGCGGTGGTTCAACGATTTGGCGGCGGCATGTGCCGAGGCCGCAGTGCTCTCGCCGATCTCAATGGCTTTGTTCACCTCTTTGATACAGGTTTCCATGCAATTTGCAGCTTCCTGCTTAATGTCCTCATTGAGCAGTTCAACCGCTTCGTTCATTAAGGCAATCATGTGTTCCTTATTGCCCGCAAATTCACTGCATAACTTGGCATAGTCTGCATCAATCGCCTCAAATTGGTCTTTGGGCGGGGAAATGCGCCCCATTTCAATGCCGCAAAAGAAGCGCAGCAGATGCATCTGGAAAACCCCGTCGTCAATGCAGCGGATCAAGGCATATATCCTGTCAAACATTTCAAAAGAGGACCTACCCCCTGCTGTCAAGTTCCTTACAGCCTCATTCCTAAGCTGTCCCATGCGCTGAGCAAGATGACTCAACCCATTAGCGACAATGGTCGCTGCCGCGCCTTTCTCACCTGCTGACTCTGCCGTTTTATTTGTGAGAGAAACCAGCTTTTCCGCTTCCTCGATGAAATTGCTTAGTATTGCGGAAGTTTTTTCTGCATTTTGTCCAATCCTGTTTAATAGTTCGTTCGATAACATTACGTCTGCCTCCGTTTCGTTTGGATTACTACATTTACGGTATTCGGAGGGGGTTACGCCGAAGTACGCCTTAAACGCCCGGGTGAATCCTTCGTGAGAACCATAGCCATATTTAAGGGCAATATCTAAAATTCCGATGCTTCCTGCCTGCACATCACGACAGGCAAGCTGTAACCGACGATTTTTTACATATTCCATCACAGGTTCGCCAACAATGGCACGAAACAGCCGTTGGTAATGCGTTTTCGAGAAAAATGTCTGCTGTGCCAACTCAGCTAGATCTATGGCTTCGGTCAAACGGCTTTCAATAAAGTCGATGGAGCCATTGATTGCGTTAGACTTGCTCAAATGCGTCCCCCCCTTCTGAATATCATTTTAGTACAAAACGGATTTTTTTTCTTGACCGGAAATACCATAAACACAAACGTACTTTAGATTATAATTCTACTCCTGAGACTGGGTATACACAACTGCTTTGTTTGCGATAAAAAGCATAACCAGCAAAATAGGAGTTGATACCCGGTATTGGTTCATATTTGGTAACAAAAATGCATGAGGTGGAAGGCGGGATTGAAATATGTTACGCTATACCACAAAGAAACAACCAGAAAAGGAGATCGATTTATGGACTATAGCAGAAAGATATCTGAGCGTTTGTGGAATATGCCGGATAAGGGCGAATTGGAAAGTCACCGTGAAGAAACTTTTACGGATGACATGCTTTTTAGACAATAATGAGCAGCATGCGGAAATGTATGGGAAAAATAAAGAAGCACGAAACCATAGAAAACAGCAGTTTTGGAGATCGGATCGAAATCACCATAAAGAACCCATATCAACTGAGTATCCGCTGGGAAAAACAGATTGCCATGGTGTTAGGATTATCTCGAAGTCAGGTTAAAAGTCTGCTGGAGAAGGGGGAGATAGATATTTCCGGGGCGCAAGGTTTCGAGACTGAGGGCTTCTCAAGCGACCTTTTTTTTGCTATACTGACTTTATAGCAAGAGCGGCGCCGGCAGAGAACCGGCGAAATTGCGACAGGAGGATATGGGTATGGCGATCATGGTTAATCAGGTGGGGTATGAAGCGGATGCCCTCGGCAAAAAAGCGGTAGTGTCCCGGCCGGGCAGTTATGTACTGAAAAATGCGGCCGGAGAGGAGGCCTGGCAGGGAGAGACGGGGACTGCGGTCCAGGACCCTCTGTGCGGGGAGACATTATATCCACTGGACTTCGGCAGTGTGCGGGCGGCCGGAAAATATTATCTGGAGGACGGACAGGGAGAGCACAGCGACACTTTTGAAATCGGAAAGGATGTGTATGCCGGAGTACATAATGCCATGGTCAAAGCCCTTTACTTTCAGCGCTGCGGCTGTGCGTTGGAGGAAAAATACGCAGGTCCCTACATTCATGCGGCCTGCCATATGGCGGACAGCCGGATCTACGGGGAGGAGGGGCAGACTCTGGAAGCCCGGGGCGGCTGGCACGATGCCGGAGATTATGGACGTTATATCACTCCTGGGGCGGTGACCGTAGGCCATCTGCTGTATGCTTACAAAATGTATCCCAGAGCCTTTGAAGAAAAACTGAACATTCCCGAGAGCGGCAATGGTGCGGCGGATGTGTTAAACGAATGTCGGTATGAGTTGGAATGGATGCTGAAAATGCAGCGGGAAGACGGCGGCGTGTATCATAAACTGACGGCGTGGAGCCATGCGCCTTTTGTCATGCCGGAGGAAGATAAGGATCCCTTCTACGCCTATTCGGTCTCTTCCCTGGCTGTGGCGGATTTCTGTGCCTGCATGGCGCTGGCTTCGGGGGTGTATCACAGCGTGGACCAGGCTTTTGCGGACCGCATGGAAGGAGCGGCGAGGCTGTCCTGGCAGTGGCTTGAAAAGAATCCGGAGCCGCTTTTATTTACCAACCCGGAGGGCAGCAACACCGGGGAATACGGAGACAGGGCGGACGCGGACGAACGTCTGTGGGCGGCGGCGGAGATGATGCTGTTGGCGGCCCGCAAAGGGGAAAATGTGGGGACATACAGAGACGAGCTGCGCAAGATTCTGGACACCGGCCTTGGAGTGACGGATTTCGGCTGGACGGATGTGGCCGGCTTTGCTGCTCTGGCGGTATTGACAGATTCCGAAAAAACCGCAGGAGAAGAAATCCTGGGAGTCTTCCGGGAGGCCGTATTGGCAGAGGCAGATCGGCTGGTATGTCTGAGTACCCGGAATGCGTTCGGCATGGCCATGGAGGCGAAAGATTTCTGCTGGGGCAGCAATATGGTAGTGACCAACAGAGGGATTCTGCTGGCTCTGGCCTGCGAAATACCGGGAGAGCAGGCGGCTTCCTCCAGGGCTCGTTATCGGGAGGTAATCCAGGCCCAGACCGATTATCTGCTGGGCAAAAACATCACGGGATACAGTTTTGTCACAGGATTTGGGGAACATGCTTATCGGTATCCCCATCTGCGCACCACGGCGGCGGACGGCATAGACGCTCCCATGGCGGGATGGGTATCCGGCGGCCCCAACGGAAGGCCCGGAGATGAACTGGCCATACGGATGATCCCGGCAGGCACGCCCCCCATGAAATGCTATCTGGACAGGGAGGAGTGCTATTCCCTGAACGAGATGACCATCTACTGGAATTCTTCGGCGGTGTTCGTCACAGCATTCCTGCGCAGCAGGAAGCCGGAGGGAGGAAGGGAATCATGAATTCATTTCGGTATCGGGTGGTGAGCATAGATGGGGACTATGCCCGGCTGAAACGCATTGACCAGGAATCCGATGACCTCAAACTGGTGGCCCGGGCGCTGCTGCCGCCGGAGATCACGGAGGGGACGGAACTTCTCTATGAATGGATGCAGTACAGCATCTTAGCGTAAACAGGGGAAACAGGGGAAAATGCGGAACTAAAACAGCATGTTGCGGAACTATAACAGGAGGAGAGCGATGAGCGAACAAAGAGTGTATCACAACCCGGTGCAGAGGGGCTTTTTCCCGGATCCGTCCGTGATCCGGGTAGGGGATGACTACTATATGGTAAACTCCAGTTTTCAGTATTTCCCGGCCATTCCCATATCCCATTCCAGGGATATGGTGCACTGGCATATCGTGGGCCATGCCATCAGCAACCCGGAGTGGCTGGACATCAGCGATATCAGGGATTCCCACGGGATCTGGGCGCCGGATATCTCCTATGTGGAGGGCAGGTTCTATATCTTTGCCACGCTGCGGCTCAATGCGGATGGCAAGCGGGACAACAATGTGATGCGCAGGCAGCTGGTGATGGTGTCCGACCGGCCAGAAGGGCCCTACAGCAAGCCCGTCTGCCTGGAAGTGGACAATATTGACCCCTCCCATTTTGTGGAGGAGGACGGCAGCCGGTACATGATCATTGCCAAGGCGGCGCAGGCCGTGCCCCTGAGCGGGGACAGTCTGCAGGTGGCCGGGGAGATGAGGACGGCCTGGGACGGCACGGGGGAGCGCTGCTCCGAAGGGCCTCATCTGCTGAAAAAGGACGGCTATTATTACGCCATGGTGGCGGAGGGGGGCACAGGCTATGGGCACGGCATCAATATGGCCCGCAGCAAAAATATGTACGGCCCCTATGAGAATTCTCCCCACAACCCGGTGATGCGGCAGACGGATCCCCAGGCCCCCATCCAGCGCTGCGGCCATGGCAAGCTGGTGCAGGATCAGAACGGACAATGGTGGTGTTACTATCTCTGCGGCAGGCCCAATCAGGGACATTATACCACAGTGGGAAGGGAGTCTGCGCTGGATCCGGTGCAGTGGACCGAAGACGGCTGGCTGACCATCAACGGGGGCAGGGGCCCCAGCCTGGAGCAGACGGCCCCGGATCTGCCGGAGTGTGTATTTGAGAGAAATCTGTTTGACGATTTCAATGAAGCCAGGCTGAATCTGGAGTGGGAGTTTGTACGAAACCCGGACAATGGCTCCTGGTCTCTGACGGAGCGGCCGGGATATTTCCGTATCTGGACCAGAGACGGACAGCTTAATGAGATCCGTTCCAAGAACACTCTGCTTCGCCGGGAACAGGAACTGTCCTACAGAGCGGAGACCCGGCTGGAATATTACCCGGATCATGACGGGGAACAGGCGGGCCTGACCTGCTATTACAGTACGGCCACCTATGTTCGCTGCGCTCTGTGCTATGAAGGAGGGCGTAAGATCCAACTGGTGATCAATCGGAATCACGGCGAAGAACTGATGGCAGAGATTCCGGAGGTGAAAGAGGCCCCGGTCTATCTGAAAGTGGTGGTGGAAAAGCTGACCCGCAGTTTTTACTACAGCTATGACGGACAGGACTGGCAGAGCGTGGGGGTATTGGAAAACTGCATCTATCTCTGCGATGAAGGCGTCCCCGATGATCCCAAGCGCCACACCGGCACTCTGGTGGGTATCTATGCCAACAACGGCGGCTGTGGCTGCCGCAAGAGCGCGGATTTTGATTACTTTAAATATGAAGATTAAAGGGGATACATTTGTATGCGAAAAGGAGCCGGCGTGATTCACAGCGGCTCCTTTTATATGCTTATTTCTTATTGTTGGCCCTTTTACGCAGGGTGGGATCCAGGATTTTCTTGCGGATCCGCAGAGTGGAAGGGGTGATCTCCAGCAGTTCGTCGGTGTCGATGAAGTCCAGGGCCTGCTCCAGGCTCATGACCTTGGGAGGCGTGAGCCGCAGGGCCTCGTCCGCGCTGGAAGAGCGGGTGTTGGTAAGCTGCTTTTTCTTGCACACATTGATCTCGATATCCTCGCTCTTGCCGGTCTGGCCCACCACCATGCCGCTGTATACCTTCTCGCCGGGGCCGATAAACAGGATGCCTCTCTCCTGGGCGTTGTACAGCCCGTAGGTGATGGATTCTCCAGCCTCGAAAGCGATCAGGGAACCCTGTTTTCTGTAGGCGATATCCCCTTTATAGGGGCCGTAGCCGTCAAACACGGTGTTAAGGATGCCATTGCCCTTGGTGTCGGTCATGAATTCACCCCGGTAGCCGATGAGGCCTCTGGAGGGGATGGAGAACTCCAGCCGGGTGTAAGTACCGCCGGTGATGGAGCCCATGTTCCGCAGTTCGCCCTTTCGCTGGCCCAGTTTCTCGATGACGGCTCCGGCATACTCGTTGGGCACATCAATGTAAGCCAGTTCCATGGGCTCCAGCCTGTGTCCGGCCTCATCCGTCCGAAACAGCACTTCCGCCTTGCTCACGGCGAATTCAAATCCTTCCCGGCGCATGTTCTCGATGAGTACGGACAGATGCAGTTCGCCCCGGCCGGATACCTTGAACGCATCCGTGGATTCCGTTTCCTCCACCCGCAGGGAAACATCCGTGTTCAACTCCCGAAACAGCCTGTCCCGGATATGGCGGCTGGTGACAAACTTGCCCTCCAGGCCTGCCAGCGGGGAGTCGTTGACCATGAAATGCATGGCGATGGTGGGTTCGCTGATCTTCTGAAAAGGGATGGGCGCTATGGCATCGGGAGAGCAGAGGGTGTCCCCGATGTGGATGTCGGCGATGCCGGAAATGGCCACGATGGAGCCGATGCCGGCTTCCTTTACCTCCACCTTGTTCAGTCCGTCAAACTCATAGAGTTTGCTGACCTTTACCTTGCTCTGCTTGTCCGGTTCATGGTGATTGACGATCACCACCTCCTGATTTACCCGGATGACACCGTTGTCCACCTTGCCTACGCCGATGCGCCCCACATATTCGTTGTAGTCGATGGTGCTGATCAGCGCCTGGGTCCCGGCTTCGGGATCTCCCTCCGGAGCGGGGATATAGTCCAGTATGGTTTCAAACAGGGGCGTCATATCCGTGCCCGGCTGGTCTGCCTCCAGGGAGGCGATGCCGGACTTGGCGGAGGCAAACACGAAGGGGCAGTCCAGTTGGGCGTCATCGGCGTCCAGCTCCAGAAACAACTCCAATACCTCGTCGATCACCTCGTTTGGCCGCGCCTCGGGACGGTCAATCTTGTTGATGCAGACAATGACGGGCAGCTTTAACTCCAGGGCTTTGCGCAGCACGAACTTGGTCTGGGGCATGGCTCCCTCGAAGGCATCCACCACCAGAATAACCCCGTTCACCATCTTCAGCACCCGCTCCACCTCGCCGCCGAAGTCCGCATGGCCCGGTGTGTCGATGATGTTGATTTTGGTGTCTTTATAGGTGACGGCGGTATTCTTGGACAGAATGGTGATGCCCCTTTCCCGCTCGATGTCGTTGGAGTCCATAACCCTCTCGGCCACTTCCTGATTGGCCCGGAAAACGCCGCTTTGTTTCAGCAGTTCGTCCACCAAAGTGGTCTTGCCGTGATCCACGTGGGCGATGATGGCCACATTCCGTATATCTTCTCTTTTTTGCTTCATAAATTTCCTCTCCGATGCCGGTTTTGCAGTCCTTTTCCGGCGCCTGTTTTATCTTTAATATTCCTCAAACCGTTACAGTATATCACTAATTTAATAGAGGCGCAATAAAAGAATATTGAAATTTTAGTCGAAATTTTTTGTTGAAAAGTACTTCTCAAATGTGGAAAAATGCGGTATAAATATATTACATTATAGGCGTAACTGTGCCGGAAAAATTTCTTAATGTGTAAGAAGGGAGAACACAAAATGACAGATAAGGTAATCGAAAACAACCAGGTCACCGTGATGGGGGAAATCATCAGTGATTTTGCCTACAGCCATGAGATCTTTGGGGAAGGATTCTACATGGTGGACGTGAAGGTACAGAGGCTCAGCGAGAGTTTTGACGTTATTCCGTTGATGGTCTCGGAGAGACTGATTGACGTGAACGCGGATTATAAGGGGAAAAATATCTGCGTGAACGGCCAGTTCCGCTCCTACAACCGTCATGAGGAGCGCAAGAACCGTCTGGTATTGTCTGTTTTCGCCAGGGAGATCGATTTTGTGGAGGAGATCGAGGAGAGTTCCAAGACCAATCAGATCTATCTGGATGGCTATATTTGTAAGGAACCCATTTACCGCAAGACGCCGCTGGGAAGGGAGATTGCCGATGTGCTGCTGGCGGTAAACCGCCCTTACGGTAAGTCGGACTACATTCCCTGTATCTGCTGGGGAAGGAATGCCCGCTATGCCAGCAGTTTTCATGTGGGGGAGCGCTGTGCCATCTGGGGCCGGATTCAGAGCCGGGAGTACATGAAGAAGCTGGACGAGGAGCATGCGGAAAAGAGGGTTGCCTTTGAGGTGTCCGTGAGCAAGATGGAACTTGTGGAGACGGAGGAGGAACAGCAACAGCCTCTGTAGGACGGCTTATTTTCAGCTCTTATTGGACAATGCCGCAGACCGGTCTGCGGGCTGCAGGGGGAAGAACATGGACTGAGGAGGCATCTACATATATACGGGTGATGGCAGGGGCAAATCCGCTGCCGCCTCTTCCATTTTGACAAAAATAAGCCAATTTTCATTGACAAAAACATAGGGCAATGCTATGATATTGAAAATAAGATAGAGGTTGCGTATTTTAAGAGTACTCCCCCGGATGTGGCAGGCACAGGGGAAGGGGAAGGAAAGGGACATACGCCGAAAGGACCGGCCTGCTGCGGGCTGGAGCCTTGGGTGTGCAGTGAATAACTGCATGACTGTCATCTGAGTATCTGGATGGGGCGCTATCGTATAATATCAGGAAGCATTTCGTGATATGGTTCGTCGGCGCATGGGTGTCGGCTTTTTTTTGCGGAAATAAGCCGGCGGGCAGGCGTGGTGCTGCTGAGGCAGCGGAATGGAGGAAAGAGTATGGCAATATTCACTGGAGCGGGAGTGGCGATTGTGACCCCCATGCATGGGGACGGAAGCGTGAATTACGAGAAATTTACGGAACTGGTGGAGTTCCAGATCAGAGAGGGCACGGATGCCATCATCGTCTGCGGGACTACGGGAGAGGCATCCACCATGAGCCATGAGGAACATCTGGATGTGATCCGGCACTGTGTGGAGGTGGTAAAGGGCAGGATTCCCGTGATCGCAGGTACCGGTTCCAACTGCACGGATACCGCCGTCTATCTGTCCCAGGAGGCGGAAAAGTACGGCGTGGATGGCCTTCTGTTGGTATCCCCTTACTACAACAAAGCCACCCAGAACGGCCTGTACACCCATTTCAAGAAGGTGGCGGACTCTGTGAAAACTCCCATCCTGCTGTACAATGTGCCCAGCCGCACGGGCGGCAACATTCTGCCCCAGACCATTGTGCGCCTGTGCCGGGACTGTGAGAATATCGTGGGGGTGAAGGAAGCCAGCGGCAATATTTCGCAGATCGGTCAGCTTGCCGCTCTTGCCGGGGGCAGTGTGGACATATATTCCGGCAATGACGACCATATTGTTCCCGTTTTGTCTCTGGGCGGCAAGGGTGTGATTTCTGTATTATCCAATGTAGCCCCCCGCCAGACCCACGAGATCTGTGCGAAGTTTTTTGCCGGGGATGTGGAGGGAAGCTGTCGGATGCAGTTGGAGGCCATGGAACTGTGCAGCGCGTTGTTCTGTGAGGTGAATCCCATTCCGGTCAAGAAGGCGCTCAATCTGATGGGCCTGGGCGCAGGTTCCCTGCGGCTTCCCCTGACGGATATGGAGGAGGAAAACGCGGCCAGGCTGGAGAAAGCCATGCGGGCATACGGCATCCTGGACTGACAGGATCCGGGGAACGGGAAATTTAGATTGACGCGGCATCGCAGGCTTGCCTGCGGTATGCGGGAATGGGGAAAAGGAAACGAAAATGATTCGATTAATTATGCATGGATGTAACGGCAAGATGGGCCAGGTGATCAGCAACATCGTGGCACAGGACCCGGAGGCGGAACTGGTGGCAGGCATTGATATGCGGGACGACGGACATAATCCCTATCCGGTATTCACGGACATAAGCGCCTGTGATGTGGAGGCGGATGCGCTGATCGACTTTTCTGCGGCCCCGGCGGTGGACCGGCTGCTGGACTACTGCGCGGCCCGCAGGCTCCCCTGCGTATTGTGTACCACAGGCCTCAGCCCTCAGCAGCTTGCCAGGGTGGAGGAGGTCTCCCGGGAAGTGGCGGTACTCAAGTCTGCCAATATGTCCCTGGGCATCAATCTGCTTCTGAAGCTGCTGAAAGAGGCGGCCGGGGTGCTGGTTCCAGCGGGATTTGATGTGGAGATCGTAGAGAAACATCACAACCAGAAGGTGGACGCTCCCAGCGGAACGGCGCTGGCCCTGGCGGATTCCATCAATGAGGAGTTGGGCAATACCGGCGAATATATTTACGACAGAAGCGGGAGAAGGGAAAAGCGGAATAAAAAGGAAATAGGTATCAGTGCCGTCCGGGGCGGGACCATTGTGGGAGAGCATGATGTGATTTTTGCCGGGGAGGACGAGGTAATTACCTTTTCCCACAGTGCTTATTCCAAGGCAGTGTTTGCCAAGGGCGCGGTGCAGGCAGGCAAATTCCTGGCAGGGAAGCCTGCGGGCCTGTACGATATGAGCCATGTGATCGACGGACAGATCTGATTTCCAAAAAGGCCACAGGAGAAATATACCTGTGGCCTTTTGATGTTTGAAGATCAGTGTGCGCCGGTGCCGGTGCCGGTTCCGCTTCCGGTAGTGCCCGTGACGGTGCCGGCATTGTTTCCGGCTGAACCGTTGCCGTTAGCATTTCCGTTGCCCAGAGCAGAGTCGGACGTATCCCCGGTGTTGTCTCCGGTCATGTCGTCGATGAGGTCATTTACCCCGTCTGCCACATCGTCGACGATGCCGCCTACGGTATTGCCCGCATCGTCTGCCGCGTCATCTATGGCGCCGCCCACTCCGCTGCCGCCATCGCCTACGGTAGAGCCGTCCGTAGAGCCATCCGTAGAACCGTCTGCGGCACTGCCGTTGCTGCCGGCGTTGATGTCATCGCTGCCGCCCATGGCGGAATCCGTGGTGGAATTGCTGTTGTTATCGTCGGCTATAGACCCGGAAGTATTGCCGTTGTTACCGGCCACGGCTCCGGAATTGCCATTGTTGGCTGTGGAACCTGTATTGCTCTCGCCGGTGGTCTGGTTCCCGGCCATGTCGCTGGGATCGTTATTGTTATCCTTGTTTCTGGTACATGCTGCCGCCGTACACATAAAGGCCGCCAGCAGACCGATTAAGATAAGTTTCTTACCATTAACTCGCACTTTCATCATAACTCCTCCTGAATGATTGTTTTTGGCTCTGCATATATTATGTGTATCTGCAAATGATTTATACAGCAAATCCAAAAACAGGAATTTAGATTTGCTTCGTTTTTAGACAATTCGCTGCAATCCAAACATTGCCTGTCCCTCATACTGACGACGGTAACCAAAATACATATCATTAGTATTCTGTATCAAATTCCACAAGTTAAGGATTTTATCATTCAAAAAGCAAATTCCTCAAAATCGTTGCGCAGCAAATTCAGGACTGTGTTATACTGAAACTGCTTCGAAGCAATAGGAACGGGAGGTGAACAGCGAACCATATGAACCACTACATTCTGATCTGGTCTGTGTGTACCTTTGTGGAAAGCCATGTACAGGAGGAAATTCCTATGGAAGAGTTTGTGCGTCAGACTGGTTTTTCTCTGGCGCATATCAGAGATGTGTTTCGAAAGTGTACCGGAAAGTCACTGTCCCGGTATGTGCAGGAGCGCAGGATTGCCAATGCCGCCCAAGAGCTTCTGGACACGGACAGAACAATTCTTGACATTGCCTTGCATTACGGATTCTCCGGCAGAACCGTATTCTCCCGGGCTTTCCGACGGCATACCGACTATACCCCCTCCCAGTTTCGCGCCGAGGCCCCTGTGCTTGCCCGGGTTCGACTTTGTGCGGGGGTATACGGCGCGTCGCTTCCGAGGAGATGGGAGGATGGCGGTGACAGCAGCATGGCATAGACAGACATATTGAAAAAAGAAAGTTGAGGAAATTAAATGGATAAACAGAACAATGCAATTTTATACGGCGTACCAAAAGTAGCCTATGGTCAGGACGGATGTACTCCTTTTCCCATGTGCATCCAATCCTGCGCAAAGTATCTGGGGCTGCGCGTTGACTACACCCGGGCTATGGCCGAGAGCGGCGCCGCTTTCCGGCTTGTCTGGAATACCGCCTGTTGGGATGGCGGCAATGTGGATGCTATCTTCACTTTTGATGATCCGCTAAAAGTATTTCGTTGCGGTATGCGTGCCATGGAGCGGGAGTTTAAGTTCCTCCGCCGCATGCCGGAAACGAAAAAAGAGGATTACATGGACTTCATCTGCAGGGAGATCGATGCAGGATACCCGGTCATCGCCCTTGGCATCATAGGCCCGCCGGAAGCCTGCGTTATAACCGGCTACCAGGACGGCGGTAAAGTGTTGATGGGCTGGAATGTGTTCCAGGAATATCCGGAATACCAGGCAAGTGTTCAGTTCGAGAAAAACGGCTATTTTCTCACCGGGGACTGGTGGGAGAATCCCGATACAACCGCACTGATCGCCACCGGCACGGAAAGCATTCCCCCTTTCACTTTCACAGAAGCGCTCCAGAACATGGTGGAGGCTCTGGAAGGCCGTATGTGTGGAACCTATGCCAAAGGCATCCTGGCCTATGATGCCTGGAAGAACGCCCTGTTGTGCGACCGGGACTTTCCGGCCGATGCTGTCCTCCCCCTGCAGGTGGAACGCATGATGTGTCAGGGTGATGCCATGGACTGCCTCTCCGATGGGCGCAGCCACGGGGCAAAGTACCTGCGCAGATTGGCAGAGCAGCACCCTGCAATGGCCCCGGGCCTGAATGCCGCCGCTGGGGAACTGGATGGGATATTGACAATCATCTGGAAAGAAATGGTTCCCGTCTTAGGCGGCTGCGAGCGGGGCGAGGCTCAGATGCGCCAACTGGCCAAGGCAGAGAACCGCCGCCTGCTCGCCGGACAGATTGAGCGGATGAAGGCTCACGATGAACGGGCGTATAACTATATCCGCGAAGTATTGGATGGTAAATCTCCAAATATTTGACATCTGTAAAGGCATAGGCTATATGATGCATCGGCCTATGCCGGGTATAAAAAATACCTCCATCACTGTACTTTGTCGCTCCCAACAACAAAAACATTATACCATATCTGTCAATGAAAATCATTAACACTTGCTGCTGCCCTTGTCGTTTCCAGTCGAAAACCTGTTCTCCATTGATAAAGACCGTGGTCTGTGATACACTTATCCTGCGTATAAGTAAATCAGGACTTCGGTCTGATTGCCAATAGGGGCAGCCGTTATGGCTGCCTCTTATATCCAAATCATCGGAATGTGTGTAGGGAGGGCATATGCGGAACTAAAAAACAGCATATGCCCGGAAAACGCACTGATGCATGTGCGGACGGCGAAGCGTTCGGACAATGCGGAACTAAAATAAGAGGAAAAGTATGGAATTCAGACCCTGTATTGACATTCACAACGGAAAAGTAAAACAGATCGTAGGCGGAAGCCTGAAAGATCAGGGGGACCAGGCTTTGGAAAATTTTGTCTCCCAACAGGACGCGGCTTTTTACGCCAGGCTCTATCGGAGCGCAGGCATACGGGGCGGGCATATTATTCTGCTCAACGGGGCGGACAGCCCCCACTTTGAGGCTACCCGGCAGCAGGCTTTTGAGGCTCTGGCGGCATACCCCGGCGGGCTGCAGGTGGGCGGCGGCATCCATGGGGGCAACGCCCGGGAATATCTGGATGCGGGCGCTGCCCAGGTCATTGTCACTTCCTATGTGTTCCATGACGGCCGGGTGGACTATGGCCGACTGGAGGAACTGGCGGCGATTGTGGGCAGAGAGCGGCTGGTGCTGGATCTGAGCTGCCGGAAGATAGAGGGAGAGTATCGGATCGTGACCGACCGCTGGCAGAAAGCCACCAGAGAAGTGCTGACGGATCAGTTATTGGACCGGCTGGCGGGCTATTGCTGCGAGTTTCTGGTCCATGGAGTGGATGTGGAGGGCAAGTCCGGCGGCATCGACAGAGGGCTTGCGGCCCTGCTGGGGGAATGGGGCAGGCTGCCGGTGACTTACGCCGGAGGCGTACACAGCTATGAGGATCTGCGGCTTCTGAAAAGGCTGGGGCATGACCGTCTGCATGTGACCGTGGGCAGCGCGCTGGACTTGTTCGGGGGGGACATGGCGTGGGAGCGGGTGCTGGAGATCTGCAAAGAAAAGGGCTGACAAATACTGTCAGCCCCTTGTCTCTAATCCCATAAAACGATATTGCTATTCATTAAACAATTCTTCATTATATTAAGAACAGGTACATCGTGTTACTGATTATGGATGTTATAAGCGTCTCTTATAACTTTGTTACGTTCACGGCCTGAGGTCCCTTTTCGCCGTTCACTACCTCGAATTCAACTGCCTGGCCCTCCTCAAGAGACTTGAAGCCTTCCATGTTCAGCCCGGAGTAGTGTACGAATACATCGTTACCAGACTCATCAGAGATGAAACCATAGCCCTTTTGGTTGTTAAACCACTTTACTGTACCTTTGTTCATTGTTGATACCTCCAAAAAAATGTATGTTGCACTATTACAACGACTAAAGGATAACACAAGAAACAGAAATTGTAAATAGTTTTTATGAGATTTTTACAGAAATTCCTTTATTTCTTTGGTTCACGGCATGAAAATATGTGTCAAATGTTACAAAATTATTAATTTTTGTTGAGAAAATGAATCAGCTATGGTAGAATAGGTCTTGTTCATTGGAGGTGAAAGACTTAAATGAAAACCAAAAAGCATAAACGCAAGACAAACCGTGTGGTGATCGTTGCCTCGGATGCGGTGGATGCGGGGGTGCGCCACCTGCGGCTCAGCCACTGGGTATTTCGGGTACTGATGGTGGTGTTTTGCGTTGCCGTGGGCTATGTGGTGGGCCGTATCATCTATGAGGAACAGTACAAGTCCAGGGTGTGGCAGATTGCCAACCAGAAGATTGCGGAGGCCCAGGCCGCAAACGAGGAGATGCAGGAGAAACTGGCGGCGGCGGAATCCGGGAGCCTGGATATGCAAAGTCAGGTCATAGCCTTAAAAAGCAAGATTGACCTGCTGAGCGACACGGTGAATCAGAAAACGGAGGAGATGAACGCGCTGGCGGAAAAGATTCAGCAGCAGGGCATTCCCAGTCGTTTTCCCATGACAGGTTCCGCTTCCATCGACGAGATCACCGACGGAGAACCCGCCTGCATTCTGAACGGTACGGAGGGTACAGTGGTGGTTGCGGCCGCTACCGGAGTGGTGACGGAGGTGGGTGAGGACGCGGATTACGGAAGCAGGGTGGTACTGGACCATGGCAACGGCTATGTGACCATCTACCGCAACAAGGGGAACTGCCTGGTGAAAGTGGGGGACACGGTGGCCCAGGGGGGGGCGCTCTATTACATCGGCAGCGACAACACCAAACTGGGATACCAGATCCAGCAGGACGGGACCTATATCAGCCCCATGCAGTTGATAGACATCAGCGGGTAAGGGGAAAACAGTCACATCAAAAAGGTTTTAAGCCGCGGGGCGGCAGAATGGGAGGAGAAAGCATGACAGGAAAAAAGGATGATATGGTAATAACCACAATACTGGGCAAGGACTGTGTTGTCAACGGGAACTTCATCGTGAAGCAGAGCGCCAGGATCGACGGCGAAGTACAGGGCGATGTATATGTGTCAGGAACCCTGATCATGGGCGCCGGAGCCAGGGTCGAGGGTAATATCGAAGCCGGAGAGGCCATCCTTGGGGGTGATGTGATAGGCAATGTACAGGCTCCCGGGAAGGTGGAACTGACGGTGACGGCCAAAGTCATCGGGGACATTACCACCAATGTGATTGTAATTGACGAGAACGCCATATTCCAGGGCAGATGCAACATGAACCAGGACGCGCCCCGCAGAAAGACCCCCGAGGCCAAGAAAGCCCTTAAGGACGAAAAACGATCCGCCAGAGCGGTATTGCAGGAAGCGCTTCGGGAGGCCCAGGAGGAGAGAGTCTCCGCGGGTGATACGGAATAGACTGGCGAAGAGATTTGGTACAGAACAGATGATAAGGAAAATAAAAAGGCAGGCGGCGTAGAGCTCCTGCCTTTTGGTGTTCTATTGCTCTCCCGGGGGAGTCATCCGCTTGAACACCATGTCATAGCCATCGTTGCCGTAATTCAGGGAACGGTTGACCCTGCTGATGGTGGCGGTGGAGGCCCCGGTCTTTTCGGCGATCTCCAGATAGGTTTTGTGGTCGTCCAGCATGGAGGCCACCTCGAAGCGCTGCGACAGGGACAAAAGTTCGTTTACGGTACAGAGATCCTCGAAAAAAGTATAACATTCGTCTTTGTTCTGCAGACAGAGAATCGCCTCAAACAGCCTGCCTACCGCATCTGTCTTGATCTTTTTATTCATTGTCATTTCCAAGCCTTTCTGCTATTAAAGTTCTGCTTAAAGCTAAGCATGTTCTCTGTCCTCTATTTTATCATATTAAAGTTGTAAAGTAAATATGGACGCAAAATTTCTTTTTTGGAGAAGTTTTATGAAAAAAGGTTGTCATGTAGTTTTAAATACTATATAATAAAAACTATGATAAAAACAATTTCAGACGCAATATCACAGATAAAGCGGTGTTTGACCCGGGTGGGATAATGGATAATCCGGGTATGACCCGCGTTATGCAGGTAGAGGTAAGCATGAAGATAGATACGGAAAATCTGTTAAACAGCATATTGGACAGTTTGAGCAGGATCGAGTATGTCCGTCCGGAGGATATCCCGGACATAGACCTGTATATGGACCAGGTGACCACATTCATGGACAGCAGACTGCGCACCACCACCCGCAATCCGGGCGATGACAAGGTGCTGACCAAGACCATGATCAACAACTATGCCAAGAATGATCTGCTGCCGCCCCCGGTGCGGAAGAAATACTCCAAAGAGCATGTGCTGGTGTTGATTTTTATCTATTATTTTAAGGGGGTCATGTCCATCAATGATATCCAGGTCCTGCTGAAGCCCATCACGGACAAATATTTTGGGGGAGGGGGCGCCTTTGATCTGGAAGCGGTGTATCAGGAGGTCTTTGGCATGGAACAGGAGGAGGTAGAACTGCTGAAAGAGGATGTGAGGCGCAACTATCTTAAAGCCCGGCAGACCTTCCAGGAAGCGCCCCAGGAGGACCAGGAGTTCCTTCAGAAATTCTCCTTTATCTGCCTTCTCAGCTTTGATGTGTATGTGAAAAAGCTGATGATCGAGAAGATGGTAGATGATCTGGCGGGTCATATGACGGCCCCGGATAAAAAAGAAAAGAGGGAAAAGAAGGAATGAACTATGTGATGGATCTGCATACCCATACCATAGCCAGCGGCCATGCCTACAGTACCTTGCAGGAGAACATAGCGGCGGCCAGGGAGCGGGGGCTGAAGTTTTTGGGGCTCAGCGAGCACGGACCCGCAGTGGACGGGGGGCCGAGCCGGCTGTATTTTCAGAATTACAAGATCATTCCCAGAGAATATGGGGATATGAGGCTGTTGTGCGGAGTCGAGGCCAATATCACGGATTACGAGGGGCATCTGGATCTGGATGCCCTTACCTTGTCCCGGCTGGACTACTGCATCGCCAGCATGCATACCCTGATCGTGACGCCGGGTTCCGCCAGGGAGAACACCCGGGCGGCGGTGCTGGCCATGGAGAATCCTTATGTAAAGATTCTGGGGCATCCGGACGATTCCCGTTATCCCATGGATTATGAAGAACTGGTCAGGGAGGCGGCAGGACTTAAAGTGGCGCTGGAGGTGAATAATTCCTCTCTCCATCCCCTGTCTTCCCGACAGGGAGCCAGGGAGAATATCCGCAGGATGCTGGAAGCCTGTCTGCGTCACAGGGCCAGCGTAATCCTGGGGACGGACAGTCATATCTGCCAGTCAGTGGGGGACTTTACCCAGGCGGATGCGCTGCTTCGGGAGGTGGACTTCCCCCGGGAACTGATCATCAATACGGATCCTGCCCGGATCGGGGAAGTGGTTAATATTTTGTAGAAACAGGAAATGCAAACCAAAAGGGAGAGAGCCCGAATCGGCGGTTTGCAAAAAACAGTATGGAGGAGACTCAACATGAAGGACGAAAATTGCGGCTATTGTATGAGAGGGGAATTGCTGGAGAAGTTCGGGATCTGGATCTGTGATTTGCAGGTCAGCAGTTTGATTCTGTTCAAGGAGCAGAGCAAACCGGGCAGGTGCATTGTGGCCTACAGGGATCATGTCAGCGAAATTGTGGACATCGGAGAGGAGGAACGCAATCTGTTTATGGCGGATGTGGCCCATGCGGCCAGGGCCATTCATAAGGCGTTTCACCCGGATAAGCTGAATTATGGCGCTTACGGCGACACGGGTTGTCATCTGCATATGCATCTGTGCCCCAAATATCAGGGAGGCGACGAGTGGGGCGGCATATTCCAGATGAATCCCGGCAAGACCTATCTGGCGGAAGAGGAATACGAAGAGATGATCCGCAGGATCAAAGAGAATCTGTAAGGAAACCGAAGGGGCGGTAGAAAGGCGGGCCGAGCCCCGGGCGGGGCCTGCGGCGGGAACGGCGGATGAAAAAGGGATGGATACCGGCACTGCTGGTTTCGGCGGCGGTGCTGTTATTGTTGTTGATAAATACATATGGCCGTCAGGGATTGCAGACAGGTCTGGCGGCAGAGAGCACACCGGGGGAAGCAGCCTGGCACAGTTACGCGCCGCACCTGACCCTGCCCCGGGGGGAATATCGGGTGCTGGTTGGCGGGTATGGGCCTGTGGTGGTCCGCAGCGGCGAAGGAAATCTGCTGGGGGCGGGGGATGCCGGGGAGCCCTTTCTGATCCGTCTGGAGAAGGACGAGAGCGAAGTGGTTTTCCATGGCTGGCAGGAGGGCGTACTGACCTCTCTGGAACTGTCCCCTGCCGGGGGAGGTCCTATCTACAGCGACGGATTTCTGGTGAGTCTGGGAATCGCGGCCGTGGTCCTGATTCTGGGACTGGCGGGGTGGCGGATGCGGGGATTTAACCGGCAGGGAGAGGAAGAAAAGGGGGTCGGTATTTTTATTTTCTGTGTTCTGCTGGGTGTTACGGTGCTGGCCAGCTATCCTCTGTTTTACGGCATGACGGGGCCCGGGCATGACCTGAATTTTCATCTGTACCGGATTGAGGGGATCAAGGACGG
Organism: Lachnospiraceae bacterium; assembly: GCA_011959105.1. Classification (GTDB taxonomy): domain Bacteria; phylum Bacillota; class Clostridia; order Lachnospirales; family Lachnospiraceae; genus Acetatifactor. Next base: position 33,322 of record BLLU01000197.1, on the reverse strand, counting down.
CCTGTTGTCGGGCCAGTTTCCCGTGAGGCTGCATCCCACTCATAATCATGGCTACGGATATATTTCTTCCAGCTTATATCCGGAGCTTTTTTTGTATTTTCCCGCTCTGCTGCGGCTGCTGGGGGCTTCCCCGGTGGCGGCGTATCATATCTTTGTGTTTTCCATCAACGGCATGACGGCCTGGATCATGTATGTCTGTGCCAAGGGCATGGCCCGGTCCCGGTACGCAGGGCTTTTGGCATCCGTTTTGTACACTCTGTCCACCTGGCGTGCGGTGAATCTCTATCACAGAGCGGCGGTGGGGGAGGCCCTGGCCATGCTGTTTTTCCCTCTGCTTTTATATGGGCTGTACCTGTTGCTGGCCGGGGACTGCCGGAAATGGTGGGTGCTGGCCCTGGGATGCGGCGGTGTCCTTCAGTCCCATATCATCAGCACCGTATTCGCCGCGTTTACGGTGGCGGCAGCGGCGGCGCTGTGTCACAGAGAATTTGTGAAAAAGCAGCGGTTTTTGGGTTTTGTGAAGGCGGGACTGCTGACCCTGCTTATGAATCTCTGGTATCTGGCGGCCTTTCTGACGTATTATCTGGGGGAAGATCTGGCCATTAAACATACCCCGGAAAATACGGAATTCTATCAGAACGCCGTGTTTCCCACGGAATTGTTCAATGTGTTCAACACCGGTTTCGGACATTCCCAGCTGCTGGACCAGGGGCTGCAGGGCAATATGTCCCTTTCTCTGGGCGTGGGGGTCACGGGAGCGCTGGTGTTCTGCGGGGTACATTTTCTGCTGGGGAAAAAAGAGGAGGATGGCCGGGAGCGGTTCTACGGCCTGATGGCAGGGATGGCCGGGGCGCTGCTCTTTATGTCCAGCACTCTGTTTCCCTGGCAGATTCTGCAGCGCCCGGGGCCGGTGAATGCCTTCTGCAAAACGGTGCAGATGCCCTGGCGGTTCCTCAGCTTGGCCTCTCCCATGCTGTGTATGGCGGCGGCCGGTATTCTGGCCCGGCGGAGCAGGCAGGAGCGGAGTCTGACGGCCTGTGGGGTGTTGGGGGTGTGCAGCCTGGCTTTTATCCTGTGGGGCACTGCGTATACCACGGAACTGGCGCCGGTGCTGCGGCCGGGGATGGCGGTGGACACTTATGCCTCCGCAGGGTATGACAATGAATACTATCTGTGGGGGACAAACAGGGACAGCCTTACGGTGGACCGCTATGTCACCGGGGGCAGTGCGGAACTCACCGGATATTACAAACAGGGAACCCGGATTGAACTGCAGCTTTGCAATGTGGGGCCGGGAGACTGGGTGGAAGTCCCCCTGCTGTATTACGGGGGCTATGAGGCCATAGACGGCCAGGGCCGCTCCCTGATTGTAGAAGACGGGGACAATCATGTGGTTCGGGTCCGGCTGCAGGAGGGGGCGGAGCAGGTAAGCCTGCGCTACAGGGGATTTTGGTATTTCCGCGGGGCGGAACTGGTGAGTCTGGCGGCATGGGGGGCTTGTGGAATATGCTGGTGGAAAAAGAGAAGGCGCTGAGGCCGGGCAGGGAAGGGGTTGTCCTGGCGGCTATTGTTCTGGCGGTGCTGCTTTGTGAACTATTCCTGTTCAATTATAAACACTGGGAGTCCCTGGTTTATGCGCCCGTGGAGGATGCGGTATGCAGCCTCTATGGGCTGGAGGCCGTGGGGGATCGGTATGAGATCGCGGAAGAGGAAGCGGTGGTGGAGTTTTCCGGGATTCACAGGCCGGTGGCCTATCTGTCCCTGGCTTTGGAGGAGGGGCAGCAGGCGGAAGTGGCTGTGGGAGCGGTGGACGAGGCCAACGCTTCCTATCTGTGGACGCCTGTCCGGGTGGTCAGGGGGGACCTGGCGGCCAGCCAGTATCTGCGGCTGCACTTCGGTCGTGACGTACAAAAACTCCGGGTGGTGATCCGGGGGCTGCGGGGGGACAGCATCTCCCGGGAGGCAGTGGCGCTGAACCCGGCGGCGCCCCTCTGCTTTTCCTGGCCGCGTTTTCTGCTGCTGGCAGGGGGAATCTGCTGTCTGTATCTGCTGCGTTCCGCCAGTCCGCTCTACCGGGTGGGGACGGATCTGACCCGGAGGGGGCAGTGGCTGCTGACAGCGGCATGCATTGCTCTTCAGCTGCTTTTTTTTCATGGGATGCTTGGATGGAATACCGATGCTCTGGCCTGGCCGGCCTATATGGAACATCACCAGCAGTATTATCGGCTGACGGAGGCCCTGACCCAGGGACGGGTGGACATCGGAGAGGCGCCTGCCCTGGAGGTGGTGGAAAATCCCTATGATCCCTGGGCCCGGGCGGCGGCGGGACTGGGGGCCGGGGATTTCAAATGGGATCATGCCTATTATGAGGGCAGTTATTATGTGTATTTCGGTGTGGTTCCCGTGGTGTTTTTTTATCTGCCCTTCTATATGCTCACGGGCCGCCATCTGCCCCATGCGGACTGCATTTTCCTGCTGGGGGCCCTGTTGATGGCGGGGATTGCCTATCTGCTGTGGCAGATGGTGAGAAGATGGTTTCCCGGAACCCCCTATATATTGTACCTGCTGCTATGCGTAACCATGGGGGCGGCTTCCGGACTGGGCTATGCGGTGTATAAGCCGGACCTGTACCTGGTGCCTATCCTGGCAGGGACGGCCTTGGGCGTGTGGGGACTGGCTTTCTGGATCTCCGCGGAAAGAGAACCTGACATAAGGGAGCAAAACAATGGCCCGGCTTCCGGGGAATATACGGCCTGGCGGCTGGGAGCAGGTTCCCTCTGCCTGGCGCTGGTGGCCGGCTGCAGACCCCAGATGCTGCTGATTTTGGCGGCAGGGCCGGTGCTGTTTGGCCGGGCTGTGTTTCGGGAGCGGAAGCTGTTCTCGGGGAAGAGCAAAGTTCAGACCCTGGCGCTGTGCCTGCCCTTTGGGGCGGTGGCGGCAGGGCTCATGTGGTACAATGCCCTCCGCTTTGGCTCTCCCCTGGATTTTGGCGCCAGCTACAATCTGACCACCAATGATATGACCCACAGGGGATGGGTCTGGGGCCGGTGCGGACTGGGGCTCTTTTCCTACTTGCTGCAGCCTCCCCGGATTGGCAGCCTGTTTCCCTTTTTACAGGATTTCCCGGTGGAAACGGCTTATATGGGACTGACGGTGTCGGAGCGGATGGTGGGAGGTGTACTGTGGCTGTTCCCGGTGCTGTGTTTTGGCTTTTATGGGTTGTTTCGGAAAGAGTGGTACAGAGACAGCAGATGCCATGGGCTGGTATGGATCAGTCAGCTTGCCATGGCGGCGGTGGCGGTGGCGGACGCTCAGATGGCGGGACTCCTCACCCGGTATTTTGGGGATTTTGTGTGGCTGGGCATGGTGGGCAGCCTGCTTGCCATCCTGGCCTGCCACGGGTGGCGGGCGGAGAACGGCGGAGACTGCCGCCCTCTGCGGCGGCTGGTGGTGACGGCCTGCGCCGTGACACTTCTGTTTACCTTCCTGCGGATCTTCGCCCACAGCGAGGATTCCATACGGAGCGCCAATCCGGCCCTGTACTACAGGGTACAGTCTTTGATCGCCTTCTGGATGTAGCTGCAGGCTTCCCGGATGAAGTTTTGATTTTCCTCGAAGGAAAAGACGGCAGGGGAGGATTCCTCCCGGGGCTCTCCGTTTTCCCGGGAAGAAGGGAAATTCTTGCGGATGATAAAGGCTTTGCTGTTTAGCAGTTCCCGGCGGGTGATATAGCCCGGAATCTCATAATCCTGTTCCGTGAGCAGGATGTGGGGCATGGGATGCCGAAAAGGGTACTCCCGGGCCAGCCGCCGGTCGTGCAGATCCACATCCCTGCCGAAAGCGGCGAAATACGCCGGGTCCTCCGGGTTTTTCCCGGCGGCCTGAAGTCTTTGGGAGTGGGCGTCCCGGAGAGTCAGGATAAATACTTCATCGGCCAGAATATGGGTCACATAACCCAGGTACAGTTCATAGTCCGTGCTGCCGGGATGCAGATACTGTTCCGCGAAAGCCCGGAAAGCACGTCGGTATTTATCATAACAATCCGGCAGATGAAGTTCTTTCAGGTGTATGCCGTCCTTGAAATGGGTGTGCCGCTTCATTTCTCTTTGATATCCCTCCCGGGCCATGATGGCGTCGGGGGCCAGGCTGCCGCAGTAGAACAGGGCGGGATTTTTGATTCCCAGGGGTTCCAGCAGCTGATCTGCGATGACCAGATGGGTGACTGTGCCGGCCATAATCATACCTCCCAGTATACATTTTTTATTGAGTATATCATATTTTGTTCTCCCTGTCACACAAAAGGACAGGATAGAACATGGCGAAGATTAAAAATATGTGGTACTATGAGGAAAACGCCGGGGCGGTGGAAAAGCCATGGCGCACCGGATATCAATGACGGGGAAGTGGAATTATGCGGGCCAGGGGACTCAGAAGCCGCTTATATGACAGCAGCCAGATCGACAAAGAGAATATGCTGTATCCTTCCGGGGCGCTGATGGCGCTTCTGATTCCTATTGTGGTGGAACAGCTGCTGAATTCCCTGATGGGCATGGTGGACACCATGATGGTGAGCAATGTGGGAAGCGAGGCCATTTCCGCCGTCTCCCTGGTGGATTCCATCAACAATCTGGTGATCCAGATATTTTCCGCCATGGCGGCGGGGGCGTCCATCCTCTGTTCCCAGTATCTGGGCGGCGGAGACCGGGAAGGCTGCAACCGGGCGGCCAGACAGGTGGTGCTCACCGTGCTGACTATTTCCCTGGGCGTGACGCTGGCGGGGCTGTGCCTGCGCAGGCCTCTGCTCCGGCTGATATTCGGCAGCATCGAACGGGAAGTTATGAGCAATGCGGAGAAATATTTTCTGCTGTCTCTGGCCTCTTATCCGTTTCTGGCGCTGTTTAACGCAGGAGCCGCCTTTTTCCGGGCGGGGGGTAATTCCCGCTTCCCCATGAAGGTGTCCGTTGCTTCCAATCTGCTCAACGTGGGAGGCAATGCCATCCTGATTTTCGGCTTCCGGATGGGGGTGGTGGGGGCGGCTCTGTCCACTCTGGCGTCCAGGGCTTTCTGTGCCGTACTGGTACTGGTATTCCTTCGCCGGCCCAGGCAGCCGGTGGTGGTAAACCACTATCTGCGGATTCGCCCGGACATGTCCATGATCTGGAAGATTCTGGCCATCGGTGTTCCCGCCGGGGTGGAGAACGGCATGTTCCAGTTCGGTAAGCTGGCCATCCAGTCCACGGTGTCCGCCATGGGTACGGCGGCCATTGCGGCTCAGGCCATGACCAACATTCTGGAGATGGTCAACGGCATCTTTGGAGTGGGGACGGGCATCTGTCTGATGACCCTGGTGGGGCAGGCCGTCGGCGCGGGCAGACGGGAGGAAGCCAAATATTATGTGGTGAAATGTACTTTCATCGGGATGCTGGGAATCCTGGTCTCCTGTCTGCTGGTGTATGCCGTCACCGGACCGGTGCTGTGGCTGGCGGGCATGGAGCCGGAGAGCGCAGTCATGTGCCGGCAGATGGTGGCGGCCATCACCGTGGCCAAACCGCTGCTGTGGGCTTTTTCCTTTATACCGGCATATGGGCTGCGGGCGGCGGGAGATGTGAAATTCACCATGATCACTGCCACTTTGACCATGTGGTTCATGCGGGTGGCCCTGTGTATCTTTCTGGTGAAAGTCTGCCAAATGGGGCCTATGGCGGTGTGGTACGGGATGTTTGCGGATTGGGCTCTGCGCAGCGTAATTTTCGCCCGGAGGTTCCTGAGCGGTCGCTGGATCCATGACGCAGTGGCCGGGAATATCGCAAAAAAATAGTAAAATAGGACCATTTAGTTGACAATTCCGTAAGCCCAAGAGTATAATATGCAATAGGTAATATTATCCGGTAAATATGGATAATCGGGGAGAATGATGAGGGATAAAACACAGATGGACAGCATAATAAGCCCGGAGAGTACGGGGACGGTCAGGGGGGACAGGGACGCGCTGACAGACCTCTATACTTTCCCTGCCGCGAAAGAGCGGATCAGCGATTGGATGAGTAAGAAGCCCCAGGGTACATACCATGTGGTGATATTACATGTGGGCAATATTTCAAAACTGACAGAAGAATACGGTTTCGCTTTTGCCATGGCGGTGCTGGAGAACCAGGCGGTTCTGCTGCAGCGCTGTTTTCAGTTGACCGAGAATATCCTTTTCTGCCGTCTTTGCAAGGATGTGCTGATGGCCTTTGTGGAGTGGGAGGATGCCTGGGAGTTGGAAGAACACTGCCGCAAGGTGCAGAGGAAGCTGCAGGACAGATATTTCGGCCGCAGGGAGAAACTGCGCTGCAGAGTGGCCCTGGGCGTTTACCATTTGCCCCGGCCGGCCTGTGACCTGCGGCAGGCGTTGATCCGCTGCGGCAAGGCGGTGGGACATGGTATCCACAACAAAATTCCCTTTGTTATCTATGACGAGAGCGTGGAAAATGTGGATGTACAGATTGATGAGGAAGTGACGTCGGAGAAGATGGCGGAGGAGAAGCTGCTTCGATATGACAGTCCCTTCATCGCCTTTGCGGTAAGTCTTCTGTCGGATACCACCGATCTGGACAGCAGCCTGGATATGCTGGTGAAGCAGGTGGGCTGGCATTTTGGGTATGACGAGGTGATCGTCTCAGAGTTTATCCGGGACAACAGCACCATGGTGTCAAACAGATGGCGGCGGGAGGAGGGGATACTTCCCAACCCGGAGCAGATCAACACCCTGGACATCTGGGATGATTTCTTTTCGGGTTTTGACAAGGACGGTATCAATCTCACCTGCGATGTGGAGAAGGGTAGTTATTCCCAGCGGGATATGGCATTTTTTCATGAATATGAGATCGGCAGCTTCATCAATCTGCTGTTGTACAGCAATGGGCATCCCATCGGTTATATGACCTGCAGCAGGCATAAGCCCATTGAACAGGTGTCTGAGACGGAATTGAACACTCTGACCCAGCTGGGTAAGGTAATCAGTTCCTTTGTGGCCCTGCGGTTCCAGAACAGGCAGAACCAGGAACACATCGAGGCGCTGAGGCGGGACGAACTGACGGGACTGTATCACTACGGCGCTTTCCTGAAGGAGGTGCGCCGTGCGCTGTATCAGTGCGATCCCGGTCTGGCCTATGCCATGGTGTACATGGATGTGAGTAATTTTGCCTATCTGAATGAGAACTTTGGCTACAGCGAAGGCAATCAGCTGCTGAAGGACATGGCCAGGTGGCTGCGGTATATGAATGCGAAGCGCTGTATCTGCGGCCGGGTGTATGCGGATCGGTTTGTGGCCCTGGTAACGGGAGAGAACCAGCAGGAGATAGAGGAGGAGATCCGTCATTCCGTGAGCCGCTTTTCCGACTATCTGCAGCACAGATATCCCATGGGGGATTTGCAGGTGCGGGCCGGCCTTTACTGCATAGACAATCCCGAGGCGGAGATTTTTACCATGATAGACGCCGCCAACCACGCCAGAAAGACCATCAAGGAGGACTATCTGAACCATGTGATGGTGTACACCGACCGGCTGCGCCAGACCAGGGCGGAGAAGATCAAGGTGGTGGCCAGTATCCATGACGCCATAGACAAGGGAGACGTGGAAGCCTATCTGCAGCCCAAATTCTCCATGAGGACAGGAGAGGTGGTGGGTGCGGAGGCCCTGGTCAGATGGCACAATGCCGACGGCAGTCTGAAGTATCCGGATCAGTTCATACCCGTGCTGGAGGAAGTGGGGTATATAGTAAACGTGGACTTCTGCGTATTCCGCCAGGTCCTGTCCTGCCTGAAGCGCTGGAAGGCCGAGGGCAGGAAAAGGGTTCCCATTTCCGTGAATTTCTCCCGGGTACATTTCCGGGACCATCATTTCTGTGACAAGGTGATGGGGATGCTGCGCAAGTATGGAGTGGAGCCGGAGTATATTGAGATAGAGGTGACGGAGAGTTGTATCTCCGGCAATCCCCTGGGCATGATCCAGCAGATGACCTGTCTGCGGGAAAACGGGCTGCGGATCGCCATGGATGATTTCGGCATCGGTTACTCTTCCCTGGGCATGCTGATCGACGCCAATGTGGATATTGTGAAGGTGGACAAGAGTTTTATCGACCACTATGAGACGGATCAGGAACAGCAGTATATCAATCGTATTGGCCAGTTGGTGCGGGCTGCGGGAAAAGATATTATATTTGAGGGCGTGGAGACCCAGCAGCAGATTGAATTTTTGCGGGATTACGGTTATGACAAGGCACAGGGCTACGCGTTCTCCAAGCCGGTGCCCATATCGGAATTTGAAAAGTGGATGGAGTGAGTTTAAAAACGTGGTTCTGAGAGATCAGAAGCCACGTTTTTTTAAGTCCTGAACCAGTTGTATATAGAAATCCCTTACGTCGAAGCCCGGCACATTCTCCCGGTTTAGGTCAATCATGTCCCCGTGGGAGATGCCCCGGGTGGAGGGGAGGGTGAGGAATTGGTAGGCCGAGCCCCAGGGAAAGGAGCGCTCTCCCACCAGGCCGTCATTGGGGCCGTCAAAATGCCGGCAGAGCATATGGGTGAAGTTCAGGGGAAAGCGTCCTCCTCTGGCCCGGGCGAGCCGGGAGCCCACGCTTTGGTAGAAAACGCCGGGCACATCGGGGTTTTCCTGATTGAACTTCTGGCAGAAGGAGGCGGTTAGATTGGTGACCGCGCCAAGGAAATCCGGATTGGGATCTCCCAGCTTGCTCAGGGCGGTATTGTAGGCCCGGGCCACGGCCTGCTGCTGCCGGAGGGGAATTCTGGTCAGCAGGTAGTCGGCAAATTCGCAGCCCCGGTGGGGGGTGCTCACGGTGGTCAGGGAGGCCACATGGTCGGCCACGCCGGGAAGCTGCAGAGCCGCCCGGGCGTCCAGGCCGCCTTTGGAATGGGCGATGATGTTGAGTTTTTCACAGCCCGTCTTTTCAACGATGTCCCGTATCCGGTCGGCCAACTCCCGGCCGCAGTCCGCCACCGAGGCGGCAGACTGATGGTTTCCGTAATAGATTCTGGCTCCCGCCGTTTCCAGCGCCTGGGGGATACGGCCCCAGTAATTGAAATAGCGGAAGTCCCGGAAAAACACGCCGTGTACCATCAGGATCGGATACCTGGTGGCACAGGGAAGCAGGAGGCTGTGGGTCCGGCTTTCCCGGAGTTTGCGGCTCTCAAATACCACTTCCCGGGAGGCCGTTCGAAAAATCAGGAACAGGGCGATCAGATGGGCGATGGGGATGAAGCCGCAGAGAATGCCGATAACCCGCAGCCGGATCCCAAGCTGACGGGAGGTCAGGTATACCCGCAGTATGCCGTTCCAGAAGAGCAGAGCTTCAGCACCCAGCAGTATCAGGCAGTGGAGAAGCCAGAAGCGGGCACTGCTCCGGGTCAGCGGTTCCACACCCGGTATCAGGCCGCCCATGCCCGCCGCGGCCAGGGGCACATTGATCAGGGTGGTGGCGGCAAATATGACCAGCAGATTGCAGCCTCGGTTGCAGACGTTCAGGCGGTAACCGGCGGGGCGGGACAGGGGCAGAGCCGGATAGAGGTTCAGCAGGAGAAACAGCCAGGGCGACACGGCCCGGAGCAGTCCCGGCATCCAGTGCCAGGCTGTGCCGGCCAGAACGCTTTCCAGTCTGCCCAGCAGCAGATAGTCGGTTCCCAGCATGGCCAGCAGGGAGCCCAGTATGTATTCCAGAATCTTTTGCGGTTTTGACATGGGCAAGTCCTTTCTCACAGGCATTTTTCTTATATAAAATCATACACATTTTGCAGGATAAAGTAAAGCATATGTCACTTTTTTCTTCCGGCAGACATAACATAGAGCATCAGTCATTTTGAAAAGGGAGGATATGAGAGCATATGAGAAGAAAGAATCAGGCAGGAAGGCGGACCCGGCTGACGGCAGTGCTGACGGCGGCACTGACAGCGGGGCTGTTGGCGGGATGCGGCGCTCCCGGCGGAAATGCCGGCGGTGACGGTAAGTTGACGGAGGTCACTTTGAACGAGGTGGCACACTCCATTTTCTACGCACCCATGTATGTGGCCATCGAGGAAGGATATTTTAAGGAGGAGGGCCTGGATGTGACGCTGGTCACGGGCTTCGGCGCCGACAAGACTATGACCGCCGTGCTGGCGGGGGATGCGGATATCGGCTTCATGGGCAGCGAGTCCACTATCTATACCTATGCGGGCGGCACCGACGACTATGTGGTGAATTTTGCCCAGCTTACCCAACGGGCAGGCAATTTCCTGGTGTCCAGGGAACCGATTGAGGATTTTAACTGGGATATGCTGAAAGACCAGGATGTGTTGGGCGGCAGGGCGGGAGGAATGCCCCAGATGGTATTTGAATATATCCTGCGGAAAAACAATATAGATCCGACAGCGGATCTGCGGATTGACCAGAGCATAGATTTCGGGTCCACGGCGGCGGCCTTCTCCGGCGGCGATGCGGACTTTACCGTGGAATTTGAGCCCCATGCTACCTTGCTGGAGCAGAAGGGAGACGGCTATGTGGTGGCTTCTCTGGGAGAAGATTCCGGTTATGTGCCCTACACCGCTTTCAGTGCCAAGAAGAGTTATATAGAGCAGAACAGCGCCGTAATACAGGCGTTTACCAATGCACTGCAGAAGGGCATGGACTATGTGCAGTCTCATAAACCGGAAGAAATTGCCGATGTGATTGCTCCCCAGTTCGCCGAGACGGATAAGCAGGCGCTGGTGACCATTGTCACCAGATATTATGATCAGGACACCTGGAAGGATAATCTGGTTTTTGAAAAGGAAGCCTTCGATCTGCTGCAGAACATCCTGGAGGATTCCAAGGTGCTGTCGGAGCGGGTGCCCTATGAAGATCTGGTGAATACTTCTTTCGCGGAAAAAGCGGCAGGGAAGTAATGGGTACCGGGCGTGCGGCCTTTACTTCAGCCGGATGTTCTTCTCGGCCCAGAGCCGCAGCGCCGTGGCGTTGGTGCTGATTTTTTCCAGAGAATCCAATATATGCTGAAAAGCGGGCCTCTCGGTTTCGTCAATGTATCCGTCTTCGGATATGGCGATCAGGGAGGCCCTCAGACCGTCTATGTCCTTCAGAGAGCCCAGTACCTTCAGGGCCAGCCGATCAAAGTCGTCGATGGTGACTTCATGGATGCTGCCCCGGCCAATGGGACATTCTTTGGCGCAATAGGAGTTGCAGAGTTCCGGCGTGTTGTACGCCTCCGCCATGGCTTTGACTTCCTCCGGGTAGGGGGCGATGGTATTTAACTCAATTCTGGCCAGACGGGTACGGTCAATACCGATGATTTCCGCAGCCTTTTCCCGGCTGGAGAAGTCATCGTTATTTTCTGCGGCCTCGCAACGTGCGAGATAGTACATGTTATCTGCTGCTTTTGTGGCTTTTTTGCTCATGGCGTATTTATCCTCACTGCTGTATACTGTAATAGACGGTACAGACGGGTTTCCGTTTTAGTGTATCGGATTCCGGTGGTTTTGTAAAGAAAAATATTTTATGTAAAATATGGGACAAAGCAGTTGAGGAATCCGGCATAATCTGCTAAAATAGAAACAGTATTGCTGACCGGGAATGATTATTTGAGACAGCATCTTCCCGGACAAAACACGGATTTATGCGGCGGCGCTTACGGGGTGGGACATGAATCGCCAGGAATGTGTGTTGTCAGGAAAAATGCGGAACTATAAACAGCAATTTTCCTGACAACGCACGGATTCATGTGTCGGCGCGAAAGAGCCGAGACATGAATCGCCAGGAATGTGTGTTGTTAGGAAAAATGCGGAACTATAATAAGGAGGATATGGGATATGGGTTTGATCAGAGCGGCAAAAGAAGCAATCAGCAGCATGATGGCTGACCAGTGGAGGGAGTATTTCTACTGTGACGCCCTTCCCAATGATGTGTTGGTGACCAAGGGCAAGGTTCGCTCCAATAGCAAAAACAACAAGGGTGTGGACAATATTATTTCCAATGGTTCCATCATCGCCATCAATGAGGGGCAGTGCATGATCATTGTGGACCAGGGGGAAATCGTGGAGTTCTGCGCGGACGCGGGTCAGTTCGAATACGACACTTCCACTGAGCCCAGCCTGTTTTACGGCAATCTGGGTGACAATGTGATGAACACCTTCAAAAGTATCGGCAAGCGCTTTACCATGGGCGGCGATACCGGCAAGGACCAGAGAGTGTACTTTTTCAACATCAAGGAAATCATGGGCAATCTGTTCGGTACGGCCAGCCCCATTCCTTTCCGGGTGGTGGACAACAACATCGGACTGGACGTGGATACATCGGTGAAATGTAACGGGCAGTATTCCTTTAAGATCACGGATCCCCTGCTTTTTTATAAGAATGTGTGCGGCAATGTGACCCAGGACTATGACAAATCCCAACTGCTGGCCACTTTGAAAACAGAACTTCTGACGGCCCTGCAGCCGGCGCTGGCCAAGATTTCCGCCATGGGTATCCGCTATTATGAACTGGCGGGCAATACGGAGACCATGGCCCAGGCCCTGAATGAGGTGCTCAGCGAGAAATGGAGCAATCTGCGGGGTATTGAGATCGTCTCTATCGGCTTCAACAGCGTGAAGATCCCTGACGATGACGAGAAGATGATCAAGGATCTGCAGAAGACTGCCGTGATGCGCAATGCCAATATGGCCGCTGCCACATTGGTGGGAGCCCAGGCCGAGGCCATGAAGGCAGCTGCCTCCAATACCTCCACCGGGCCCATGATGGCGTTTGCGGGCATGAATATGGCGAATCAGGCAGGCGGTTTTGATGCCAATGCACTGTATGCCATGGGCGCCCAGCAACAGGCCCAGGCGCAGCAGCAGGCTCAGGCCCGTCAGCAGGCTCCCGCTCAGGAGCGTTCCCGTACACAGGCTGCGCCGGTATTGGGGTGGACCTGCAGCTGCGGAAAGGCGGGCAACATCGGTAAATTCTGTGAGGAGTGCGGCAGCCGCAAGCCGGACAACGCAGGCTGGACCTGCAGCTGCGGTGCGGTGAACCAGGGCAGATTCTGCACGGAATGCGGCAGCAAGAAGCCCGCGGGCGCGCCTGTTTACAAATGTGACAAATGCGGCTGGGAGCCCGAGGATCCGGCTCATCCGCCCAAATTCTGTCCGGAGTGCGGAGACATATTTGACGACGGCGATATCGTGTCATAGGATTTCCTGAGAGTAGGACAGATAAGCGCTGGCGAGGCCATCCGGCTGCGCCGGCGTTTTTGCGCCGGGAGGTCGCAGCTCTGGGACAGGGGGACGGAACGGCGGATTGCCTGCCGTGACGAGCCGGGTATGGCCCGGATTGCTGCGGTATGGAAAAGTGTGGGGACGGGATGGGATGAATGGTAAAATAATCGGGATTATAGTGATACTGGTCCTGCTGCTGGTGTTGGCGGGGATTATCTACCTGGCTTACCGCAAGATCCGGGATACAGTCAGGCATTACAGTCGTATGCTGTTCGGGACCGAGAATGTGCGGAAAGGTGTGCAGCAGATGGAGATGGAGTATGCCTCCACACCCAAATCTGTGTCCTCTGCCACGGGGCTGTATCTGCCCAGGATTATGAAAGACTTTCCGGAATTTCATCTGGAGGAGATGAAGAGCAGGGCGGAGAATGTACTCACCTCCTATCTGAGAGGTGTTGATGCCGGCAACAGCCGCCTGCTGACAGAGGGAACCCGGGAACTGCGGGAAAAGCTGGATATGCGCATTGAGATGCTCCGGGGCGCGGGAATCAGGGAGCATTATGAGCGAATCAAGGTACATAAAACGGAAATCCATAAATACCGCAAGGACAAGGGGCGCTGCAGCATCGTATTCCAGACGGCGGCAGAACATATTCATTATCAGGAACAGAACTCCGCAGTCATAAAGGGACACAGGGAACGGCTGGAACAGGCCAAGTACAATGTGGAAGTCAGCTATATCCAGGACCAGGAGCAGGTGGAAAACCTTTCGGATGCGGGTCTGGCCATGGTTTGTCCCAACTGCGGCGCTCCTCTGTCTTCCCTGGGAGCCAAGACCTGTGCCTACTGTGACAGCCCGGTGCTGGAATTCAACATCAGGGTCTGGAATTTCACGGATGTGGAGGCAGTGTAAGGGCAGAGCAGCGGAGGGAAAGCAGGATAAAAGCGGATTGAGTAACGGATTGAAACAGGAGAGAGATGGTTTGTGAAAGAGTTTTCAGCGTTGTGGGTTCGGCATCCGGGAGAAGCGGGATTTGCCGGTCGACAGGTGAGAGTCTTAGGCAAGTAAGAGGATTGATGCATTTATGAGTATATACGATACATTAAATAAGGAACAGAAAGAGGCGGTACTGACCACCGAGGGGCCGCTGTTGCTGCTGGCAGGAGCTGGCTCCGGCAAGACCAGGGTGCTGACCCATCGGATCGCGTACCTGATTGACCAGATGGGGGTGAATCCCTGGAATATCCTGGCCATCACCTTCACCAACAAGGCGGCGGGAGAGATGCGGGAGAGGGTAGACCAGATCGTGGGCTTCGGCGCGGACCAGGTGTGGGTGTCCACTTTCCATTCCACCTGTGTGCGTATTCTGCGCAGATATATAGATAAGCTGGGGTATGACAACCACTTTACCATCTATGACACGGACGATCAGAAATCCATCATCAAAGACGTGTGCAAGAGGCAGATGATCGACACCAAGACTTTGAAGGAGCGGTCGGTGCTGTCCGCCATCTCCTCCGCCAAAAATGAACTGCTCTCCCCCACGGAATATGAACTGCAGGCCATGGGAGATTTTCAGAAAAAAAAGATAGCAGCATGCTATAAGGAGTATCAGCGGGAACTGAAAAAGAGCAATGCGCTGGATTTTGACGATCTGCTGGTTATGACGGTGGAACTGCTGAAAAGCTGTCCGGAGGTGCTGAACCAGTATCAGGAGAGATTTCGCTATATCATGGTGGACGAGTATCAGGACACCAACACGGCGCAGTTTGAACTGATAAGGCTGTTGGCGGACAAGTACCGCAATCTCTGCGTGGTGGGCGACGACGACCAGTCCATCTACAAGTTCCGGGGGGCGAATATCCGTAATATTCTGGATTATGAGAAAGTGTACCCGGAGGCAAAAGTTATCAAGCTGGAGCAGAATTACCGATCCACCGGCAATATACTGGATGTGGCCAATGCAGTAATCCGCAACAATCGAGGGCGCAAGGAAAAAACGCTTTGGACGGCGAAAGAGCAGGGAAGCAGAATCCATTTCCGGCAGTTTGACAACGGCTATGAAGAGGCAGAATATATTTCCGACGATATCGCTGCCCGGGTGCGGAAGGGCCAGGCGCACTATGGTGACTGTGCCATTCTTTATCGCACCAACGCCCAGTCCCGGGCGCTGGAGGAACGTCTGGTGGTGGACGGTATGCCCTACAAGGTGGTGGGCGGCATCAATTTCTACGCGCGCCGGGAGATCAAGGATATTCTGGCCTACCTGAAGACCATCGACAACGGCAGGGATGACCTGGCCGTGAAGCGGATTATCAATGTGCCCAAACGGGGCATAGGCAATGCCACACTGGACAAGGTACAGAGTTATGCGGATATGCGGGGTATCACGTTTTACCAGGCGCTGGAGCAAATGGACCAGATCACCAGCCTGGGCAGGGCGGCGGCCAAGCTGGAACCATTTGTGAAGATGATCCAGGTGTTCAAGGCCAAGGCGAAATATTATGGCATCGTGGATATGATTCATGAGATCATGGACACCATAGACTATGGGGCATATTTGCAGGACCTGGACGATGAGGACGCCAATGACCGAATGGAGAATGTGGAGGAATTTCTGAACAGGGCCGTGTTCTACGAACAGACCCATGACGAGATTTCCCTGAGCGAGTTTTTGGAAGAGATTGCGCTGGTGGCCGATATCGACAGCCTGGAGAATGGTGCGGACCGCATCGTGCTGATGACGCTGCACAGTGCCAAAGGACTGGAATTCCCCTGTGTGTATCTGGCAGGCATGGAGGACGGACTGTTTCCCAGCTATATGTGCATCAGTTCAGACGATCCCGGGGATCTGGAGGAGGAGCGCAGGCTGGCCTATGTGGGCATCACCAGGGCCCGGGAGGAATTGACTCTGACCTGTGCCCGCAGCCGTATGATCCGGGGGGAAAACCAGTACAATCCCGTGAGTCGGTTTGTACAGGAGATCCCCGGGGAACTGATGGACAATACGCCGCCCCAAACCAGGGCCATGGAGCCGGGGGATTTCCGCCCCAAAGCCATCCTGCGGCCCAGGGTGACACCCAAGGAGAACAAGCCCTATATTGCCCAGGGCATCGGCGGCCTGAACAAGATTGCCGGAATCACCAAAGGGGACAGCATGGAGACTCTGGGAGAACTGGAGTACCGGGAAGGAGACAGGGTCCGCCACCTGAAATACGGAGAGGGTACGGTGCTGCAGATTGCCAAGGAGCCCAGGGATTACAAGGTCACGGTGACCTTTGAAAAGGCCGGGCAGAAAATCATGTACGCTTCTTTTGCAAAACTAAAAAAAGTGTAGTAAATTGATTGGGTTTGTGGTATAATAAATCAAAAGCATCGCATTTTATTTGTTGAATGGAATATGCGCCGGGGCGCATGGAAACAAGGCAGCAATACTTAATAACATATCAGAAAGGATGACTGTGATATGAATATGACAGAATTAAAGAAATTGGGCGAACTGCTGGGCAGCAAGAAGGAAGAAGACAAGAAGGGCAATACACTGGTGTGGGTCCTGGCCATCATCGGCGCGGTGGCTGCTGTGGCCGCTATCGCTTATGCGGTGTACCGCTACTTTACCCCCACTTATCTGGAGGACTTTGAAGATGAGTTCGAGGACGAGTTTGAGGATGAGGACGACGAGGAAGACATCTTCGAAGATGAAGGAGAGAACTAATACGGAGTGACGCGATGCCGCAGACAGACTGCGGTATGCGGGTAGGGGTAATCATGAAAAAAGGACAGGTGTATATCGGAATTGTGGAACGTGTGGAGTTTCCGAACAAAGGCATAGTAAGGGCCGGGGAGGAGACCTGCGTGGTGAAGAACAGCCTGCCCGGACAAAAGATTTCTTTTCTTGTAAACAAAGTGCGACATGGGAAGGCGGAAGCCCGGCTTCTGGAGGTGTTGGAAACATCCTCTCTGGAAACCGGAGAACCGTGTTCCCATTTTGGCTTGTGCGGAGGCTGTACGTATCTGTCCCTGCCCTATGAGGAGCAGCTGCAGATCAAGGAGCGGCAGGTGAAGGAGATGTTGGACCGGGCACTGGAGGGGCAGCAGGAACCCTGGCGGTGGGAGGGCATCAAGGGAAGCCCCCGGCCTTATGCCTACCGCAACAAGATGGAATTTTCCTTCGGGGACGAAGTAAAGGATGGTCCCCTGTCCCTGGGCATGCATAAACGGGGCAGCATGTATGATGTGGTGCATGTGAAAGACTGCAAAATTGTGGATGAGGATTACCGAAGGATTTTGTGCGGCACATTGGCCTATTTTCGGGAGCAGGGCACCAGCTTCCACCACAAGATGCGGCATCAGGGATTTCTGCGGCATCTGCTGGTGAGAAAAGCTGCCAGGACGGGGGAGATTCTGGTGGCATTGGTGACTTCTTCCCAGGCTCCTGTGGACGGTGTCTATGGGCAGCCGGGAGATTCGGAAGAGATTCGGAAGCTGGCGGCAGGTTATCGGGAATGCCTGCTTCAAATGCAGGAGCGGGGAGAGCTGAAAGGGACATTGACAGGTATTTTACATATTACCAATGACTCTTTGGCGGATGTGGTACAGAGCGATCACACCGAGATTCTCTATGGGCGTGACTACATCTATGAGGAACTGCTGGGACTGCGTTTCAGGATCTCGACTTTTTCCTTTTTCCAGACCAATACCTACAGCGCGGAAGTGCTGTATGAGACGGCCAGGGAATATGTGGGGGAACTGGAGGGCGGAAAGCTGCTTTATGATCTGTACAGCGGTACCGGCACCATTGCCCAACTGATGGCGGCGGCAGCAGACCGGGTAATCGGCGTGGAGATTGTGGAGGAGGCTGTAGAGGCTGCCAGGGAAAACGCGTCGCTGAACGGCCTGGGGAACTGCGCGTTTATTGCCGGGGATGTGCTGAAGGTGCTGGACGGTCTGACGGAGAAGCCGGATATGATCATCCTGGACCCGCCCCGGGACGGCATCCATCCCAAGGCACTGCCTAAGATCATCGGCTATGGTGTGGAGCGGATTGTCTATATCTCCTGCAAGCCCACCAGCCTGGCCCGAGACCTGGAAGCGTTTCTGGAGGGCGGATATCATGTGGAGAGGGCTGTGGCGGTGGATCAGTTTCCCTGGACGGCGAATGTGGAAAGTATCGTGTTGCTTTCAAAACTTAAATCAAATAAGTTTAAGCATATTAATGTGGAATTAGAGATGGATGAACTTGATTTGACGGCGGCGGAGAACAAAGCAATTTATTAGGAAATCAAGGATTATGTTCTGAAGAAAAGCGGATTGAAAGTCAGCAACTTGTATATTGCACAGGTAAAACAGAAATGTGGGATTATTGAGAGGGCAAATTATAATCTGCCAAAATCGGAAAATTCCAGACAACCGAAATGCCCACCAGAGAAAGAAGCTGCTATAAGGGAAGCGTTGGAACATTTTAAGATGATACAGTAAGGAAGGTGTAAACGAAAGATGGCAAATAATATTAATATGCGTCGAGTGCAGGTACGGATTCAGGAAATGTTTCAAGGTAAAATCGACATGGCAGATATTCCTAATGATACAAATGGACATTTTGAAACGAGAGCCTTAGCGGCATTTGCATTAATTATGACATCTGGCCTTGAAGTGTCGCAGGCGAGTGTTCATGTTACAGATGGTTACCATGATATGGGAATTGATGCGATATATTTGGATGAAACTCAGAAAAAATTATTTATTGTTCAAAGTAAATGGCGATCAGACGGAGGCGGTTCCATTACTCAAGACGAAATGTCTAATTTTGTTCAAGGAGTTCAGAGAGTATTGGAAGAGGATTTGGCAGGTTCAAATGCTAAAATAATGGCAAAGAGTATTGATATAGATGTGGCCTTAACGCAAATGGGGTATCAAATACATGCCATATTTATACATACAGGAAATCAAAATGCAAATGATTATATATTGCGCCCAATTTTGCAGCTGATGGGAAAAACAAATGATGAGATAAGTACGATTTTATTGTTTGACGAGCTTAATTTTAAGGATATATATACTTTTTTGGCGAATGGGCAAGAGCAGCTGGGAATTAATATTGATGATGTTATTTTATCCAATTGGGGAAAAGTGGATGTTCCTTTTGTTTCTTATTACGGAACTATTTCAGCAGCAACAGTAGGTGAATGGTATAAAAATTATGGAAATGCTTTGTTCGCAAAAAACATTCGATTTTATAAGGGAAATACAGATGTAAATGAAGGTATGAAAAAAGTCCTTTTACAAGAACCAGAAAAGTTTTACTATTACAATAACGGGATTAAATTGTTATGTAAATCTATTAAGCGAAAAGCAAAGGATAGTACAACTAATGCAACAGGATTATTTGCTTTGGAGGGCGTTTCTCTTGTTAATGGAGCGCAGACAACAGGTACGATAGGCTCCTTGTTTTTAGATAATCCAGAACAAGTTTCAAAAGCGATAGTCATGATTCAAATAATTGATCTGAGTAGTGTTGACACAGAAACAACTACACAAATTACAAGATTATCTAATACACAAAATAGAATCGAGAATAAAGATTTTGCAGCGCTTGATCCTGAACAGGATAGATTACGGACAGAGTTGACGTTTGCTCATTACTCGTATCTCTATAAGAGTGGTGATAAAATTACAAATTTAGAGAAGCAAATTTCTTTTGATGAAGCAATTGTGGCGTTAGCATGCTTACATGCAGATATATCGTATACTGTAATTGCTAAAGGCAATATTGGGGCGTTATCTGAGGACATTACTAAAACACCATATAAGGCATTAATGAATCGATCGACAAATTCATATGCACTTTTAAATTCTGTTTTATATATGAGAGAAGCTGAGCAATGTTTGCAAGATAAGAAAGAGCATGTAAATAACAATAGGGAACGTCTGGTCTGCATTCATGCTAATAGGTTTATTTTACATTTTATTTTGAGGGATAAAGGACAAGATGAGAATTTTAACATGTGTGTTATAGATAAAGATAGTATCCGAAATAGTGTAATCTCTTTGGTTGATGTACTTGTAGATCAAACAACACAATTTATGGATGAACTTTTTCCAGAGTCTTATCCTGCCAATATTTTTAAAAATTCAACAAAGTGTAAGCAACTTGAAGAGAAACTTAATACTGTCATCCATGATTAAGGAATAGATAAAGGAGAGCGCTTATGGATAAACGAAAGCACATGGGAAAAGATAAAGAGGGAGTGATTTTTCCTGTTGCTCCAAATCTTTTTGAAATGAGTGATAGTTATTTGCAATTTATAGAAGAAATCAAGAAAGAGATTCAAAAGCAGAGAGTTTCCGTTGTAATGAACGCCAATATAAGCATGATTTGCCTTTACTGGAATATTGGCAGGGCTATTTTGAAAAAACAAGAGGAAGAGGGATGGGGTGCAAAGGTTATTGACCGTATGTCAAAGGATCTGAAAATTGCTTTTCCAGAAATGTCCGGCTTTTCTCCACGTAATATTAAGTATATGCGAAAATTTGCCCAGTGTTGGGGGGATTATGAAATTGTGCAACGGGTCGTTGCACAAATACCATGGCGGACAAATATTACTTTGATGGATAAATTAAAAACACAGGAAGAACGCATATGGTATTCTGGTAAAACAATAGAAAATGGTTGGAGTAAAACGATACTTGAGTTACAGATACAAAGTAAATTAATGGAACGTACTGGAAAAACAGTCAACAATTTCCCTGTGGCATTGCCATCGCTTGATTCTGATATGGCGAATCAGATATTTAAAGATCCTTATTTGTTTGACTTTTTGGGAACCGATATGCCAAGACGTGAGGTGGAAATAGAACAGAAACTAACAGAACATATTCAAAGTTTTCTATTAGAATTAGGACAGGGATTTGCATTTGTTGGGCGGCAGGTTCATTTAGAGGTTGGAGGGCAGGATTTTTATTTAGATCTTTTGTTTTATCACTTGAAATTACGTTGCTATGTCGTGATAGAATTAAAAGCCTGTGATTTTGAGCCGGGATTTATCAGTCAGTTAAATATGTATCAGAATATAGTAAATGATATTTTGTGCCATCCTGATGATAAACCTACAATCGGACTTTTATTGGTTAAGGGTAAGAATAAAACTGTAGTGGAATATTCTTTATCTGGTTATCAGAACCCGATTGGTGTTGCAGATTGGCAGAATCAACTCACACAGTCTTTGCCAGAGGAGTTCCAGAGCAGTTTGCCTTCTATTGAAGAAATAGAAAAAGAATTAGAATAATAACAAAATTAACAGCAAAAGTGCAGCGACCGTTGCACAAATGGGATAACAGCCATGAGGGGTGGTCAGTGGCTTAAATCAATTCGGTTTAAGCTACCGATTATTGAAAATGATTTAAGTATAGGTTTGGACAATGATGAACATGTGGAGACGGTATGCCTATTGAGCAATATCCAAAAAGAAGAAGGAATCCTGTATAACTCTGGATGTAGAGAGGGCTGATTACTGCCGCATCAATAACGAAGGGAAGCGTTCTAACACTGATAAGTAAGCCTCATAATCGAATAGGAATTTGAATAGATAAGCTGCAGATGCTGAAATGATCCGAGATCTGCAGCTTGTTTTGTTTCAAGCCAGAATAGTCGATTGAAAAAGGAGGACAAGCGCTTTTGATGTGACAATCATAAGACGCAAAGCCGGTCATTATTGATTTACCCATAATCCGAAATATCTCACGTCGGGAACCCGCATCATAGCAGTTTCCCCACAAAAAAACTTCCAGTAGAAATGCAAATGGGTTTGTGCTAAAATCTATAAGACCAGCAATACATTGCATTGGAAGAAAACGAATGGGAGGAGAAAAACTACGATGGTAAAACATATGATTTTCAAAAGTATCCTTTTGGTTTGCGGCCTGATTCTGTTTGCGGGATGCAGTGGAAAGACGCCCGGGTCAATATCCGGGGAGCAGGAACAGCAGAATTCATCGGAGCCGACGGGAGCGGCAGGTCAGGCAGATATGCCGGGACAATCCGGCGGGCAGAACTTGCCGGGGCAGTCGGAGGCCGAGGGCGGTCGGGAAAATGAGGAGGGCCAGATTGCCGACACTATCACGATGGCGGAGGCGAAGGCTGCTGCCCTGGGCAATGCGGGGCTTTCGGAGGAGGAGGTGCGGTTTGTTCGGGTTCATCTGGATTCAGAGAGCGGTTCTTCCACATATGATCTGGAATTTATCAGTGCAGATGCGGCATATGACTACAGGGTGAACGCGGCTACGGGGGAGATTCTTTCCATGAACTGCGAGATCGGTGATTATGATCTCGAGAGCGTGCCCCAGGGAACGCTTCAGGCCGTGGCCACTCAACCGGAGCCCGGAGCCGCCCAGTCAGAACCTGGAGCCACTCAGCCGGAGCCTGGAGCCATCCAATC
This sequence comes from Lachnospiraceae bacterium, assembly GCA_011959105.1. Taxonomy (GTDB): domain Bacteria; phylum Bacillota; class Clostridia; order Lachnospirales; family Lachnospiraceae; genus Acetatifactor. The sequence goes on along the minus strand of BLLU01000197.1, from coordinate 10,666 downwards.
AGGGCCCGGAACCGCTCAGTCTGATGTCCGGGAAGGGCAGTATATCGGTCTGGAAGCGGCAAAGCGTGTGGCCCTGGAACATGCCGGTCTGAAAGAAGAAGAGGTGGGCTTTGCTCATACGAAACTGGAACTGGAGGATGGAATCTGGCAATACGATGTGGAATTTTATCAGGACAGCACCCGGACGGAGTATGACTACGACATTGACGCGCTCACCGGGAAGATCCTCTCCTTCGATCATGATGCGGAGTATTATCCCCAGGGAACCGGCGGTGACAGCCCGACGGGGGATGGACAAATCACCGGGGACAAGGCGAAGGAAATCGCCCTGGAATATGCAGGTGTAGCCGAAGAGGAAGCGCAGTTCCTGGAAGTCTCTTATGATTATGACGACGGGCGCGCCGAGTTTGAGATCGAGTGGCATGTGGGACGGACAGAATACGCCTGCGATGTGGACGCGGTTACAGGCGAAGTGCTCGGTTTTGAGAAGGAGTTCGATTAGGGAAGTCTATGAGAATTTCAACACGCTGGTGGAGAATAAAACCGTGGTGTTTATCAGTCACAGGCTGTCAAGCTGCCGGTTCTGTGACTCTATCGCCGTGTTTGATCATGGATGGCTCATACAGCAGAGGAAATTTTCCGAAAAAAGTTGACAAACACCGGCGGCTGAATATATAATTAACCGAAGTGAATTCACAAAAACTGCATATACAAAGACAGGGAAAAGAATCAGTAACAGTGTGAATGCTCCACAGAAAGCAGCCGGTTGATGAGAGGCGCGGAAGAACAGCACTGCGAATACATCTTGGAGTCGCATACTGAAATCACAGTAGGATATGCCGGGAGGCACCGTTATATGCCCAGGTATTTGCCATGTATTTTACACTTTGCATGGGATACTGCATGAGACGAACACCGTGAGGTGTCCGTAAACATTAGGTGGTAACGCGAACAAACTCGCCCTTTTGAACAGGGCGGGTTTTTATTTTGCTTTTTTTGCGTATGGGGAACCAAAACAGGAGGGCCGAAAAATGTTTTTAAGAGTTGAAAAGAAAATTCTGGAATTAAGGAGCGGGATTTACATCGGAGTGGTTACGGCCATGGGGCTGGACAATCAATCCCCCAATGAGAAAATCGGGCAGCTGCTTCGAGGGGAGGTGGAAGCGGCTGCCGGGGCGTTAAGCGGAAAAAACCTGAAAGAGGACGAAGATCTGCAGTTGTATCGCTGCGCGATGAAGGAACTCGGCGTCAATCCTTCCAAATACCCCTGTTCCATTGAAGCCATCCTCACCAGGATTTCCAAGAAGGGGGAATTCCCGGCGGTAAGTCCGGTGGTGGATCTTGGCAATTATATTTCCATAAAGTACAGACTTCCCGTGGGAGTACACGATCTGGATACTCTGCAGGAGGATCTGTGGATTCGCCTTGCCGGGGAGGAGGACTGCGGCATGGAGGAGAACCATCTGCAGGGGGATGAACTGAAGCCCGGGGAACCGGTGTATGTCTCCGGCCATCTTGTGAGAACCAGGCGCTGGATCTGGCGGCAAATGCCGGCAGGCCGGGTTGCGGAAACCGCGAAAAATTTCCTTTTCCCCATAGACGGATTTTATGACAACAGGGAACAGGTGGAAGCGGCCTGTGCCGAACTGGTATCCCGAATTCGGGAATTCTTTTCTGTGGAGGCGGAATTTGGCGTTATCAACCGGGAGAACGATGAAATACGCTTCGGCTTTATGACGGAAGAGGAAAAGGAGATAGAGAACCAGATTGCGATTATGCTAAAAGGCGTGGCTCAGAGCACGGCCACGCCGGAGATCCGCCGGAAGCTGGCGGAGGCCGGGAGAGAGGGGCGGCCGCTCCGGGTTAAGCTGGGGCTGGATCCCTCCGCGCCGGATATCCATATCGGCCATTCCGTGGTGCTGCGTAAGATCCGTCAGCTGCAGGATCTGGGCCATAAGGCGGTGATCATCATCGGGGATTACACGGGGATGATCGGTGATCCCACCGGCAAATCCAAGACCCGGAAACAACTGTCCCGGGAAGATGTGGAGCGCAACGCCGAAACCTATATGGAACAGATTTTCAAAATTATTGACCGTGACCGCACGGAAGTGCATTTCAACAGCGAATGGCTGAGCAAAATGAACTTTGGGGATGTGATTGAACTGGCCGCGAAATGCACCGTGGCCCGAATGCTGGAGAGAGATGATTTTAACAAACGCTACACCAATCATCTGCCCCTGTCGGTGCACGAATTTTTCTATCCGCTGATGCAGGCCTATGATTCCGTGGCCATTGAGGCGGACATCGAACTGGGCGGGACCGATCAGACTTTTAATATCCTGATGGGCAGAAATATTCAGAGGGATTATGGACAGACGCCCCAGTTGACGCTTTTTATGCCCCTTCTGGAAGGAATCGACGGCGTGGAAAAGATGAGTAAGAGTCTGGGAAATTATGTGGGGATCAGTGAGCCCGCCGCGGTGATCTATGAAAAGATCATGAAGATTCCGGATTCCCTGATTCTCAAGTACTATAATCTCTGCACGGATGTGCACCCGGACGAAGTGGCGAAGCTGCAGAAAATGTTGGAGGACGGGGTGAATCCGAGAGATGTGAAGATGATGCTGGCCCTGGAAATCACCGGGCTCTACGCCGGAAAAGAGGCGGCGGTTCAGGCGCAGGAGCACTTTAGAATGGTATATCAGAAAAACCAGATGCCGGAAGATGTGCCGTCCCTGGAGATTGACGGAGGTTCCGATCCTGTCCAGGGGGAGCAGATTCTCAATCTTCTGGCCGGCGGGGGCTTCTACAAGACCAAGAGTGAAGCCCGGCGGATCTTTCAGCAGGGAGGCGCGCAGGTGGACGGAGAGAAGGTGACGGACGTAAAGGCGCTGGCACTTCCAGTCGGGACGGAACATACACTGAAAATGGGAAAGAACAGATTTTTCAAGATACTGGTGAGATAAACTCTTTTCCATGGAAAAGGAGCGGAGGAAAGAAGACGGGATGGAAAAGTGGATGGTAGCTGCCAAAAAGGCGGATTTTGAGAGTTGGGCAAGGCAGTTCGGCATCAGCCCGGTGTTGGCCCGGATTATTCGGAACAGGGATATCACGGAGCCGGAAGAGGTGGGGAAGTTTCTGGGAGGCACCTTGGCCGATTGTTACAGCCCCTGGCTGCTGAAAGGCATGGAGGAAGCGGTGGGTCTGCTTCGGAACAATATGGCCGACAATGTGAAAATTCGGGTGATCGGGGATTATGATGTGGACGGCATATGTTCCTCCTATATCCTTACCAGGGCTCTGCGGGACATGGGGGGGAGGGTAGATACCGCCATTCCTCATCGGATCCGGGACGGGTACGGGTTGAATGACGCTCTGATTGAGGAAGCCCATGCCGATGGGGTGGGCCTGATTGTCACCTGCGACAACGGTATTGCGGCCCAGCCTCAGATTGCCCGGGCCCGGGAACTGGGAATGCAGGTGGTGGTGACGGACCATCACGAGGTGCCCTATGTGGAAGAAGAGGGCCGCAGAATCCAGCAGCTGCCCCCGGCGGAGGCGGTGATCGATCCCAAGCAGGAGGGCTGCGGTTATCCCTGGCAGGGAATCTGCGGCGCGGTGGTGGCTTACAAGCTGGTGTCGGCCCTGGGAGAACGCATGGCTTTTCGGGGGCTGGAAGCCTTGAAAGAGGAGTTGCTGCCCTTTGCTGCCCTGGCCACGGTGTGTGATGTGATGGAACTTAAAGATGAAAATCGGATTTTGGTGCGGGAGGGGCTGCGCCGCTTTGGCGCCTGTGAAAATCCGGGCCTCCGGGCCCTGCTGGAGGTGAACGGTCTGGAACCTGCGGCGGTGTCGGCCTATCATCTGGGGTTTGTCCTGGGGCCCTGCCTCAATGCCACCGGGCGGCTGGATACAGCCCGGCGCGCCCTGGAATTGTTGGAGAGCCGGGACAGGACAGAAGCCATGACCGCCGCCAGGGAATTGAAAGACCTGAATGACAGCCGGAAAAATATGACGCTCCAGGGGGTGGAACAGGCAGTGGAACAATTGGAAGCGGCGGGTGGCCTGCCTGATCCCGTAATGGTACTCTACCTGCCCCAGGTGCATGAAAGCCTGGCGGGCATCATCGCCGGACGGATCAGGGAGCGGTATCATCACCCGGTCTTTGTGCTGACCAGGGGAGAGGAGGGGGTCAAGGGTTCCGGACGTTCCATAGAGACTTACCATATGTATGACGCCATGAGCCGGGTAAAGCAGTATTTTACCAAGTATGGAGGCCACAGGATGGCGGCGGGACTGTCCATGAAGGAGGAGGATGTGGAACCTCTGCGGCAGGCCCTGAATGCCGGCTGCGGCCTGACCCCGGAGGACTTTGTGCCGAGAGTACATATCGACGTGCCCATGCCTCTTTCCTTTGCCAATATGGAATTGGCAAGAGAATTGGAAAAACTGGAGCCCTACGGCGCAGGGAATCCCAGACCCCTTTTTGCCCAGAAGGGAGTAATTCTCAAAAGGGGCAGACGCATCGGGGCAAAGCAGAATTTTGCCAGGTTTACGGTGGAGGCGGAGGGCGTCTGCCGGGAACTGCTGTTTTTTGGGGATCTGGAGGCTTTTTGCCGCAGCCTGGAGGAAAGGCATGGTCCGGGAAGTGCGGAGAGGCTTTTCGCCGCGGGCGGGGGCTATGAAATGGGAATCGCCTATCAATTGGGAATCAACCGTTACCGGGGCCGGGAGGAATTGCAGTTCACCATCCAAAATTTCTATTTTGTTTAGGTTCATTTTATTTTTTTCTTATGAATTAGTCACATTTTGGACACATTTTATGGGTATAGTATATAGCAGATAGTTGATGAACTCACTATCTCCCCCCCTCATAAGAAATAGCGGAAGCCTCGGTAGCGATACCGGGGCTTTTGCTATGTGGGCAGCCTGTTTATGCAGTTTCTATTTTGTTTAGGTTCATTTTATTTTTTTCTAATGAATTGGACACACTTTAGACATATTTCATGGGTATAGTAGATTACAGATAGTTGATGAACTCACTATCTCCCCCCTCATAAGAAATAGCGGAAGCCTCGGTAGCGATACCGAGGCTTTTGCCATGGGGATAAAAAAATCATTTACATATGGGGGGCGGTCATTTATAGTAATAGGTAGATGGACTCCCGGCGGGGAGGGAAGGAGATATGTCATGAAACTGACAGATTTGTTGTGCAAGCTGGAGTACGAATGCATACTGGGCAGCACGGACCTGGAGATCGGCCAGGTGGTGTATGATTCCCGGAAAATAGTGGAGGGCTGCCTGTTTATCTGCATCAGAGGAGCCAATTTTGACGGACATGATTTTGCGGCGGAAGCCGTGGAGAAGGGGGCCCGGGCGCTGGTGGTGTCCCGGGAGGTGCCGGAGGCGGCCGGGAAGGATGTGACGGTGATCCGGGTTCCCGATACCCGGTATGCCCTGGCGTTTATCTCCGCGGCTTACTTTGGCGATCCGGCGGAGAAACTGCGGGTGATCGGCGTCACCGGCACCAAGGGGAAGACTACCACCACCTACATGGTGAAATCCATATTGGAAAACGCGGGTTACAAGGTGGGACTGGTGGGAACCATTGAGGTGATTATCGGCAGAGAGCGCATCCATGCGGGCAATACCACCCCGGAATCCTATGCGCTGCAGGAATACTTTGCACGGATGGTGGAAGCGGGCATGGACGCGGTGGTCATGGAAGTGTCCTCCCAGGGGCTGATGCTTCACCGTACCCAGGGTTTTGTGTTTGACCTGGGCATTTTTACCAATCTGGAACCGGACCATATCGGCCCCAACGAACATGCCAGCTTCGAGGAATATCAGCGCTGCAAGGGCCTGCTGTTCAAACAGTGCAGGGTGGGCATTGTCAACGGGGACGACTCCCATGTGGAGGCGGTATTGGATGGCCATAGCTGCCAGGTGGAGCGGTACGGCATCGGAGAGGGCAATGACCTGCGGGCCGGACAGGTGCGGCTGGTTCGAAAGCCCGGGGAACTGGGAGTGGCATTCCGGGTGGAAGGGCTGATGGATTTTGAGGTGGAGGTGCCTGCGCCCGGGCGTTTCAGCGTCTATAACGCGCTGACGGCCATTGCCATCTGCAGGCATTTTAACGTGCGGGAGGACGATATTAAGAGGGCGCTGCTGGCGGTGCGGGTCAAGGGACGCATCGAGCGGGTGAAGGTGCCCGGGCCTTTTACGCTGCTGATTGACTATGCCCACAATGCTATGGCGCTGGAGAGTCTGCTGGTCACTCTGCGGGAATATGAACCTAACCGACTGGTGTGCCTGTTCGGCTGCGGCGGCAACCGTTCCCCGCAGCGGCGCTATGAGATGGGGGAGATCAGCGGCAGGCTGGCGGACCTGACCATCATCACCTCCGACAATCCCCGGTTCGAGGAACCCCAGGCCATCATTGACGATATCAAGACCGGCATGGCCAGGACAGAGGGAGCTTATGTTGAAATCTGCGACCGTAAGGAAGCCATCCGCTACGCCATTGCCCACGGGCAGGAGGGAGACATCATCATACTGGCCGGGAAAGGGCATGAGGACTACCAGGAGATTCGGGGGGTGAAATATCCCATGGACGAGAGAGTCCTGATCCGGGAAATCCTGGAGGAGGACTCTCGGAACTGAGGAAGTTTCAGCCTTCCCGGAAGGCGCCGGTGAGAACAGGAGATAGAGGAAAAGATTTTGACAAAATACGCGGATGTGATTATAGATATCTCTCACGAAAAGGTGGACCGCCCCTTCCAGTATCGGATTCCCGAGGATATGCTGGAGGGGCTGGAGGTGGGGATGTGCGTGACGGTGCCCTTCGGCAAGGGCAATACCCTGCGCAGGGGCTATGTGACGGATATCACGGAAAAATGTTCCTTTGATCCCCAAAGGATCAAGGAAGTCCACAGCCTGGCCCGGGACGGCGTGGGAGTGGAGGACTGTCAGATTCGGCTGGCCCGGTGGATTCGCCTGGCTTATGGGGGCACCATGATTCAGGCGCTGAAAACCGTGCTGCCGGCCAAACATACCGTGAAAAAGGCAGAGCGCAGAAAGCTGTGTCTGGCCGTCACCCGGGAGGAAGGCATCTCCCTGCTGGGGGAGTGTCGGCGAAAAAAACAGACCGCCAGAGCCAGGCTCTTGCAGGAACTGCTGCGGGAAGGGGAACTCCCTTACGAACTGGCCACAGGAAAGCTGATGGTATCACCTGCGGTAATCCGGGGGCTGGAGGGGCTGGGGGCTGTCCGGGTGGAGGTTCTGCAGTCCTTTCGCAACCCAGTGAAGCAGCAGGGGCGGGAGGAGGCGGCCAAGGCACTGAGCGGGGAGCAGCAGGCAGCGGTGAAACGGGTCATGGAGGACTACGACGGCGGTGATCCGGGCACCTATCTGCTGCAGGGCATCACCGGCAGCGGCAAGACGGAAGTCTATATCCGCCTGGCGCAGGAGATGGTGGAACGGGGCAGACAGGTGATCGTGCTGATCCCGGAGATCGCCCTGACCTATCAGACGCTGATGCGGTTTTACAGATGCTTTGGTGACCGGGTCAGCGTGCTGAATTCCACCCTGTCTGCAGGAGAAAAATATGATCAGTGCGAGCGGGCGAAATGCGGGGAGATTGATGTGATCATCGGCCCCCGTTCCGCCCTGTTTGTGCCGTTTCCCAAAGTGGGACTGATCCTGATGGACGAGGAGCATGAAGCCAGCTACAAGAGCGAGAGCACGCCCAAGTATCATGCCCGGGAGACGGCTGTCTATCTGGCGTCCCTCCATGGGGCCAGCGTGGTGCTGGGCTCGGCGACTCCCTCCATGGAGGCGGCCTACCGGGCCCGGGAAGGGCAGTACAGGCCGCTTTTTCTGACACGCAGGCTCACGGGGGGCAGTCTGCCCCGGGTGTACACGGTGGATCTGCGGGAGGAACTGAAACAGGGCAACCGATCCATTTTCAGCAGGAAATTGCAGGAACTTCTGGAGGACCGGCTAAAAAAAGGCCAGCAGGGCATGCTGTTTATTAACCGCCGGGGTTTTGCGGGATTTGTCTCCTGCCGGGCCTGCGGTCATGTGATGAAATGTCCTCACTGCGATGTGTCTCTGTCCCAGCACAGGGGAGGACGGCTGGTATGTCATTACTGCGGCTATGAGACCCCGGATGTCACGGCGTGTCCGGAATGCGGCTCCGGGTATATCTCCGGCTTCCGGGCCGGGACCCAGCAGATCGAGGAAAGACTGAAAGCCATGTTTCCGAATATGCGGGTGCTGCGGATGGATGCGGACACCACCAGGACCAAAGACAGCCACGGGCAGATTCTGGCCGCGTTCGCCGCAGGGGAGGCGGATGTGCTGGTGGGTACCCAGATGATCGTCAAGGGGCATGATTTTCCCAATGTGACGCTGGTGGGGGTGCTGGCGGCGGACCTTTCCCTGTCCGTGGGAGACTATCGGGCCGGAGAGAGGACATTCCAACTGCTGACCCAGGCAGCAGGCAGGGCGGGCCGGGGCAGCGAGCCCGGCGAAGTGGTGATTCAGACCTATCAGCCGGAGCATTATGCCGTCACCCATGCGGCGGCCCAGGACTATGACGGCTTTTACCGGGAGGAAATACTGTTCCGGGAACTGATGGGCTATCCTCCGGTGGCTCATATGCTGGCGGTGCAGATCTATGCGGCATGGGAGGAGGAGGGCAGTAGGCTGGCCCTGGGGCTGGCGGAACTGGCCGGGACCTATGTGGACCAGTCTCAGCCTCTGGCCCGGCGGATGATGATTGTGGGCCCTGCCCCGGCAGGGGTGGGCAAAGTCAATGACATCTTCCGCTTCGTATTTTATGTGAAAGATCACAGCTACCGCCGGCTGATCCAGGTAAAAGACGGCCTGGAGAAGCGGATGGGGGAATGGATGCAGACCCGGCGCAGCAGGCAGGCGGTCAGCCTCCAATTTGACTTTGATCCCATGAATACATTATAGGCACTTGAAAAATATCCCATTTTTTGAGATAATATAATAATTATGATTCTTTTAAACGGGATTTTCCAATACTTATCGGCCTGGCAGGCAATGACGAAAGCCGTTTTTTGCAATTCCGCCGGAGAATATCCGGCTGTGTGCCTGCCGGAGGCGGTTTTGCGAACGTCGGTTACAGGCCCGGACAAGAAAGGAGAAAGATATGGCAATTCGTAATATACGGGAGATCGGAGAGGATATTCTCACTAAAAAATGCAAGGAAGTGACGGAGATGACAGACCGTACCAGATATCTGATTGAGGATATGCTGGACACTCTGTATGAGGCCAACGGCGTGGGGCTGGCGGCCTGCCAGGTGGGTGTACTCAAACGCATCGTGGTCATTGACGTGACAGGGGAGGATCCCTATGTGCTGATCAATCCCCACATCCTGGAGACCGGCGGGGAGCAGACCGGTTCCGAGGGATGTCTGAGCGTGCCGGGGAAGTCAGGGATCGTCACCAGGCCCAATTATGTGAAGGTGGCTGCCCTGGACGCGGATATGAAACCCTTTGAACTGGAAGGGACCGAACTGCTGGCCAGAGCCATCTGCCATGAACTGGATCATCTGGACGGACACCTGTATGTGGAGAAGGTGGAAGGAGAACTGACGGATTTAAAGCCCGTGCCGGAGGACGAGGAGGAATAAATGAAGATTGTTTTTATGGGAACTCCCGATTTCTCCGTGGAGGCGCTGGAAGCGCTGATCCGGGCGGGACATGAGATCACGGCAGTGGTGACGCAGCCGGATAAGGCTAAGGGACGCAGCGGCAGCCCGCAATACTCCCCGGTGAAGGAGTGTGCGCTGGCGCAGGGGATCCCTGTGTTCCAGCCCCAGCGGATCAAGCGCCCGGAGGCGGTGGCGGAACTGAAAACCTATGAGGCGGATGTGTTTGTGGTGGTGGCTTTCGGCCAGATCCTCTCCCAGGAGATATTGGATATGCCAGCCCATGGCTGTCTGAACATCCACGCTTCTCTGCTGCCCCGGTACCGGGGGGCATCCCCTATTCAGCATGTGATTCTGAACGGGGAGGAGCGGACGGGCATCACCATCCAGCAGATGGACGCGGGGGTGGACACCGGGGATATCCTCTATCAGGTGGAACTTCCCATTCACAGGGAGGATACCAGCCAGACCCTGTTTGAGAAGCTGGCGCCTCTGGGGGGCCAGGCCATTGTGGAGACATTGGCGCTGTTGGAACAGGGACGCCTGGCGCCCAGAAAGCAGGAGGAGGGGGAGAGCAGTTATGCGCCCCTGATCACCAAGGAGATGGGACGCATCGACTTTTCCGGGGATGCCCGGTCCATCGAGAGACTTGTACATGGTATGAATCCCTGGCCCAGCGCTTATACTTCCTATCAGGGGAAACAGCTGAAAATATGGGATGCCGCCGCGCTGGAAGAAGAGACCACCCTGGAGCCGGGGACCGTTGCCGCCGTAGGCAGGCAGGATTTTACGGTGGCAGCCGGCAGGGGACTTCTCCGGGTACAGGAGCTGCAGTTAGAGGGCAAGAAGCGCATGAGCGCCCATGATTTCCTGCTGGGCGTACACCTGACTCCGGGAGAGAAATTGGGAGACGCGGAACGCTGAACTCTGAACAGCATTTCCCCGTAAAGCGCACTGATCCATGTCAGGACGCTGCA
>BLLU01000196.1 GCA_011959105.1 Lachnospiraceae bacterium | reverse complement strand
TCTATCAGGCGCCAACAGAAGAAAAGGCCCTGGATGCCCTGGAACGTGTGACAGAAAAATGGAGCGGGAAGTATCCGAATTCCATGAGGAGCTGGAAACAAAACTGGGATGCCCATCAATAACCCATTTTCTGCATCTTTTTAATATTAAATTCCCAAAATGTCACAACAGAGTTTCCATATCGTTTAATTGCAGCTTGTCTTAATCCTTCACTTGTAAATATCAATTCACATTTCTTCAAATCAGTAAATAATTTTTTACTTACTGTAGGAGAATAACTTGAATAATTCTTAATGATTTCTTGAGTGACTAACATATAGCAAGCTCCATTATCCAAAATCAAATCATTTTCGTCTATATCAAATATATTTCTCCCGACTTTTAATTTTACCACTTCATCATCTCCTGTCCGTAGCATAAAACTAGTGTAATGTACCGTTGAATTTTAGCTAAATAACCGTCGCTATTTATCTTGCCATGTGGTATACTAAAAGAAACGGCGGTGGTTCAACATGGCGAGACCTAAAATATATACTATTTCGTTGACCGATGATGAACTGATGAAATTAAAAGCCATCATTCGGAGGAAAAATACATCAAAAACCATAAAGTGTAGATGCCAGATACTAATCGATCCTGACGAGGCACATGGAAATGTGCTCACGCACCAGCAGTCTGCCAGATCGAATGGAGTCTGCATGGCAACCGTGACAAATACAGTGAAGCTGTATGCTGATGGCGGCGTCGATTCTGTCGCTTCCATCAAAAGGAGCCCGAACTCCGACAACGCAAGACGGAAGATTGACGGACGTGCCGAGGCCCGTCTGATTGAGATCGCGTGCAGCCCGGCACCGAAGGGACATTCACGCTGGACATTGCGTCGCCACTCCATTTAAAATGCCGTCCAACAGGCAGAGAACTCTGCATACTACCAGGAGACCGTCCCGCCCGAGAAGAGGAGACCGTCGAAGGAAAACTGGCTGCTGGATTTGTCCCTACTTGCGAAAGAGATTGATGAAAAGACAAGCGAGAAAGGGATGGAGAGGTAGAGTGATGGAACTTGGCAAAAAGACGAGTGCCAACCGTCGTAAAACAAGCATAAAGCACGGAGTTTTTCAGATGTATAAAAAGGGGCCCGCAGTTCAGCAAAGCTGAACTGCAGTAGCCACTATTCAAAGTCACTTTTCTAATCCAGAAAAATCTTCATCTGAAAACTCGGCATTTCCACCATCCATGGCATTGTCCTGCGTATTATTTCTTTTTAGAGTGCGAGCCATATCCGCCTGTTCCAGTTGACTTTTATGAACATATTCCGGATTCAGCAGCAGGCATTTTTCTTTAAAAAACGCCTTGATCTTGCTTGAATTATTTGTTTCATAAAATTTAATGAGCAGTTCCTTAAAACAGTCTATATCATCATACGGCACAGAAAAAATCCCTATATCATTCTCCATCATAATCTTGTTGCACATAAGCTGGGCAACTCTTTTGTTTCCGTCAAGAAACATCTGCGCTCTGACAATAAAGCAGAATGCCTCCAGTGCGGCTTCAAGTTTATCACCCATGTTTTCTATTTCTGAAAGCTTATCCGCTATAATTCCTTCATGCGGATATTCCGGGACCCACGAAGTTCCGCCTATGGTAACAGGAGCCCTTCTTATATGACCAGCGTCATATGATAATTCCGACATACATATTTTGTTTAATTCCCTCAGAAAAGAAAGATTGTTGGGATAATCAATATTGTCAAACAAAAAATACCATGCCCGTTTCATATTAACAACAAAGAGCACTTCGTCGCGTTTTGTCTGCACGGGGATATTTGATAAGATTTTTTCAGTATTGGGAAATGTTGTTCCCAAGCCTTCAATACCGGCGCTTTTCCATATAGAATCAACGAGCTGCCTTTTTCCCATCGAAATAGACATATTGTTCATTAAATTTGCCTCCCTATCGTCAAGTGATTTTCCTTAAGACTCCATTCACTTGTTAATGAATAAGCTACATTGACAAATTGCACTGCACAAATCCTTTTCTTCGTATATTTTACCATAACTCGGTATAGTTTGTCCCCCCTAAATGAGTAAAAAAGAGTAAAATGCCCCTTTTCTTACCAATTCCGGGCAGAATGGATAATGGGAAAACATTGTTTTTTACCGCTGCCTTTTTTGCCTTGGCCTTATCTTATACTTGAAAACGTCGGCATAGAACTGCTTGTCCGCAAAATGCATCCGCTTTTTTGCAGTACTTCCTCTGACTCGCTCTCCCGCTGGATCTGGGACTCGTCAACGAGGTGCTCGAAGAAATCAAGCCCCCCCTATCATCTCGCTCACATGCATCCCTTTCTCAATCCCGTACTTTTTGCAGATTTCATTCGGAACATAAACGTCGAAGTCGCCGTAGTTGAACGCCCCACAGTTACAGTCGTAGGTACGCTTGCCGTCCTCTGTTCGAACGTACTCCTCGCAGGATTTCTTTACAGCATCAAGCACATCCTCCCTGGTCATGCCGTCCTTTGCGGCGATGTCGATAGATATGTTCACGGTTCCAATCCCGCCAAAGACCTCAGCGCAGAAGAGATGTACAAACGGTTCATGCAGGTAAAAAAGTGGGATGACATCGCCTTTTCCGTACTCCCGGAAAAGCATGAAGTAGAAAAGGAGGATGCGGAAGTGCTTGAAAACCGTTTACAATTTTAAGGCTCGGAAATATCAGAAAGCGTAGAACGTGAAAAAGCGGAATTTGATGGCTGTAGCAAACATGAAGATAGCAAAGAAAATAAGGAAGAACTCAAATTGTTTGACACGAACATCAAGTGGAAAACGGACGGCAAAGAGAGCCTTGGTTTGCCGGACAAGCTGGAGATTCCAGCAGAGTGTGGGCGGAGGGCAACGAGCAAGCGGCGTCCGACTGGCTGTCGGACGAGTTTGGCCTTTTACGCAGAAGATTCTCAATCGAAAGCAACTAGCTAATGGGGGCTTCTACAACAAGATGAGCCAGGAGGACTTCGAGGCTGACGTCCAGGAACTTTTCGCAGCACGGAGTTCGTCGAAGGCGTTGTTTCGTAACTCAAGTACAAAAACTGCTGCGTCCCGGAGAGCCCGCTCGGGTCAGGACTCGACTTTTGCGAGATGGCGCGCAAGGTTCCGTGCAGAGAGTATGGCGGGCATTTACAAATTTCAGATTTTTTTGAGTTATGATTTAGGAACTGTGCATAAAGGGGGTGTCGCAAAATCATCAAATCAGATGATTGAGCGGTACCCCTGCTCT
>BLLU01000195.1 GCA_011959105.1 Lachnospiraceae bacterium | reverse complement strand
TTACCGCCGTGAAAGGGCGATGTCTTAACCGCTTGACCATGGAGCCAAATCACAGGACGGCATTACAAAATTTGTAGTGTTCTCAACTTTAATGCGACCTAACAAATGTATGTTATCACAGAATCTCTTTTTTTGCAATAGGGAATATCAATATTTATATTTTTTTCTTAGACTATGTATGCAGTTGATATAGGGCAATGTAGCAGAAAAGGTCCGCAAGCACAGAGGTTTACAGACCTTCACGTCTACAGTCTACGGCATTTCTACGTCAAAAACACATCAAGCGGCACTCAATTATCCGTCTCCCACTTTGATGAACCTGAGAATGATATCTCCGCTTCATTTTTCTTCATGAACAGCAGCCCAAACGACCCCGGTCCGCAGTTACAGGAGATGGCGGAGGATGCCTTCTGCAGATATACCCTCTCAAACGGGCAGTGCTGCTGCACCAGTTCCTTGATATACTCCAGGCTCTGCTCCTCCATTCCGGCGTAAGTAATAAACAGGATGCGCCGGTCAATATTCCTTGTGTCCATGAGCACTTTTCGGATATAGCTTCTGGTAACATGCTTGAAACTGCCCATCTTCATGTCCCCGACAACCATTTTGCTATGCCGCAGTTCCAGGATGGGATGCAGCAGCAGCGCGTCGCAGAGAATCTGTACCCTCTTGGAAATCCTTCCTGCGCGGCACATCATATGGGTACTGTCAATGATGAACGCCGAAGAAATATATCGCTGCAGGTTTTTCACGATTTTGACTATTTCCGCTTTTGTGGCATGGTTCTCCGCCAGATAAGCGGCATACAACACCACAAGCCCCATGCTGCTGGAGAGATGTCCGGAGTCCACCACCGTAACATTCTCAAAAGATTTCGCCGCTTCCACGGCATTTTGATACCCCCGGCTGACATTCCTGGCCATGGTAATATGTATCACATTTTGGGCTTCGGTAAGTTTTTCCGCAAAGAATCTTTCATAGTCTTCCACATCCGGAGGTTCCGATACGCCATTCTTCCCCTCCTCTATATGGGTCAGCAATTCATCCGCCTTCAACTCAATTTCATCCAGAAAACGCCCCTGATCCGTGCAGACATAGTACGGGCATACGGAAATGCCGAACTCTTTCGTGAGTGATTCCGGGAGGTCGCACACGCTGTCCGTGGTGACCATAATGGACAGGCGCTTGGCCTGCTCAAAGATCAGGATATCCTTTCCGATCTCGGCCTGACTGGTCTCCTCACTAAGTTTTACCAGTTCCTTCGGCAGGATGCTCAATACGGCGGCCTCAAGCAGCGCGCCGTTGACCGGTTTGGCCAGGTATCCGCTGAACCCCTCTTTTCGATAAATGCTTTGATTGTCACTCCCCGCATTGGCCGTCAGTGCTATCACGGGAGTATTCTGGCACAGGCCTCCCGGCTGCGCCCGCAGTGCATGCAGACAATCTATCCCGTCCATCTCCGGCATCATGTGATCCATCAGAATGCCGTCATAATGCTGATTCTGCGTGAGCCGCAGACATTCCGCACCGCTGGAAGCCGTATGGATATGCAGCTTTGTTTCCGAAAGCAGTTTGCGCACCACCAGCAGATTCATATCATTGTCATCCACCACCAGCAGATGCGCCTCCGGCGCCTCAAAACTCTGCTTATACTGCTCCCCCTCATGGCTCCTGGTGCGGGACTCAAGGGTAAATGTCCCCAACTCCTTGCTGTCCACAATGTCCTGTTCCAGCGACACAATGAAGGTTGATCCTTTGGTATACACACTGTTGACGCTGATTTCACCTCCCATCAGTTCCACCAGTTGTTTAACAATGTTAAGCCCCAGGCCAGTGCCCTCAATATGACGGTTTTTCCTCTCATCCACCCGTTTAAAGGCGTTGAATATGTACGGAATATTTTCCTTTTTCACCCCCTGCCCGGTATCCTCCACAGAGTACCAGACCCGCACCCTGTTCAGAGTCAGGCGTTCGCAGCGAACGGACAGTTTAACGGAACCCTCGCTTGTGTACTTCACGGCATTGTTCAAAAGATTGATCAAAACCTGCTTGACTCGCACCTCGTCCCCGCAGAGCATGCTGGGAATGGAGGAATCCACCTGCAGCCGAAAATCCAGCCCCTTTTGTTTTGCCTTGATCCATATCATATTGACAATTTCCGAAAAGAGTGCCCCCGTCTCGTAGGAGGTGTTTACAATTTCCATCTTTCCCGACTTGATTTTAGACAAATCCAATATATCGTTGATAAGAGTGAGCAGCATCTTGCTGGCCCCCTGGATATTCCTGGCGTTTTCGGCAATATCCTCGGGAATGTCTCCCCGCAGAATCATCTCATTTAATCCGATGATGGTGTTGATGGGGGTACGGATCTCGTGGCTCATGCTGGAGAAAAAATGGTTTTCCGCCCGGTTTAATTCCTCAATTTCCTTTTTCTGCTGTATGGAGAGTTTATTCTCCTCCTCATAGAGATGATTCTGGAAGAGCAGCAGTATACTGGTCAATCCTCCCGCAAGAATAACGGAACGCGCGGAATCAAAATAGGCCTGGGCCGTGGTATTCCTCTCCACAAACAGGGGATAATGGTACGCGATATAGTAGCAGAGCAGCGTCTCCGCCGAGCAGAGGAGGAAAAACACCCCTTTCCGCTTTCCCTGCAGGGCAATGCTGATGTAAATAAAACAGAGCACAAACCATTCGGGCGCCCCGCCGTATATCGCGCCCGCCGTAAAAAAACTCACCGGAAAGAGCAGAAGGAGGAGCACCGCAATGGCCGTGGCACCTGTGTTAATACAACCCTTTCGAATGCTGTACTTTACAACCAAAGCCATGAAAATAAGGCTTACCACCAAGATGAAAAGGCTTAAAAGATTTCTGCTCATCAGCAATACAAATATCAGCGCGATCATGCTGATGCCTGTAACCAGGCGGAACATACGCTCCCGCAGACTGATCTTATGGTTAAAGATTATTTCAAACCATTTTTTTATCACGCTGCATTTCCTCCTAAATTACAAACTGTCCAACTGCCCTGCAATGCTCCTGCAAACCTCGTCGTACATGTCCAGCAGCACGGGATGATTCTCCCGGATATACTCTGCGTCTTCATTCTTTCCCGCCTGCTCCAGGGTTTTCGCATAGGCCGACAGCCCTTCTGCTCCTATGGTAAGGGATGTGCTTTTTAATGCATGGGCCTTTACCGCGTAATCCGCCCAGTTGCCCGCCTTATACAGATCCTCCAGTTCCTGTTTCTTTTCTTCGGCCTGGGAATCGAACATCTGCAGCATCTCCACATAAAAATCCTTCTCGCCCGCGCAGAAGTCCAACCCCATCTCCACATTAATGCCGGCCTGCGTCAACGAATCAAACCCGGAGAGCTGCTCTGCCTCCGACTCACTTCCTTCGGCACAGGATACACAATCCGTTTCCTCCGGTACTGAAATCGGTACCACAGCCGAAGCAGTCGTCTCTCCGTCATTCTGGAACCTGTCTCTCGGCAGCACGCGCCGCAGTACCCGCTCCAGAAGGGAACGCTCAATGGGCTTTGGTATAAACTCCGTAAATCCCTCGCTTTTAAACATTTCCCGCGCGCCGCTGATTGTATTGGCAGTCAGGGCAATTATGGGCAGATCCCGGTACATTCCATTATTAATCTCCCGAATTCGCAGCAGCGTTTCCACGCCGTCAAATCCCGGCATCATATGATCCAGGAAAATAATGTCATAGGACATCCGGCTGCACCGCTCCACTGCCGCCCTGCCGCTGAGACAGGTATCCACCTTTATGCCGTAACTCCCCAGGACGCCTTTGGCCACCACCAGGTTCATCTCCTCATCGTCCACGGCCAACGCCCGGACTCCCGCACAGGTAAACGGCCTGCGTCCCGGCGCCTGTGCCTTTTCAAATCCGTTGGCATCCAGCTGTCCATTGAGAAGATTGACAATGGAAAGAGCCGAAAACGGTTTACGGATGACCATCAGTCTGCTGTCCCTGCCCAGCGCAAACTTCCTGTCCGTAATCACCACCACTCTGATTTTTCCGGCCATTTCCTCATAGTAGTCGCTGTTCTCCATGTATTCTGCCTGGGCGATGAACATATGGGTTAAATGATGTTCCCGCTGCAGTTTCTCCAGCCCCTCAAAGTTATGAGCCTGGTATCCCTCAACGCCCAACCCTTCCACCAGGTGCAGGATCATTCTGTCATAATACCGTCTAATCTCGTCATTGCTGTATCTCTCCGGCCTGAAGTAGCAAGCAATGCATACTTGCCCGGCATTGGCCACCGAAATGCTGGGGGTTTCATCCCCCACTCCCTGGGGAATGATAATGTGGGCCTGCATGCCCTGCTGCTCCTTACTTTCAAAATGAACGAAACCGCCCATGGAATGCAGCAGACCACGGGCAACGGGGAGCCCCAGGCCTAAGCCGCCCGCATAACGGCGGCTCCCGGAATCCGCCTGATAAAAATCATCTGCCATCTGCGTCATCTGAGCGGCCGTCATGCCAATGCCCGTATCGCATATATCTATGATCAGGTTAGCCCCATAACTCTCACGCCTGAAGCCGATGCAGACATTGATGCCCCCCTCCTCTGTAAACTTTATGGAATTTTCCACCAGGATTTTAAGCACATGAGAAATTTTTTCGGCATCCCCTATAAGAATCGAAGGGATCTTGGGGTCAACATCAAACACCATTTCCAGATGGTGTCTGCTGCTTTGCAGCGCCGTCATGGTAATCACATCGTTGACCACCGAAGTGATATTGTACCCTTCTTTCGTTGCCGTGAGCGTGCCCTCCACAATCTCCGTATAGTCAAGAATATTATTGATCTGGCTGGACAGACGTTTACCGGCCAGCTTTATGGACTGTATATCCTCGTGAATCTCAGCCACATTTTGCTTACACAGGGCCACTTCGCCGATGCCGATTACCATATTGATAGGAGTCCGCAGTTCATGGGATACATTTGACAGGAAATCGGCGTTCTGCCTCCTGGCCGCGTCAAGCTGCGCCAGCATGTTTCTATATCGCGCCCCCTCCTCGTTGCTTCTGTTGACACGGTATCTCGCAATCAGCCCGGCTCCCGCCACCACAGCCGCTCCGATTCCCAGACGTACTGCATCTTGTATTTGCATAGTACTTGCGATATCATGAAAAAAAAGGAAATGATATAACAGCACTGACATATAAAAAGCACCTGTTATATACAACAGGCACTTCCTGTTCAAAAACGAAAATACCAGCAACAGCACGCATGCTACCGAAGGTATTTCATAAAGGCTTGCCTTATGTACCCCAAAGAAGAAAAAGCCACCCAACATGAGCCAGGCACACATGTTCTCATAAAGAATTCCCGAGCCGACTCTCCCGATGTGGAGCCACCATACCACAATACAGCCCAGAACGATCAGGGGAACGATCCATAATTCCCATGACATGGCCAGGGTGACCAATATCAGCACTGTGCTGAACACACTGACAACGCCAGCCATGAGCAAATGTGTACTTACCTGCGCCTCTGCTCTCATTTCTTATCCAGCTCCTTTGCAATCCGCTGCAGCAAATCCTGCGGATAAAATGGTTTTTTCAAATAGTTGACTGCTCCCAGCCTGATTGCGCTCATCACGTCATCCTCATCCCCCGAGGCAGTCAAAAAAATCACCGGAGCCTCGTTATGAAACTCTTTCATGCGTTCAAAAGTCTCAAGGCCGTCCATGTCCGGCATAGCAATGTCCAGCAGGATCAAATCCACTTCTTCATATAAAAGTAAGTCCAATGCCTTGCTCCCCGAATCTGCCACCAGAACCTCGTACGTTTTCTCCAAGATTCTTTTCGTCCTGTTCAAATTCATGGCATCATCATCCACTACCAATATCCGCTTTTGCATACAGCAACCTCCCAGTTTACTTCTTCGGACTTTAAAGGTCTCCATTGAATTTATTTTAAATCAGTTGAAAGATAAAATCAAGTGTAAAAAGCGGCTTTCCTCCGCAGGTCCTATTCCATGGGAATGCTTTCCGTTCTATCCTCAAAATCCCTGTTTCTCTCTTCTATGTACTCTTTCAATTCTCTGCTTCTCTCCCCTTCTTTCACGCTTTTTCCAAATATAGCCGCCTGGAACTCCAGGATCCGCCCGTCGGACATAAACAACCCGCTGCCGGCATTTCCACCCGGCGTTTCCCCACAATGCCCGAAAATATTGTCGTATTCCTGGCTGTCATTACAGCGAAGTGCCATTTTCCGCCCAAAGTATGTCTGTTCCCTGTAGCTGAGTGCATTTGATGCGGCAGCGGTGATAACGATGGAGATTCCTACAGCCTGCGCCTCTCTGGACAGGCTGTCTATCCGCTCCGCCTGCTTCGGAAAATATTCCTTAAAGCCAGCCATATTGTCAATCATCACCACCACCAGAGGCAGATCCGTGTAACCTGCTTCAGCGCAGAGGGCAAAGTTTCCCACCCCTCTGTCCGAAAGCACCCTTTTCCGCCGGGTGACGAGGGTATTGAGCAGATTGAACAGGCTCTGGCATTTCTCTTCCTCATTGGATAACACTACGCCTCCCACATATCGGGAATTCTCGAATTTTTTCAGAGTCATATTGCCGCAGTCAATCATATATATATTGACCTGGTCGGAAGAATACTTTCTCATAATCCCATACGCAATGGTCTGCAGCAGACTGGTTTTCCCCGTTTGCGCCGATCCCACGATAAATATATTATCCCCGGAAAGTTCCAATTCCATGATTCCCTGCCGCTGCTGCTCCGGATCATCGTACCATCCGATGGGAATGGAATATCCCGGCAGACCCCCATCCCCATAATCCAGTTCATCGGTCCTTATGATTGCTTTCAGAGGGGGCAGACATATTCCCTGCAGCCTGTGGATACCGCTGCTCTCACAGTACGTTCTGACACAATCCACCAGAGCATCCGTCTGGGATCTGTTTTTGCTGTCTCTGTTGTTCTTCTTATTGGTATAGACCAGCTTCTTTTTACCCCACTGGTTTCTCTCATAAAGCTCATACACATTTTCCTTCGCGTCATTTCCCGCCGGAATCCCTGCCCCGCTGTATGCCGACTGTATCAGTTCAAATATCTCATTGTTGCCAACCTGAAAATAAGCCCGCCCGGCTTCCACAATCTCCGCCGCCAGGGGCGTTTTAATCACCTCGTTACTGTCTTCCTTTGTCTGCGTCTTCAGACAGAGTTTAAACTTGGAGTTAGACCAGATCTGGGCGTCCACCACTGCCGGCTTCTGGGTTGCCAGGATCAGATGGACTCCCAGGGTGCGGCCGGTGTGAGCCGCCGCTGTCAGTTCCTTCATGAAATCCGGATATTCCGCCTTCAGCCCGGCAAATTCGTCCACGATCACGATCAGGTGGGGCATGGGGCGTTTAACCCTGTCTGCCCTATACAACTTGATATATTCATTTATATGGTTGACCTCCGCCTCCAAAAGCATTTCCTGCCGTCTGGCAATCTCTGCCTTAATGGACAATCGGAACCTCTTTATCTCCCGCCGGTCGTTATTTGTGACGGTCCCAATCAGATGGGGAAGACCGGCAAACCGGTTGGCCATTCCTCCCCTCTTAAAGTCTATGATGACAAATCCCACCTCATGCGGATGATACAGCGTTGCCATGGACAGGATATAGGTCTGCAGAATTTCGCTTTTGCCGGAGCCTGTGGTCCCAGCAACCAGGCCGTGGGGCCCATGTCCCTCCGCCCTGTCGCTGATGTCCAGCACAACAGTCTCATTATTGCTTTTCACCCCGATGGGAGCCGCCAGCGTCCTGTATACCCGGGCCTCTCTCCAGCGCCGTTCCAGATCCAGGTCCTCCGCGGAAATAATTCCCAGTAATTCGAACATTGTGATTCTCTTTGTCAACTGCCTTTCCAGGGTGACTTCATCCACATGGATAGCTCCCAGTTTCAGAGCCACTTCTTCCGCCAATTTGTTTGTGACGGCCGGATACTCGAAGGAGACCGCACTATCCCCGTTGCGGGTATTCAGAATTTCCCCCCTTCCCCCGGCGCCCAGCCGTATGATCTCCGTACAGCCCCGGGGAATCTCCTCCTCATGCTCTTCCAAAAACACGAAGGTAAATCCATAATTTGCGCAGTCTTTCACATATCTGGATACAGGATAGGTCGCGATCATGGAGGCGTCCGTCACAAACACAATGTACCGTTCCTCAAATCTGCACTCCTTTTTCTCGGCCAGCAATGTCTCCCTCTCCGACAATATCACATAGAGATTTTCCAGCAGAAGGTTCTTGCTCTCCTCATCGCAGACGATGTTCCTTACATCCAGCTTATCGTTATTCACATTTCGCAGCCAGCGCACCCAATGGAATTCCCGGACATATTCCCGGTCCAGCAGATAGACCAGTTTCACCTCCCGGTAAAAATGTCTGATCGCCAGATCCAAAGTCATATTGCGCAGCAGTTGACCGAGCTGCGCCGCCTCCCCCACGATCCCCACTCCGCCGGAATGGTTCAAATCCACCACGATGGGAGCATTCTCCATACGCCTATACTTCTGGGCGATTTCCGCCGGCAACAGGCTTATGGGATCTGTGGCGTCAACAAACTCCTGTCTCGAAAACTGGATCTGGTTGGCCGACTCCACGGCCCCGGTGCCCAGATATACTTTCAGAAAGTCTTCGTCTTCAGGACCCTTTTCAAACAGCCTTTTTCCAAAGTCCATTACGTCCTGTATGCTGTCGTCCAGGGATTCGTAGATCAGCCTCATAACCCGCAGTTCGTTTTCCCTGCTGCTTTGAATCAGCGTCTCCTTTTCCTCGATATAGCCTCTGTATGCCTTTTCCCGCTCCTGGGTCTCCACCCGGTACTTCTTCTGGTCCTGGACATAGGTGACAATGGACATAATGGCGCCCATCCCCATGGATACGGCGCTGTAGACCACCAGCGTACCGCCGCCGTCTATAATCCCCCGCAGGACTATGGTCATCGCAAGCATGACAATGGTAGGAATCAGCGACAGAATAATACTCTTTTTCTGCTGATTGGGTTTGGCCGTCGGCTGCTGTATCTGTACTTTATCAGACGGAATCTCACATTGGATTCGGGTGTTTCTGTTAAACTTGGGATACTTCAGCACCGTTGTCCCGGGCCGGGCCGCCTCCTGCCGCAAACCGTTCACGGTAATAGAGGGATCTTTTGATGTATAGAGGGATCCCCTTTTATAGAAAAAGCTGATTCCCACGATAGAGATAAAGTCATACTCCTCTATTTCTCTTTTCCCTTCGATCTTTTCCCTGTTGACATATACGCCGTACCGACAGCCTCTGTCATACAGCACAAGACGCTGCCCCTCTTTTTTTAATAAAAAACAGTCTTTTCCCACATGGGGATTGTCCAGACGGATCTGCGCTTCCTCTGTACCTCCTACCAGCAACTGCCCCGGGGCGTCAATCCATATCCTTCTGTCATAATTTTTCTCTTCGTAGTCAAAGTCAATACCAAATTCCAGCGTAAATACTTCATGATCCGAATTTTGGTAGCAGACCTTCGCCGCTGCGCCATGTTCCAGCCGCAGGCTCATCATTTTCCTGACATCCCCCATATCAAAGTACAGGTTATCCGAGCACAGCACGCTCCACAGGCCGTCCGTCATCTGAAACTTAAGCTGTATTTCTCCGAAAAATAATTCTTTTCTGAGTCTCACCTCAGAATCCATGGCAGTTCCCACCGTAAGAGACTTTCGCTCCGAAGTGATCTCTATCTCCTTATATATATTCTTGTTGGAAAGAACTACCTTATATCTCTCATTCATCTGCCTGTCACCCATTCAATTATTATGTATGTAGCCGAAACAATTAACATTCGTTGGTATAATATACGGCACTTCCGTTTCTCAGCCCGAATTCCCGCAGGGTTCTGTTTCCCTTCAGCAGGGCAATGGGATTTTCTGCCTGCAGATAGCACTTCTTTATATCGGCCTGGTCTATTCCCAGTTGATAAGCGCTGCTCAATGCCAGCACCAGTTCGTTGGCGGTGATATCCAGCGGGACATCCACATCGACTTCAAAACCTCTTTTGGTGATAATAAATCTTATAATAATCGTAGATTTTTCCATTGAATCCTCCGCACCGGAGCACCCCGGCCCCAATCGGACGTCCCGCTATAACAGCAGGAACGCCGTTTTCTTAATTCCTTCTTTTTCAGAAAGTTCCTCACATTTGGTGATACCACTTACCGAAAATTTTTCCACATACTCATTGACTGCAAACTTGAGCGTCACCGAAGGGGAAATCAACGCATTGTAAGCCTCTTTTTCAAATTTATTGCAGACAAAAATATATTTGTCGGATTTCGTACCGTTGATATTGGAGATCAGCGCGTTCACCGCATGTACCGCGTTGACGCTCTGTTCCGTAACGATAACAACCCTGTCTGCGGTGTCCAGCAGGCGGGCCTTATCCTCGTCAAAGGTACATTCCGTGTCAATCACAATAAAGTCATAGTCTCCGCTTTTTTTTGCGGAAAGGGCAATTTTACCGTATATTGCGTACTTGAGACCAATGGACATCAGCGCGGCCTTGAATGCGGGCAGATAGCTGAACGCCTCTTTCCGCAGGACATGCCTGATCTCTTCATAGATCTGACTCGAGGGATTCTGCAGCTTCGTGTATATCTCGGGAGATGTGATGGGCGTATCATTATCCAGTATATACTGGAAGTTTTGTAGCCTGCCTGCGTTCAGATACAGCACTCGCTTTCCATAATATCGTGTGAGAAACGCGCTCACCCCCATGGCAATGGTTGTTTTCCCCACGCCTCCGTTGGCGGAGGTGACAAGGATGATACGGGTCTCCTGCTTTTCATCCCTTTCCATATGAAGGGCTTCCTTGCTCTTCCCCACAATCTCGTTAAAGATTTCCTTCACGCTGGTGTATTTGTACAGCTTATTTACATTTAATTCTTCTGTCCCGGTCTCCTCATTCTGCTCTGTCATCACAAAAATGTATCCTAAATTATGCTTCTGCAGGGATGAGTCATACAGTTCTTCTGACAGTATGAGTAGATCCGCCTTCTGAGGCTGGGAAAACAATTCGAGAAAATATTGCCTGTCCGTGACAATCTCCAGGTCTATCCGGTTAAAAAACTCTTTTACAAATTTCAGCTGCAGGGGCATGATGTAGCCCCTGTCCTCGTCCGCTATGATCACTCTCGGTCTTGGCATGTGCGCACCTCTTTGCTTTAAACTATCCGAAAATCACTGTTCGCCAGACGGATAATATCTCCTTTTTTGATCCGCTGCCGCTGCCCCGGGGACAACCTAACCCGGTTTACATATGTGCCGTTGGCACTTCCCTCGTCGGAAATATAGAATGCTCCGTTGTCCCTGCTGATTCTGCAATGCTTCCTGCTGATCATATTGTTGAAGGAAATCACCACGTCCACCAGCGCCCGCTTCTTTCCCAGCAGCATCTCCTCCCTGTCAATGAGGATTTCAAAGGGCTCCGGCGCATTCAGGGCCACCATTCGGATGCGTTCCTCTTCCGTCCCCGGCATATCATCTGTCGCGGGCGGATTTATGATGGGCGGCATTCCCGCGTTTCTGGATCTATTGTATACTTCCTCCAGGGACAGGGAGCCGTTCCGCAGATCACTTACAAGATGCTTCAGACGCTCGTCGGGGGAGGAAAACACCAGATTGATCAGCTTTACGATACTGATCCGCAATTCGCTTTCATACTCTGCATAGCTGCCAAAAACCCTCTCGCTGACAGGGATATATACCAGCTTAACCTTCAGGGTATTCTGCTCCACAAACACCTTATTCCAGGATAAATCAATGTTTTGGCAGTCCAGGAAACCATTGTTTCTGACTTCTATCACATCCGCCAGCAGATTGATCACCACCAGCACCAGTATGTCCGGGGTAATGTTGGCAGACATGGATTCCAGATGCCTGTAGTCGTCTGTCACATAATACAGCGCCAGTTTTCCGTTGCGCAGCATCTTCATGCATTGCACGAAGATGCCGTTGGTCTGGCTCTGCAATACCTTGTAGTCCGTATTGACAAAATGGGCGCTGTTCTCCAGTACATATTCAAAATTACTGCCGCAGTTTACCTCGCTGATAATTCCCCGGTCCTTCAGCATGTACATATTCCCACCTCTTTTCCCCTGCTATGCTCTGGCTGTCCGTATTCTTCTGCGTCTGAACAATATGGCGCTTCCCGCTGCCGATCCGACCACTGCGGCCGCTCCTCCAATGCTTCCCCAAAAGAGCGCCTTGTCCGCATACCAGCGTACAACGGCATTGGTGGATATGGTGACAAAAGGAGTGAACGCGAATGCGCTTATGAAATTTTCCGCGTCCGTGTCCGTCACATTGCCGGCCAGGTCCTTCACCACCAGCCTCACTCTCCGGGCCTGGGGATTTTCTGTCAGAAGCAGACTTCCGTAATAATTCTGAGCATCCTCTGCAAAATCCGTAATGTTCTCTTTTTCTTTCCCGTCCAGATAGACAGCCACGGACTCCAGGCCTATGGTGTCGTAAATAGTATACTTAATCTCCAGACTGGTGGCATTGACGATGGCGCTCTCCAGTCCGGTAATACTGTTGATCTCCGGAGCCGTACTGTCCACTCTGAACAGAATTGCCTTGTCCTCATAATTGGTATTCTCCGGTGTATTTCCGGTCTGATCTGTGGAAGACACCGATATCTTGTATACGCCGTCGGAGGAAAAATTCTCCTTGGGGATGATGTACTGATACTGATACCAGTTTTTGTTCTCTGCCTCCGCCGTCTCGTTGCTCTGTGGTATAACTGTATAGTCACAATTCTCCAGCGGCTTTCCATCCCTGGAAATCTCAATGTCAATGGACTGGCTCACCAGGCGGTCCGCATTGTATTCCGTAATCAGCAGATCCTCCTCCATCCTCTGTATATATGCTCCGCCATCCTTGATCAAGTTCACAAGATAATCGCTGTATTCGTATACCGAGCCGTATCTGTTTACCGTAAAAGTCACCGTTTTTTCCACGGTGTGACCCGCCCTGTCAGAAAGGCTGACTTTGACCGTATAGATCCCATCGTTCTCCGGAGTCTTTAAAAATGTGTCAAAACGCCCGGAACCTCCCAGCGCGTTTGTGGTCACCCGTCCTCCGACAAACTGCTCCGTCACATCCATGTTCTTATTGGCAAAATTTGTCCGGGTCAGCAGGATCTCATAGTCTTCAAAGTTTGTATCCTCGAAGCTGACTTCCAGCACTACCTCATCCTTAAACGCCTTCCCGTCCCCTTCCATACCATTGACGGTGATGACCGCTTCCTCTATCTGCGTGTCTATGGTCATCTGTTCCGACAGGTACTGCTGCATGGTATTTCCTGACTTATCCGCGTAGTTGATTTCCACAAAATAGTCCCCGTCCTGGGTGAGCGTAAAATTTCCTGTATGAACATCCGTGCCGTTGTCATTCCACACCGGCGTTACGGTGTAAGGCGCCCCGTCCCTGGTCACGGAAATCGTCACATCCTCCGAATAGAAATTTGCCTCCTGGATGGTGACCGTGGCGTTTATGTCACCGTCATAGTAGGAGATATTGTCCGCCTCCTGCACCGGCATATTATATTCCACAGTGGCTGTGGGAGCGATGTTGTCCACCACAATCCGCTTCCCGTCCTGCAGATCGTCAGTCTGATTTCCCGCCCTGTCGGTAGCTCTGACTCTGACGGTGCCGTTGAACTGATTTCCCGCGGCGAGAGCCGCCTGGGAAATCTGAAAGCTGGCAGTGGCCGCGGCTCCCCCCTCCGAAAAGCTGATCTGGGCTTCCTCTATGGGCTGCTCCGCCAGTTCCGCATTGACCGTGCTTACCCCGTCCGCCTTCAAATAGCTGTAGACAAAGCCATGAACACCGGAAATCCTGTCCACGGCCGTGACATTCACGGTCATCTGGGCATTGTAGAATCCAAAGCTGATATTCGCCAGTATGGTGTCCAGCACACTGGCGCTGTAAGTCACCTCCGGGGTCTCGGGCATGGAAGTGTCAACCGTAAAATATTCCGTGGGATAATCCGCCATCTCATGCAGGGCCAGGTCCGTATACGCAATGTCAAATGTATAATTGGCGTCTCCCGGAAATACGATGGTCGCAGTGTTGACATCCCCGTCGGAACTCCATCCGGTAACCCTGTACAACGCGTCGGCGTCCAGCGGGTTGCCGGCCACATCTGCGGCCGCAATGCTATATTCGATATCCTCCGGATTGAAATTGTGTTCCGTGATGGTGAGGGCAGCACTCAGCTGAGCGGGAAAATACTTCCTTGTCATTCCCTGGCCGTCCGCCAATGTATTTACGGGACTCCCATTGTCATATTGCACTTCGATAACCGGCAGTATGGTATCTATCACAAATATGTCGGAGGTATACTCCTCCATGGCATTACCGCTTCTGTCCGTGTAACTTACCGTAAATACATAATCCCCGT
The DNA here is from genome assembly GCA_011959105.1 of Lachnospiraceae bacterium. GTDB lineage: Bacteria > Bacillota > Clostridia > Lachnospirales > Lachnospiraceae > Acetatifactor. The sequence goes on along the minus strand of BLLU01000195.1, from coordinate 8,721 downwards.
CATTGGCGTGGCTGTCCGGCGCCTCAATCACATAGGTCCCCTCATGCACGTCCGCGGAGAGATCCCTCCAGACCGGCTCTACCCGAATCGGCTCTTCCTCATCTTTCGCCAGCATCACAATCACATCCTCGCTGAAAAAATTTGACTCCGCAACCGTAAAGGTGGCCGTCAGCGCCTTATTATAATACAGCTTGCCTCCAAAGCTATTGTCAGGAGGCGAATATTCCGCCGTGATGACAGGCGATACGGTATCAACCACCAACACATAACCGCTGTCCGTCAATTTTTTACTTTCATTTCCGTACTTGTCCGTGGCGGTGAAGGCAATACTTCCCCGAAGCTGCCGGGCCTGTTCACCGGGCAGCGTTATGGACGCGGTGAATTTTGCCCGGTCCGCAAAATCCTGCACGGCAGCGATCTGCGTATCCCCATACTGCTCCAGGTTTTCCGCACTGACGCCCTCCTGCCGCTTATAACTCCATGTAAAATAATCCACTCCCGCCGTGTCGTCATATGCCGTAAACGTCACGGTGACCGCAGGATTATAGAACCCGAGGGTAATAACTGACAGAACCGTATCCTTTACGGAAGCGGAATAACTTACCGACATTTTGTCCGCCGACGGCGGAGTATGGTCCACCACAAAGGGGTTCGTCCTCACCTCCGCCGGATTCAGCGCCAGGTCCTGGTAGTTGCATGTCAGGACATAGATCGCGTCCGCAAACACATCTGACAAATACGCCCTGTGTACATCCCCTTCATGCTCCCACCGGCAGTTTCTCAGATAATTCTGCAGATCTTCGATCAAAACTTCCTGCCCCGCAATGTCCTCTGCCTTTGTTGTCACCACTATATCGCTCTGACGGAAATTATGCTCCGTCACGGTGATGACTGCCCTCTGGGGATTCTCGCCGCTGTGATCTTCATAGGCAAACTCAATCACCGGTGCCGTGGTGTCCACCACTATGGTTCCCGAAGTATAGGAGGGCATCTCATGGCCGGAGCGGTCCGTGTAGTTCATTCCTATTACATAATTCCCGTCCTCCTCCAGGGTAAGCATTGCCTCATACTCCCCCTCTCCGACGGATTTCCATGTGACAGACTGCTCCCGGGCCGCTCCCCCGTCCTTTGACAGGCTTATATGTACATCTTCCCCGAAGAAATTAGCCTCGGAAATGTGAAATGCAAAGTCCACGGAACCGGAGAAATAATGCTTTGTCCCCACCGTCTGCCAGGTTCCGTCCCCATCCCGCAGCCCGAAACTGACGTTCTGCTCCGGCGCTATGGTATCCACCACAAAGATTCCGTCAGCAGGCAAAACATCCGACAAATTGCCGGCAGCATCCTGGGCATATACCTCCAGATGCCCTCTAAGCTGCTCCGCCTCCTTCTCCGGGAGTGTCAGGTAAGCTGTATATCTTGTGGGATCTTCCTTATCCTGTACTGCCTCCAGATCCCCTTCGGCATTCTTCAGGGTACTGCCCGCACCGCCGTCACTCTTATAGGACCAGTGGAACTTTTCCACGCCCGAAGTATCATCCTTTGCGGTAAAGATGATGGTAATCTCTCCGTCGTAATACTTTATTCCGTCCTTCGTCTGCTCCGGCTCCGGGAAATGAATCTGCAGATCATAAGGTTTCTCATTATCCAGTTTCTCCAGGTCAATTGTGATGGGAGCCGTGATTCCGCCTGTTTTCTCATTCTTCAGATAGATGATTCTGCTTTTAACGCCCTGGTCATCTTTCCTGTTGCCTTCCCCGCCTCCAAATACCACACTATGGCCAAAAGCATTTATAACCCTGTCCCGGGCTATGCTATATCCTTCCGCCGGTCGAACCGTAACCGCCGTATTGTGCCACCCGTTGACCAGATTCCCGGGCAGGATTTCCTCTCCCGCAGAATTGTATTTTGTATACGCCCGTTCCGGGATCTCTTCCGTGGACAGGAGGATGGTATAACGGGCCTGACATTCTGCATATACGCCCCAGATTCCCCCTTCATATTCCCTGGTTCCCTCTCTTTTGCTGGCGGTAATAACAATGTTCAGACTCCCTTTCTTCCCCAGCGCATCGCTTAAAAGTCCCAGGTCTTCCAGCAAAACTTCTCCGCTGTCGGACAGTTCTATTCCCACATCCTTCAGCTCCCCTGCGAAACCCGTTACCTCTCCTTCATATGTAACCGCCCCATTATCATCCTCATGGCGCTTTTCCGCCCTCTGCACGGAAATCTCATTATCTGTCCCCAGTGTGAAGTTGACCTGGCTCTCCCCAAATCGGATCAGGTCTTCGTCCGTATCCCGGATGACCAGATCCCGAGTCGCTGATACGCTTGTGTAGTTTGAAGTTTCGGCCGTGGTGGCCGTGACTCTGATAATATGTCCGGCCTGGGTGATTATCAGATTCCCGGCATTTTCACCGTTCTCCACCACGGACGCAATCTCCGCGATGTCGGTCTCATCATCCTCCACCACATTTTCCACACTGTATGAAATCTCCTGGGGCTGCAGCGCGTTACAGCTTACTGAGAAGTGGTAGATATTGTCCCCCTGACTGTCATAATCAACCCTGTCTCCCTGGGGCCAATCCACAAATACCAGTTGCGGCTCTGCTTTTTGAATACAGACTTCCGGAATAGGTATTATTTCCGTTTCGTTATAGTATTCTCTCTCTACTTTGATCCCCACCTGATAAGTTCCTGTATCACAGGCTCGAGGTCTTTCCTGATCTGTCAGTACCTTCCATTCAACGGACTGTGACGCATCTGCCGAAGGTTTGACCGCAAAAGATACCCTATCGCCGTCCTCCAGCCCTTCGATCGCTTCCAACAGTTCCTGATCCTGCCCGTTATATACAAGATCACTGCGCATAGCAGCCGTCAGCCCCGGGATGTCCACCGAATTGATTACCGCCGTAATCTGCTCCTCATATGTTTCATAGTTTTCCCTTTCCACTTTGACATTGATAACATATTCCCCCGGGGTCCGGAATGCCGGCACTTTCACCGAATCGGCGCCGTCATAGTCGAAACAGATGTCCCTGTTCGCCCCCTCTAACCTGCAGATGACCTTGTCCCCTGTCTCCAGCCCGGAGAAAGACAGGGCCGGATGTTCCTCTTGGTCATAGTCCGCCTTATAGGGACTTAGCTCCACATCGAATTTCGCCTTCCCGATTATGGCCGTGAGTTTTCCCGTCTCAAACCGTTCGTATCCCTCTCTGGACACCTGCACATACACGGCGTATTCTCCTGCCTCCTTCCCCGTGGGCACCTCCTCCTGCCAGTTAACGCCGTCTGTGGAATATCGGATCTCATCGCCGTCACTGTCACGGCTTATCACTGTGACCAGTTCCTGGTCCGCCCTGTTGTATACCCCCTCCAGTACCCGGATCTCGGGTATTTTCCTGAGAGATACCGCCACATTGGCCTCCAGGGCCTGTTCCGGGACAATCCTTTTGCCAAATTCCTCCTTGGAGATTTCCAGGGAGATTGTCATTCCCTCCGTAAAAGCCGATACTCCTATCGTGATTTTCCCCTGAGCATCCGTTGTACCGCTTCCCGTTATCTCCGGAAATGGCATATTTCCGTTCCCATCGCTGACGCTGCCTCCCGACACGGTTCCGGCGCCGTCACCCGATACGGACCCGGCACTTCCCCTGGTAATGGTATAAATGACAGACGCACCTTCCACAGGGCCCCCGTCATCTTCTGTCACTGTAATAATTACCTCTTTTTTCTCCGCTCTCACCTGCATAAGAGAATTTGACAGCAAACCCAGCACCATCACCAGGGACATCCCTATGGCCAGACGCTTTCGTACATTGTATCTTTTTATAATCTCATCCATGACCCGCATCTTACCTCCCGGTGCCTTTCTTCCCACCCCGGTCATTCTTCATACCTCCCTTGGAGCATTTTCTTCCTCTGTCCGGCCAGAGACCCAGCAGCAGCCGCATATGAAAAGCCATGGTGGTTACAAAGAGTACCACATACGCCCCATAGCGCTGCATGAACAATTTTCCCGACCATAGAGTCAAGATCACTACTCCCACTGCAAAAATAATGTCCAGAATCAAGGCCGCTGTATTTACAGGAAAAATTCCTGTTCTTTTTGCCCTTTCATCCTTCCCGTCCGTTCTGCGTTCCGCCCTGTAGGCCAGAAGGAGCAGTGTGTAGCCGCCGATCCCTGTTATCCAGAACAATGCTCCCACACAAGCCAGAACTACCTTGGCATTTTTCTGGGGAAACCTGCCGGCCAGGGGCATCAGCAGAAATGTCCCGGAAAAACAAGACAATAAAATCGCGGCCAGGCGATAATACCACCGCTTTCTTTTCATCCGATTCACTCAATCACCTCTCTTGTGTGTATAAAAAGAATATCCTCTATCAGAACTATTTTGACCATGGGCGCCCTGCGGCTCAGCGGCCCTTTCGCAGCGGCTTCCGTGCCCCTTTCCCCTGTCAGCAGTTCCGTTTTCCCGCCATGATCCACTCCCGGCGGGCCTTGGGACAGCAGATCCGTCTTCGCTTTTTCTCCCCCGCTCCTGCTTTTCTCTGCCTGTCTCATATGAGCGGGGGACTGCTGATGCTCTCCCATGGTTGTTCCCGGTTCCCAGACGGGCTTTGCTGCCTCCTCATTGCTTTTACGCATACGCTCGATACTTTTTCTGACAATTCTCCCCGACAGTTCTCCCTGTACAGTGGGAATCCGAAACACAAACCACAGAATCACCGTCAATATGCCAAACGCTCCGGCGGCCAGGAAAGAAATCAGCGAGATCAAGGATAATGTCTCCGCCATATCTAAATCCTCTCTTGGGCATTTCTATACGCCCTCTCAATCGCCTCTCTATATGTATCATAGTTGTCCAGTATTTCCTGCTGCAATTTTTGAGACTGTTCCTTCTGTACCGTCAGAGCGGCGGCGCGATCCCGTACTTTTTCCAGCAGGGCCAGAACCTCCTCCTGCTCCACATTCACCTGGACAATGTTGTTTCTCTGATCATACAGCAGCATAAATGTACCGTTGTATAAAGATAGCTGATCGTAGGCGCCGGCATTCTCCACACTGCTCAGGGCGCTTTCTATGGTTTCAAACAAAATATCAAAATTATCCTTTGATGCTTCTTCCACCGTGGAAGCGCTCAGAATATATTTCTTATAAAAAGAGCATATATGGTAGTAACAGTCCGATAATGCTTTTCCTTCAAATTCTGTTCCGCTCTCATAATTTTCTACAAAAAAAGAATATGCCTTCTGCACTCTTGTGGAAAAACTGTATCCTCCGTCATCCTCCGTATAGTAATTAAAATACATCATTCCGATCTTATATTTAAGTTCAGCCACATCCGTTCCGGATTCGTCAAAAGAATCCCTATGAGCATTGTACAATGCCAGAAATTCATCATTTTCCGACTTGCTGAACCTTCCCTCGTCCTCATATGCCTGGAGCAGATACAGATAGGCCGAAGTACGTTCCGGATATATTTCTATGGCTCTTTTGTAGCTGGCCGCCTTGTCCTCCAGGGAAGACGCGGTGGAAGTGGAGATCAGCACGTCATAATCACTGTTATTGATGTATTCCGACATCTTTCCGCAGACTATACCCGAGAACAGACAGAGAACTGCCAGTGTAAACGCAGCGCAAAATATACGTAATTTTCTCTTCTGTTTGTTCTTATAGCCCTCAGTGATAAGACCGGGATGCTCCAAATCATATAGAATGTCCTGACAGTTCTGGTATCTGTTTTCCGCCGCGGGTTCCACACATTTGTTGATGATCAGTTCAATACCCTCGGATAATTCAGGGTTCCACATTCTGACAGGAGCATATGCTTCCCCCGCTCTGGGATCAATCCCCGTGAGCAGATGATGCAATGTCATTCCCAGCGCATAAATGTCCGATCTGGCATCCGTCTGTCCGCTGTACTGTTCCGGCGGCGCATATCCCTTGGTTCCAAGCAGTGTGGTATCCGCCAGCCTCTGCTCTTTATATTCCCTAGCTATGCCGAAATCAATGATTTTGATATTGCCCTCCGGCTTGAGCATAACATTGGCCGGCTTCATATCCCGGTAGATAATGGGTGGGTTCTGTCCATGCAGATATATCAGCGCGTCACAGATTTGTTTTCCCCATTCTATGACCATTTCCTCCGACTGCGCTCCGTACTCCGCCAATATCTTGTCCAGAGATAAGCCTTCTACATAGTCCATCACAACGTAAATCGTCACATTGTTTTCTATAATATCCACAATGCGGGGCAGCGCGGGATGGTCCAGCTTTTTCATCATATCAGCTTCCACCCGAAGGCTGTTTACCACCACATCATCTTCTTTTTCTCTGCCCTTTTTTCGGATTTCCTTGACTGCCCACTGCTTGTTCAGATGGGTGTCCCTGGCCAGATACACTACAGACATGCCGCCCTCGCCGATCTTGGTCAGTATCTCGTATTTTTCACCGATAATCAAACCTGCCTCAGCCATGTACTATCACTCCCAGTCAGTTCTGATCAGTATTACGGATATGTTATCCTTTTCTTGTCTTTGTTTTGCAAGCCTTATCAGATGGCCTGCATTTGCATGCATAGCCTCACTGTCACCATTTTTCTTCGGATTAAATGCATCGAAGATCTCTCCCTCTGTCACCTCATTCCTGAGACCGTCGGAGCAGAGCATATAGATGCCTTTTTCCGTATCCCCCACCAGCACATCGGGATTTAGAATGTCGGACGCCCCCACGCACTGGAGAAGCATGCTTCTGCGTTTATCCCTTTTAGCCTGCTCCGCTGTCATGTCTCCCCGCTCTAATTTCCGGGCGACAAGGGTATGATCCGATGTAATCTGCCGCAAATTTTTCCCGATCCGGTAGGCTCTGCTATCTCCCACATGCACAATCACATATTGACTGCCCGCAAGCAGCATGCCGGTAAACGTCGTCCCAAGGGATATTTTTCTGGCCTGCCCATATTCCTGAATCTTGACATTTAACTCTTTCAAAAGCAGAGACCACTTCTCCCCGATAACCTGCATGTCCGGATTTTCCAACTCATATGGCAGTTCTTTGTCAAACCACTGCAAAAAAGCCCGGATTACCGTGGCGCTCGCAAGTTCTCCCTTATCCAGTCCTCCCATCCCGTCGCAGATCACGGCCATAAGCACCTCTTCTTCGGAATATTTCCCGTGTCTGACAAGGATACTGTCCTGATTTATTTCTTTTGTTGTTCCAACATCCGTCTCTGCCGCAACAGTAAAATGCACCTTTCCCCGCCCCCGGTTATATTCTGAACTCAAACTCCTCATTTGCCAGTTTCAGGCAATCACCGTTAAATATTTCCACTTCCTGCCTCGCCGGGATCTGTCTGCCGTTTATATATGTCCCATTTGTGGAATTGAGATCCATAATAAAATATCTGTTACCCCTGGTAATAATATCCGCATGACTCCTGCTGACCTTGTCATTATCCCGCACAACATAATCAGCATATTTACTTTCTTTTCCGACACGAAAAACAGACTTGTTTATTAAGATGATTTCATATGTCCTCTGTCTGCACAGCGATGCGTCTCTATGATCTTCCTCCTGTAACAATGCTGTAGCTTCCTCATCCTCCACCAGAAGCCCTGTGGCCTCCTCATCCTCCAGCAATCCTGTGGCTTCCTCATGGTCCAATAATCCTGTGGCCTCCCCATAGCCTAACAGTCCTGTGGCCTCCTCATGGTCCAACAGTCCCGTAGCCTCTGTTTTCCTGCCGTCGTACTGTTCATTTTGCGCGCCAGGCTTCCCTGTCGCAGAACTGCTTTTCCTCGCATCATGCCTTTTTATGGTACTGACAACCGTTTTGTCCTCACCGCTTATAAATCTTTCTATCTTCTCCCCGTCATAGACATTCAGGCTCTTTATAAAATATACAAATCGGGATATATAGTCCATATCTTCTTCCCGGGCAGAAATCGCAGAATAGATAATAGACTCCATAAAGGCAAATATATCTGTCTCCTGCCCTGCTTGTTCCAACGGAAGATATATAAACAGTACTTCCTTTGTAGTTTCATTTATAAACACATGTCTTAAATCCAATACCACAGAACTTGCGGCCAGGGAATTAGCTTTCAATTTTTGGAAGATGTACACGACCTGCTCCATGATAAACAGAAAATCATATTTAACGATCGGTTTCTTCAGTCTCTCTACCAGACTGATTCCAATCGGACCCGAATATTGCACGGCATTCCTGCCCAGACGTTTTGCTTTGAGCAATCCTCTGATATTTTTGCCTGAAAACAGGGTAAATTGCCTTTCATCCAGTTTTTCTCTCAGGGTCAGCTTCGCTTTCACAACTAACTGGTATCCCCTGGTTTTAACCTTATATTTTGCCATATTACCAGTCATCCTTTATGATATCTATTTGTTCATTTCAATAATTCTTCATATGTCGTTTTAAGTTCATCCTTGATGGCCTTTAATTGATCAACTTGCACATGCTGTATTCCCCGCTCTATTTTCACAAGGCATTCCCTTGTAATTGGGATGCCCTGAAGCTCCAGTAAACGAACCAATTCTGTCTGTCCTATCCCCTTTGAAACCCTTATTTCCCTGATATTTTTGCCTATGTTCCCTCTATTATCCTGTTTAATCTTTTGTTCCAACCGTTCCACCTCTTTTAGGTTTCTATCTATAAATGAGTAAATACCAAATATTGCACAAAATAAGGACACCCGCTGCTGAAT
>BLLU01000194.1 GCA_011959105.1 Lachnospiraceae bacterium | reverse complement strand
AACCCGCGACCCCCTCCTTGGCAAGGAGGTGCTCCACCGCTGAGCCACTCGCGCATGTACCAGATTGCTCTGAACAAAATATACTATACATCAGTATCCCGCTTTTGTCAACCGTTATTTTAAAAAAATTATGAAATTGCACGCACAATAGAGACAACTGATGTACTGACGTACAGAATGCACCGGGGGACAGAGCCCGTCCCCCTCCCCTATCAGCCCTGTTCCAGGCGGTCGGCACATTTGATTCTGTAAATGCGGCGCAGAGCATCGTTGACCCGCTCCTCCGAGATGGTGCCGTCCCGGACCGCCCCCAGCACCGCTTCGTATGCCTCCTCAAAATTCTCCGGCATCAGAACCATGTCACAGCCCGCCTTCAGAGCCATCACCGCCGCCTGGCCGGAATCGTAGTACTCCGAGATGGCCTTCAGATTCATGGCGTCGGTGATAATCACGCCTCTGTACCCCATCTCCACCCGCAGCAGATCGGTGACAATAATGCCGGACAGAGACGCCGGTGTATTATCCCCCGTCAGGGAAGGAACGGCGGTATGGCCCACCATGATCATCTGAACGCCGGAGTCAATACCGGACTGATACACTTCCAGTTCCTGGCTGCGCAAATCCTCCGCACTCCGCTCCGACACGGCCTGCCCCTCCCCGGTGTCCTCCGCCGTTCCGCCGCCGCAGGGAAAATGTTTCAAGCAGGCCGTCACTTTCTGTTCCTGCAGGCCGCTCACCATGCCGTTCACATAAGCCGACACCGTCCCGGCATCGCTGCCGTAGGCCCTGGCGGCCATCACACTGCCCTCCACATTAGCCAGGTCTGCCACCGGGGCAAAATCCACATTGATACCGTAAGAGGCCAGTCCTGCCCCCAGGCTGCTGCCCGCCTGATAGGCTGCTCCCGGGTCCCCGCCGGCTCCCAGATCCGCCGGGGAAGGCTGCTTGTCAACCAGGCCCGCCGCCGCCAGGGGACTGACGCTGCCGCCCTCCTCTTCTATGCCCAGAAACAGCGGATACTTGCTGTACAATTCCGTGTTGCCCAGCATTTCCCGGAATTGTTCCGCGTCCTTGATATTCTTCTTCTGGTAAAGCAGGCCCCCCACCGCGTACCGGGTGAGAGACTCCCTGGTGCCCTCTCCCGCCTTCACTGCGGCGGTTACGCCGGTAATGGACTCGGGGGACACAAAAAACAGCCCCGCCACTTTGTCCTCCAGAGGCATGGCGTCAATCATGGCATTGATGATCTCGTCCAGTTTTTCCTCCGGGGTCAGTTCCGGCACAGGTTCCGGCGTGGGCTCCGGCTCTTCCGGCGGCGCCTGTATACTCTCCTCGTCTGAACCCACCTGCTGCTCCAGCTGATCCTGTATGCTCTCCTGCTGCCTCTGTTCCTCCTGCTGCCTCTGCTCCTGCCACTGCCTCAGATGCTTGACCCCCACCACGATGCCCACGGCTGCCAGGGCGATCAGCACAAGCAGAGTGGCGTAGGCCAGAATCTGATTGCGTTGTCTCCTCTTGCGCCGCGCTGCCCTCTGCTGCTGCAATTTCTCCTGCTGATTCTCCATTTGTATCAAAAACCTCTCTTAATATGCAACGTGATATAACACCGCTTCCGACTTCGCCCACAATAGAATATACAGCAAAAGTATACCTTATAGTCCGCCATTTTTCTACACAAAAATTCGTTTTTCAGGAAAATTAAGAAATAGAACCCGCACAAAGGAAGAGGGCACATCAACTGTTTCTTGATGCGCCCTCTTCAAACTATGCTGTCCAATGGTCCTTACCTCCTATTGTATTTTTGATTCCATTATCATTAGTACATTGGCCCTTCCTCCTGTGTTGTTTTTGGAATCTGTTGCTTGATCTCTTCTGTATGATTTTATTATAACAGGTATTTTCTATTTGTCAACACATTTTTTCAATTTTCTATTATTTTTTTCAATATTCCCATGCACTTGTCAAATTTTGGAATTATTCGACAAATATTGACCATGTTTTCAGGTAACGAAAACCCGGAAGGGGAGCATACCTCTCTTTCCGGCGCCGGAGCGCGCAAAAGCCCGCCCGGTATGGCGCCCATCCCCGGCAGGCTTTCTCTTCGGCATATCTCCGCGCCTATAGCTGCGCGATTACAAAAATATCGTAAATGGCTTTGATAGCGCTCTCAAAATCCTCATTGGTCACGCCGATGATGATATTTAACTCGGAAGAACCCTGGTCAATCATCTTAACATTGATATTGTTATGGGCCAGAGCGGAGAAAATGCGGCCCGCCGTGCCCCGGGTGGACTTCATGCCCCGGCCCACCACGGCCACCAGAGCCAGATCGGACTCGATCTCTATGGCCTCCGGCTCCGCCAGGCGGTGAAGGGCGGCCACCACCTTCTGCTCCTTACGCATGAACTCATCCTGGTGGACAAACACCGTCATGGTGTCAATGCCGGACGGCACATGCTCAAAGGAAAGGCCGTTGTCCTCAAAAGCCTGCAGTACCTTGCGTCCGAAACCGATCTCCGAGTTCATCTTGTCTTTCTCGATGTTCACGGAGCAGAAGCCCTTCTTGCCGGCGATGCCCGTGATTACGAAGCGGGACTTCTGGCAGGTGCTGCCCACAATCCAGGTGCCGTCGTCCTCCGGGGCATTGGTATTGCGGATGTTGATGGGAATACCCTGCTGGCGCACCGGAAAAATGGCGTCCTCATGGAGCACCGGAACTCCCATGTATGCCAGTTCCCTGAGTTCCCTGTATGTAATCACGTCAATGGCCTCCGGCCTTTCTATGATATGGGGATCCGCAATCAGGAAGCCGGATACATCGGTCCAGTTCTCATACACATCTGCCTTGACTGCCTTGGCCACAATGGAACCGGTGATATCCGATCCCCCTCTGGAAAAAGTCTTGATCCTGCCGTCCGGCATCGAGCCGTAAAAGCCGGGGATCACCGCGGACGCACAGCCCGCCAGCCGGGCGGAAAGCACCTCATTGGTCCTTTCCCCGTCAAAGTCACCGTTTTCGTCAAAAAAGATCACCTGAGACGCGTCCACGAAAGTAAAGCCCAGATACGCCGCCATGATGATACCGTTCAGGTACTCGCCCCGGGACGCCGCATAGTCGCTGCCGGCTTTTTCCAAAAACATCCGCTCTATCTCGGCAAACTCTTCCTCCAGGGACAGAGACAGTTCCAATCCGTCGATAATCTGCCGGTAACGGTCCCTGATCGCCTGCAGTTCCGCGCGGAAGTCCTGGTCCGCATCCGCCAGAGCATAGCAGCCGTAAAGCATGTCTGTGACTTTGGTGTCCCCGTCGTCGCGCTTGCCCGGCGCGGACGGCACCACGAATTTCCTCTCCTCATCCTCCCGGATGATGCTGCCCACCTTCTTAAACTGCTCGGCGCTGGCCAGGGAACTGCCGCCGAATTTCACAACCTTTCTCATGATACCTGCCTATCCTCTCTCCTCACAATATTCTATGCTTTTCAGGCTTGTGCCAACATTCATATGCCGCCGCGCACCGCCGGTCAGCTTCCTCATACGATTCTGTCCCGTTCAGACTTAACGCCTGTGCTACTCCAGACGTATCCTGCCCAGAGCCTTCTCACCCAGCGCCTCATACCTGGAGGCGAATTCCTTTTCCTTCATGGGAGGGATGAGATAGCCGCAGTCCTGCGTACGGCCTTCCACCCGGATCCGCTCCGCTCCGGGGAACGCCTTCTCCACCTCCGCTGCAGCATCTGCCGCGGCCCGCAGAAAGAATCCTCTCTCCACATCACCGATCTCCACCAGCCTGGCCTCTTCCTGATTCCAGAAACACAGGATGGTCTTGCCCTGATGTCTGGCGCAGTCCACCACATCGGATACCACTGCGCTGGCGGTGGGCAGCTTGCCCGCCCCTTTCCCGTAATACATGGAATCTCCCAGCATATTGCCCCGCACGCACACCGCGTTAAACACGCCGCTCACCATATACAGGGGGTTCTCCGGGCCGATCATACAGGGAGCCACCATGGCCAGCGTGCCCTCCGGCGTATCCTTGCTCATGGCCAGCAGCTTAATGGAACGGCCCAGCGCCCGGGCATAGACAAAGTCATCCGCCGTGATCCCGGTTATGCCCTCCGTATAAATATTCTGATAGGACACGTTCTGCCCCGTCATAAGAGAGGACAGGATGGCAATCTTGCGGCAGGCGTCGTACCCCTGGATATCCGCTTCCGGGTTACGCTCCGCATAGCCCTTTTCCTGGGCCTTCTTCAGAGTGGCGGCAAAATCCGCCCCCTCCTTTTCCATCTTGGTCAGGATATAGTTGGTGGTGCCGTTCAGGATACCCGTGACGGCCTCCAGTTTCTCCGCCGTCAGGGAATAGTTCAGAGGGCGGATAATGGGAATGCCGCCTCCCACGCTTGCCTCAAAGAGATAATTGCAGTTGTGCTCCCGGGCGATCTGCAGCAGTTCAGGGCCATGACCGGCTACCAGTTCCTTGTTGGAGGTACACACGCTCTTGCCCTTCAGCAGGGCAGCCTTAGTGAAGTCGTATGCCGGCTTGATGCCGCCCATGGTCTCGCAGATAATGGACACTTCCGGATCGTCCAGTATGATATTCACATCGTGTACCACCTTCTGCTCGTAGGGGTCCCCCGGGAAATCCCGCAGATCCAGAATATACTTAATCTCCAGTTCCGCTGCGGACTTTTTGTTCACCATATCCTTATTCTTTTCGATAACCTCCACCACACCGCTGCCCACGGTGCCATATCCCAAAACAGCTACATAGATCATATCTCCCTCACATTCTGCCGCCTCAGCAGCCCTTTCGTTTTCGGCTTTGCACAACCTATTCCTTCGCCAGGATCTTCACATGGCGCACGCCCTTCTGACTCTCCAGTTCCTGAATCATCCGGGCCACGTCCCCGGTGGTCTGTAAGATCTGTATACTGACGCTCAGGGACGCGGCCCCGTTTATGGGGATACTCTGGTGGATGGTCAGGATATTCCCCCGAAAATCAGCAATGATTTTCAGCACATCCGACAGCAGTCCCGGCCTATCCTCCACCTGCATGGTCAGAGTAATGGTCGTCCCCCGGGCGTTGTCATGGAGTTCAAAGATATCGTCCTTATACTTGTAAAAAGAACTCCTGCTGATCCCCACCGCGTCCACGGCGTCCTGTATGGTTCCCACCTTCTCCGACTCCAGAAGGCCCTTGGCTTCCACCACTTTCAAAAGCACCTCCGGGATTGCCTTCTGCCGCACCATATAATACTTGACATTTTCCTTCATGATGTACTTCTCCCGCGCACATTTGTGCGTCAATGGAAGATATTGTACCACAAGTAAAGTCTGAACGCAAGGTTTTTAGTGAAAAAAACGAAAGTGCCGCTACTGGGCAAAAATGCCGTTGTATTCTTCCACTTTGCCGGAGAGCACCTCGTAAATATGCTTGAGGCCGCCCAGATACTCATGGGAGGGATCCTCGTAGGGTACGCCGCTCTCCACCTGTTTGATCATCCATTCAAAAGCCTGCAGCAGGCCGTTGAAATCGCCCGCGTACACCTGGCGGCTGGACAGGGATTCCTGCATCAGCTGATTGTTGTCGCTCACCGCCTCGGCATAAGCCGCCGCCGTCTCCTGCATCTCCTCAAACAGCGGGTAGATCGGGGTCAGATCCAGTTCCGTCAGATTGTAATCGTCTATGCCCTGCTCATAGATCTGATCCAGGATCTGGGAAGAAAGCGTGAGCATATGGCTGAAGTTATAAGCAATGAGCCGCCCTTCCTCCTGCATTTTCACCTCCTGGGCCGCGCTTCTCTCATCGGCGATAACATCCAGCTCCGCCAGAAATTGATCGGCGTAAGTGGTGAACTCCTGCAGACATGCCATCAGCCGGATGTGATTGTCCTTGGGCTGCTGGTACTGGTTTTCCTCATAGGTATACTCAGAATCATCGATTGCGTTGAAAGTCTCTATAATCTCCCGCATGGAGGGAAGCATGGATTCCACCAGTCCGTCCAGAGTCTCAAATGCGGGCTCCATGCCGCACACCACTTCCGCATCCTCCACCGCGTCCATATTAAAGCCGGTGATCCGATATCCGTAACTGTATTCCGCGTCCTCCCGGAAGCGGAACTCCTCCGCGGTGTCCACCACCAGGAAATAGTTGTTGATATCATCCATGATCTCCACGATGGTATTATTCAGCTGCACATAGATATTGAATTTGAGCAGATCCATGGTCTCCGGGTCAAGGCCCAGTTCATTCAGCCCGTCTGCGGCGCCTTCCCCGGAAGTACTATTTATATCCGTGACGTCCCCGCCATCGGTACTTTCCTGGGTCTGGCCATTTTCCCCGGACTGCTCCTCCTCCCGGGTATAGCCTTCCATGTCAAGGCCCCTGTCCACCGCTCCGCCCACCTGGGCGCCTGTGCCGCAGGCGGCCAGGCACAGGGATACGACGCAGGCCAGCGCCAGGCCGCCTGTTTTATAATGTTTCATCTCAGCACCTCTTTTCGATATATTCGGGCAAACCGCCTTGTCAAAACTCCCATCGGGCTGCATTGTCCTTAAGCAGCCCGATGAGCAGCACATCAGGCCAGCGGGTATTTATCGGTCAGTTCCTGTACGATGGCCCTCGCCTCGGGCACTTTCTCCTCGCCGCCCTTGATAATCATGGCGATGGCCTCCGCGATCCTGTCCATATCCTCCGTGTTCATGCCCCGGGAGGTCACGGCGGGGGTGCCCAGACGCACGCCGCTGGTCACAAAGGGAGACTGCGGATCGTTAGGGATGGTATTTTTGTTGCAGGTGATATGAGCCGCATCCAGCAGCTTCTCCACCGCCTTGCCCGTCAGTCCGTAGCCGGTCAGATCCACCAGCATCAAATGATTGTCCGTGCCGCCGGATACGATTCGGATGTCCCGGCTCATCAGCCCTTTGCACAGCGCCTGCGCATTGTCAACGATGCCCTGCTGGTAGGATTTGAACGCATCGGTGAGCGCCTCCTTAAAGCACACCGCCTTGGCGGCAATCACATGCATCAGAGGGCCGCCCTGGATGCCGGGGAAGATGGCTTTGTTAAAGTTATACTTGTCCGCCGCTTCTTTGTTGCAAAGAATCAGACCGCCCCTGGGGCCCCGCAGGGTCTTATGGGTGGTGGTGGTCACCACATCCGCATAGGGAATGGGGCTGGGATGCAGGCCTGCGGCCACCAGCCCGGCGATGTGAGCCATGTCCACCATCAGCACGGCGCCCACTTCATCGGCCACCTCCCGGAATTTCTTGAAATCTATGGTTCTGGCATATGCGGAAGCTCCGGCGATGATCATTCTGGGCTTCGCCTCCAGCGCGATCCTGCGCAGTTCGTCATAGTCGATAAAGCCCTCTGCGTTGACGCCGTAGGGCACGATGTGGAAGTATTTTCCCGACATGTTCACCGGGCTGCCATGGGTCAGATGTCCGCCATGGTCCAGGTTCATGCCCATGATGGTATCCCCGGGTTTGCATACCGCGAACTGCACCGCCATATTGGCCTGGGCCCCGGAATGAGGCTGCACATTGGCGTAGTCACAGCCGAAGAGTTCCTTGGCCCTGTCGATGGCCAGATTCTCCACCACATCCACACAGTCACAGCCGCCGTAATATCTCTTGCCGGGATACCCTTCCGCGTATTTGTTGGTCAGCGGACTGCCCATGGCGGCCATCACGGCCTTACTCACCCAGTTCTCGGACGCGATCAATTCAATATGGCTGTTCTGCCTGGCCTGTTCGTCCTCGATGGCCTGTGCGATCTCCGAATCAACTTTTCTCACTTCTTCCAATGAATACATATGCTCTCCTCCTGCTTTCGCTGTTCTCAAAATGCAAATTCACCTAGAAGTATAACATATCCTTGCGAGTTTGCAAGATTTTTCTGCCATAGCGGCCCAGATTATGCCTGGGAGACAGTCTTGCGGAAATAAGGGAAACATGGTAAAATCAAGACGTTAAAACGTAGCATAAAAAATGGGAATATGCGGCACTCTAAATCGGAGGAGACAATGGAGAGAACCTTTCATTTCATATTAAATCCCGTATCCCGCTCCGGCAAGGGGCGGAAGCTGTGGGACACTGTGATCGAGCCCTATCTGCAGGCGGCCCGGGTACAGTATGAGGCCCATTTTTCCAGAGAGGCGGGGGATATTACCCGCCTGGCCCGGGAGATCACTTCCGCTCCCGGAACCGGGCTCTGCCATCTGGTGATTCTGGGAGGAGACGGCACCATAGACGAGGCGCTGCAGGGAATCAGCGATCTTGCCCGGGTGGCACTGGGGTATATCCCCATCGGCTCCGGCAATGATTTTACCCGGGATATGCCCATTCCCCGTGACCCTCTGAAAGCGTTGAAGCGGGTCCTGGAAGCAAAAGAAACCACTGCCGTGGATATCGGCGTCACCTCCTACGGGGACGGTTCCAGCCGCCGCTTTATTGTCAGCAGCGGCATAGGTTTTGACGCCGCCGTGTGCGAGGAGACCAACCGCTCGGAGATGAAAGGCTTCCTGAACAGGCTGGGACTGGGCAAGCTGACCTATCTGGGGATCGCTCTGAAACAGCTTTTTGCCAGCAAAGCCGTATCCTGTCAGATCCGGCTGGACGGGGGCGAACCCATATCCATTCGGAAAATCCTGTTCGTAGCTTTTATGAATCATATGTATGAAGGCGGTGGGTTTAAGTTCGCGCCCCGGGCTGACTACCGGGACGGCCTGCTGGATCTGTGCGTGGTGGGAGATCTGTCCAAAGCGCTGATCCTGGCAGCCCTGCCCACCGCTTTTATGGGCAAACACTATATGTTCCGGGGCATCACGGCCTATCGGGCACAAAAAGTGGAGATTCAAACCTCCGCCCCTCTGTGGGTGCATACGGACGGGGAAGTAGCCCTCCGCAGCGACCGATTGGTGGTGACCTGCCAACGGCACGCATTGCAAATGTATATCTGAAGAAAATCTAAATATTGCTTTGCATTTTCTTAATTTTGAACTTTTCCTCTTGAAAAAAAACATATTTGTGCTATATTTAGGGACATTAATACATGCTTTTATGCGATGCAAATGTGGAACTACAGTCAGTCAGGAGGAAAGAATACCCATTATGGAAAAAGCTAAGAACTTCTATATGAAATACCGGCACGGCATCCCTTTGGTGCTTTACGGGATACTATATATGACCTGGTTCTGCTATCTGGAGCGGACGGTGACCAAGCATTACCATGTGATCCATATGGCCATTGACGACCATATCCCGTTTTGCGAAGTGTTTATCATCCCATACTTTTTATGGTTTCTGTATGTGAGCGCCGTGGTACTGTACCTTTTCTTCAGAAGCAAACCGGATTACTGGAAAGCCTGCATCTTTCTGTTTACGGGGATGACCATTTTCCTGCTGGTATCCACCCTGTGGCCCAACGGGCATCATCTGCGGCCCTACGCCCTGCCCAGAGACAATATTTTCACCCGGATGGTGACCCATCTGTGGAGGACGGATACCCCCACCAACCTGTGGCCCAGCATCCATGTGTACAATTCCATCGGCGCTCATGTGGCCCTGTGCCGCTGCCGGCTGGGAAAAAAGCGCTGGCTGCGGAACTCGTCGCTGGTGTTGTGCGTCTCCATCATCCTGTCCACCATGTTCCTCAAACAGCACTCCCTGTTTGATGTGCTCACCGGCCTGGGCCTGGCCTCCGCCATGTATGTACTGGTCTATCGCCAGGACCTGATCGCGAATCTGAAAGGGGTATTGCGGGGAAGGGGAGATTCCAGCCCCCAGGCCCAGGGTTAATACGAAATTTCCATTTCCGGGACAGTCCTTCGGCCCATAAAAGATCTGTCACCGATCCTGTTCTATCAATAATAAAGGCCGCCCTTTCAGCAAAGGGCGGCCTTTCCGATGTGTTGCACCTTTATTCGGATTGATACATTTTCATCAGTTAAACTTAAAGATTTTCTGACAGATATGGTAGGCGTCCACCGCCAGCCTGCGGCCTCCTTTGCCGGGAAGATTCATGGCCGCCCCCATGATGCCCCGGCGCATGGAGCCGAACAGTTTCTTATCCCTGCTCTTCAAATACTCCCACAGTTCCTTCTTCATGGCCAGGTGTTCTTTTGTGCCGGAACGGAGCAGCAGTACACTGGAGACGGTGGTAATGATCTCCAGATAATTGTACATATACTGATACAGACGCCTGTCTTCCCTGATCTCTTCACCCCGCTCCGTGAAATAATCAATCATACGCTTGTTCACATAAATCTGCTGGTCAATGCGGGAAATCATAATGCTCTCATTCACCGACTGGTCTTCCCGGCCAATGTAGTATCGGTAAAAATTCACGTCCAGATAATACAGGTTTTCCACATAGGGCAGAGGCTCAAATACATAGAGATTGTCCACATAAAAAGTGTGTCCGGGCAGCTTCAGGCCACATTCCCGAAGCAGCTTGGTGCGGAAGATCACCGAATGCATCAGGATATAATGCCCCTTGGTAAAATGATGGCAGTCCTCCCAGGTAAACAACTGGTTCTCGGGCAGAATATGCCGATAATTCATAACCTTCTTACGTTTTTCCCCCTCTTTCTCATAGACAAAGTTGCAGATCAGCATGTCCAATACCCTGTTTATACCGGTCTGCTCCCGCAGCGTATCCAGTACCTGGCGATACGCTTCTTCCTTGACCCAGTCATCGCTGTCCACCACTTTGAAATAAAGGCCTGTGGCATTCTCAATACCTGCGTTCACCGCAGCGCCGTGTCCGCCGTTTTCCTGGTGTATCACCTTCACAATGGTGGGATATTGGGCTGCGTACGCATCCGCGATTTCCGCCGTGCGGTCCTTTTGCGAACCGTCGTCCACTATGATGATCTCCACGTCCTCGCCGCCGGGCAGCAGGGAATCAATACATTTGCGCATATAGTTCTCTGAGTTGTAGCAGGGGATTGCAATGGATAATAGCTTCATGTCTTTTACTCCTGTTCCGATTCATACTGTTCTTATTTCTATCTGATTGCATTTTCAAAGCCGGCCTATTCTTCCCGGTCTCCATGTGGGTTCCCGGATGAAGTTTCCTGTTTCCGGACGATATCCAGGCAGGGCAGATAGGCGGCAAACGCAGAAGGGATAGGATAACGCTCCCTGGTCTCCTCCGGCTCCACATACAGCCAATCCTCCGTCTCCCGGCTGCAGCCCCTGGGTTCCAGCCCGTCTACCCGGATCCTGTACCCCCACATATGCCATTCCCTGTGGGTGAAAACATGTCTGCTGTCCGCCAGGCGCTGAATTCGCAGGATTTTCAGCCCGTTTTCCGTCAGATAACGGGTGACTTCCCTGGCCGACCTGTGGCCGTCCAGGCTGGGCAGTTCATACAGCCCCGCCAGCAGCCCCCTGGCCGGACGCCTGCGAAGCACGGCCCGGCTGCCGTCCTGTATGACCAGGACGGTTCTCTCTTCTATAATCCGCGGTTTCTTTGCCGCCTTCTTGGGATAATCCTGCTCACAGCCGTCCTGATGTGCCATGCAGAGAGCCGCCAGAGGACATTCTCCGCAGCCTGGCCGGCCTCCGGGAACACATACCAGTGCGCCGATCTCCATCAGGGCCTGGTTATAATCCCCGGGCCGAGAAGCACTCATGGCCTCCCCCAGTTCCCGCTCCACCCGCTGTCTTACCCTGGGGTCCGTGATCTCTCCGTCGTCCATCCGCAGCCGGGACAACACCCTGAGCACATTGCCGTCCACTGCCGGCTCCTTTTTCCCAAATGCGATGGAGGCAATGGCTCCGGCGGTGTAGCTTCCGATCCCTTTCAACCCCATCAGTTCCCGGCGGCTGCCGGGCATCTGTCCGCCGTATTCCTCCATCATCTGCAGGGCGGCGGCCTGTAGATTGCGCGCCCGCGAGTAATAGCCCAGACCTTCCCACAGCTTCAAAAGTCTCTCCTGGGGGACCTGGGCCAGGCTGGCGACATCCGGCAATTCTTCCATAAACCGGCGGTAATACGGCTTCACCGCCTCCACCCTGGTCTGCTGGAGCATGATCTCGGAGACCCACACATGGTAGGGGGTGGGATCTTCCCGCCATGGAAGAATTCTCCTGCTACTATCATACCATTTCAGAAGCGGCTCCGCAATCGCAGACAGTTCCCCTTTTCTTAGGTTTTCCTTAATATTTTCTGAAATGCCGTTAAATTTTTCCAAAGATGGGGAAAGGCCCTCCAAATACACGGGAACGGCGTCCCCTATCTCAAGACTGTCCGAGGTCACACGGCAGTCGTAAGCCAGGACCCGCACTCCGGCCCCGGCCGCCTGCCGCAGCGCCTCCGCGAACTCCGGGTGGGTCACTGCGTTGGGGATCAGATGGCTCACCCCTTTCATTTGAATCACAAAGAGCACACAGGCCTCATATCCCTCCTGCCGGGCCCGTACCAGTTCTTCCACATGCTTTACCGCCCGCTGGGAGGGAGCATCGGGAAAACGCGCCTCCCCGTCTTCCTCCAGGGTAACGCCCTTGACCTCCATAAAAATTTTCTCCGAGGCGGTCTCAATGTAAAAGTCAATGCGGGAACTGCCGTATGTGGTCTCCGGCCTGACGGACACCAGATCCGGGAAAAGCTGCTTCTCCCAAAGCCACTCCAGCACTGCCCGATTGGGCGCCTGAGAGTCCATATTGACCATGCGCCCCTGCTTTTCCACCGCCACCAGGTCATAGGCCGTGCTGCGCCCGGGATTACCGCTGCGTTCCAGATAAACGGTGGCCCCGGGCAGAAGCAGTTCCCGGCAGCGGCCCGTGTTTTTCACATGTACCTTCTCCCGCCTGCCTTCAATCTCCACATATGCCACAAAACGATTGGGGCGCTCCTCAAAACGCCCCTTGACAATGTTCTCGTATTTCATGTTTTTCCCCATCCCGCCCCGCTTCGGGGTACGGCACACAATCTGCTCACACCAGACGCTTGATCTCAAATCGTTCTTTCATCATCAGGCACTGCTTCAATTCCTCATAACGCTGTTCCACATCGTCGCCCTCCACTTCAATATCGCAGCACAGGGACATGGTGGTGATCATCTCATTGGTAATCCGGTGATGCAGGGCCGCCAACACGTTCAGACGCTGCTCGTAGGTACGGGCGTCCAGGAACTCCAGCACCATGGGATCCAGGCCCGGCTCCTCCTGTCGGGGTTCTGCCGCCTGCAGTTCCGTTTCTGCCCCATGGGGTTCTGTCGCCTGAAGTTCCGGCTCAGCCCCACGGGATTCCGCCGTCTGAAGTTCCGATTCTGTTCCACGGGGTTCTGCCGCCTGGTCTTTTCCGGCTTCGTCTCCCCGGTGGGCGGTATTCGAAATATACCCTCCGCCGTTTCCCGGCTCCTGTGACAATACCTCCCGCGGCGGCCCGTCCTGGTCCCCCCCGCTCTGCCTCCGTGCCCCCTCCGGACTCTGGAGTTGAAAGCGGAATTCCTGTTCCGCCTCCGGGTACCTGACCCGGTCCACCGGGCCCGCAAACATCTCCAGAGGTCTGGCGTAAATCTTAAACTCCCCATACATTGCCTGATATATTACCAGCTGCTCCCCGGTCTCGGTATGTTCCGCCACCGTCAGCACCTGGTATAGTCCCCCCTTAAAATGTCTGTAAATCTCCTGTGCCCTGGGTACAAATATCTCCGCCATCTCTCTGCCTCCTGCTCTTTTTAGATCGGGATGTCCTCTGCATCCCTCTGCGTACTGCCTTTCCCAATCCTGGGGCAGACCGGGGTCACCGCAGCATCTGCGCCGAAAAGCTGCAGCCTGGCACAAAAAAGCCCATGTCCTCTATCTCCCCTAATACTTCCGCCTGGATCTCTTCTCCCTGCCTGTCCAGGATACCATGATGCACCAGCACTCTGTAACTGCGCCGGCCGTCATGATCCACTATACGGCTTAAAGTTACGCCGCTGCTGCGGTAACCGCGCTCCTCCAGAAACTGCCTCACACGGCCCACGTACTCCCGCTCCAACTGCTCATAGTATGCCTCCCGGGCCTTCCAAGTATCCGCTGCCTGACTCCTGATACCGCCCAGGACGCAGATCCCCACAGCCATCCCCAGCACCGTTGCCGCCAATCCCCATAATATACGATCCGTCCATGATTTACCCATCCTTACCTCTTTCCTGCATACCCAGAGAACCGCTGCGGCTTTTTCCGGCCGGATTTTGCTGCTGCCGCCTCATGGCTCCGGCCAGGCTTGCTCCTCCGCCCTAGTTTTCATGGAATATCCGCTCTCTGATTCCATTTGCTCCGAACAAGTATGCATGTCCTGTATTCATGGGTTAATCATAACGAACCATATGTCCCATAAACCTCCCTCAAAATTCCTTTGCCCAATATTTTCCCCAGATTACTTCTCCCTCTGTGGTAATGCCCGCCAGGCAGACGCCTTCCCGGCTGTTTTCAAAGTCATAACTATGAAATACAAGGGCCCTATCCCGGGGCAAATCCTCCGGCAGAGGCCCAAATTCTCCCTGGACCTGTCGATTGTCCTCATGGTTCAGCCGCAGCCACTCCCAAGCCGCAGCCGTCCCCTGCTCTTCCCGATCCAAATACATAGCAAGGGAACAGGGCTCCCCCTCTTCCCCCGCATAGGGCTGGGGGGAAAACACAGGCCATCCCTCCAGAAAAAACATACGCCGCACCGCCATATAATGCATACGGTAAGAATCCCTGCCCCACTCGCTCTTACGGAACACCTGGGCGCCATCCCGCATATGGTGCACAAAAAAATATTCCCCTGACATCGGATCCCGGAAGGGCACCCCATGTCCCGGTCCACGGAAACCCGCGAACTGCCAGCCGGGCTCATCCTCTGCCGCCCGGGGATTTTCCGAACGGAACCGATAACTCCCTGCCAGTTTCATCCCCCAGCCTCCGCCGTCCAGACTGCGTCCCCGGTAGTCCAGATAGGGACCGGTGATCTCCCGGCTGCGGCCCACCCGCACATCGTAATCATCCCCCAGCCATCCGTAGGACAGAAAGAGATAGTAATACCTCTCCCGGGGATGAAAGAGCACCGCCGCCCCCTCAGGGCCGTCAATATACGAGTTCTCAGGCTTTTTCGCGATTCTCTTTCCCTGATAACGCGGGTCGGGATTCACCGGCATCCCTGTGGCCGGATCCAGTTCCTTCAGAAAAATACCACCAAAAAAGGAACCGTAGATAAAATATTTCCTGCCGTCCGGCGTGTCCGCCACATGGGCGTCAATGGCGTTGGGTTCCGTATCCGGCGTATGCCAGGTGTCCATGACCACCCCCCGGTTCTCAAAAGGCCCCTCCGGGCGGTCTGCCACCGCCAGCCATATACGGGACTCGGAGCTTCCAAAGGCCCTGGTAGCGGAATAATACATGCGGTACTCGCCGCCGGCACGCTCCACATAGGGGGCCCAGAAGCCCCCTGTAGGCTTATATCCGGGGCCGTTATCCCGCCCCTGGAGGATGGCCTGTTCCGACAGAGCATATCCCACAAATTCAAAATGTACCAGATCCCTGCTCCTGCGCACCGGGATTCCCTGGCGGTAAGGGGAAACCAGAGCCGCGTCTGTACTGTAGGAGTAATACATCCCGCTGACAGGATCGTACATCATGGAGGGGTCATGTGACTCAAAACAGGGATTTTCGCCCCGGTTGTGCAGATTCAGACAGAATCCTGGTTCCATACATTCCTCCCTACTGGCGGTTGAAATAGTCGATCCCGCCGTCGGCAATAAAATAGGTCCTGATATAGCCATCCGTGGAAACCACCACAAATTCATTGGTGGCCTCCAGGAAATACACATCGTCATTATCCTCGGCTTCCAGTTTGTGCAATGCGTCCGGGTGATGAATCACTGCATTCGCCGCCTCTACATATTCCTCCAGACTGGCAAAGCCCATTTCCATCCCATGCTTTTCATAGTGCTGGTTCAGAAGGCGCTCATTGCGGAAAGAGTACACCGTTTCCCGGGTGTCCTCCAGCCAGTCGGCAGACTGCGCCTCCTCCAGAAGGGTCTCCAGGGCATTGTCCGCACCGGCTTCCGAAGCGGTACCCAATCCCGGCACGCCGTCTCCGTCAAAAAGCCGCGTCCCGCCAAGTAACAATATGATAACCACTGCCAGCACGCTGCCCAGCAGAGTCTGTTTTTTTCCTCTTCCCGATTTTTTATCTGCCATTGTCATACTCCTGTATAAAAATATGCCAGCACACTAGCATGCCTCCTCAAATACCGACAGAATCAGTATTTCCACACTCATCACATCGTTCATGCGCCCGGTTTTCACCGCTTCCTCCGCCTCCACGCACTTGGTCAGGGCCTGCCGCAGCACGGCAGACTTAAACCGGGACGCCTGGCTCAGATATTTGCCCACTGCAAAGGGCGGAACCCCCAGGCCGGAAGCCATCTCCTTGTTGGAAAGACCTTTGCTCTTCATGGCCCTGGCCTGGAGCAGCAGATTGCACTGTCTGGCAATCAGAAACAGAATCCGCATGGGCGGTTCTTTTAAAGTCAGCAGGTCATAGTAGAGTTGCAGCGCGTCTTTCCGGCGCTTTTCCGCAATTGCCGTCACCATGTCAAAAATATGGTTGGATACCCGGGTGGTACAGACTGCCTCCACATCCCCGGGTTCCACCACCTCCCTGTCCATACAGTAGCAGACCAGCTTTTCCAGCTCCATTTGAATGTTTTCCATATCCGTGCCTGTTTTATTCAGCAGCTGCAGCACCGTGCTTTCAGCGATCTTTTTTCCTTCTTTTCCCAGGACGCCCGCCACCCAGCGCTTCAGGGTCTTTTCATCCTGGGGGGCAAATTCCACCGCGCAGCCCTGGGACTGCACCGCTTTGTACAGCTTGCTGCGCTTGTCCACCTCCGCCTCCGTAAAGATCAGCACGGTGGATTCGTTCTGGTTCTTTAAGTATTCCGCCATTTGCTCGCCCCCGGACTTGAAAAGGCCGCTGTTGTCCATAAAGATCACCCGGCGCTGGGCCAGAAAGGGCAGGGTCTCCGCCAGGTCGATGACTTCACCCACGGACAGGTTTTTGCCCTCGTAAAAATGATTGTTCATATTGTCGTCCGGGGCGCACAGCGCACTTTTCAGCTTATCCCGGTACTGGCGCTTTAAGTAACGCTCCTCCCCGAAAAGTAGGTACACGGGCTGAAACTGCCCTGATTTGATATCATTCTGTATCCGCTGCATGGGCTTCCTCCAAATTATAGGCGTCGGATTTTCCGTCAGACCTATTATATTGCATTTGTCCGGCAATGGCAATATCCGATTCGCCGGTATTCCGGAAGGCTACAGGGCCAGCTTCCCCACCCCCGGAGCCAGCTTCCTCACCCCCAAATACACCCCCGCTCCCAGACATCCTCCCAGAAAGTTCAGCAGCAGGTCGTCCACATCCACGCTGCGGCCGGTGAAAAGCTGACATGCCTCGATCAGAACCGGCAGTGCCAGACTGTAAGCCGCCGCAGAAAAAAACCTCTGTCTCTTCTTCCACAACAGCAAAAGTCCAAAGCCCCAGGGCATGAACATCACAATATTGCCCACTATATTCACCAGAAAAATATCCGGAATGAAATGATTGAAAAACCCGGCAATGGTGCGAAAGGGAACCAGATTGATTCCCTCGCCGCTTTTGATCCGCAGGATGGCGGATTCTGCCATGGCTTTGGGAGATTGGTACTCTCCCTCCAGCACCAGCGCCAGCAACCCGGCCATAAAGACAACGAACCCCACCCAGACCCAGGCCCGGGCCGTTTTCTCTCTCCAGGGTCTGCGCGCCAGCAGGCAGACGGGCAGAACCGCAAGCATAATTATCCCCAATTTTATGATGTACTTCCACATACTGTTTTCCCTTTCGAAACTCCGCCCCTTTTTCCTCCAATTAGTGCACCCGACCTGTGCCTTTCGGATTTCGTAAGACACTACCTAAAAGAGAGCGGACAAATTTACGCACCTAGCATCCAGGCGATTCCCGCCGCCGTCCGCCGGGCAATATTCTTAAAATGGTTTCCCGGATTCAGCTGATACATGACTTCGATCCCCTGTTCCCTGCGCAGCGCGGCAATGGCTTCCGTGTGCTCCCGCACTGTTTTCATATAGGGATTCCCTGTCCTGTCCTCCCTGTCGCCCAGGGAGAAATAGGCATGGGTGGGCTTTCCCGCCATTTCATGGGAAAGCACATATTCCCGAAAACCCGGATACCAAAGTGAGCCTGAGATGCTGGCAACTCTGTGAAAAGCCCGCACCCTGTAAGAAGAATAGACGGCGAACAGCCCCGCCAATGAATACCCTGCGAGCCCTCTCCAGGCAATGGGACCCGGCACGGCCTTCTCTGCCGCCGGAACAATCTCCTCCTCCAGAATCCGCAGATACTCGTCGGCCCCTCCCCGGCAGGGCTGGGCGCCGGCAGACAAGGGAGGCATATCCCAGGGCGTCATATCACAGTGCCAGATCAGGTCACCCACAGTCACAAGGGAAAAATCCCTGGGGCCCATGTCCCCCAGCAGTTTGCAGACCGCCTCACCCTCCTGTCCGGCTATATTCAGATAGACCACAGGCCCTTCGGAGGAATCACCGGGATAAACCGTAATCCTTTTGTCCCATATGCGGAATTGCCAACCGCCGTTTTTCTCTCTCCTCATCTCATTTTCCCTCTTGTATCTCTTCCCATTCTTTCTTATTCCCTTGCTGCTCTCTTACTGTTCCCTTGCTACTCCCTTGCCGTCTCTTTCCTGCTCTCTTGCTGTCCCTTTCCTACTCCCTCGCCATTCCTTTTCCTGCTCCTTCGCCGTTCCTTTTCCTGCTCCCTCGCCGTTCCCTTTCCTATTCCCTCGAAAAGCCCCGGTGCTCCCCAGGCTGTACCCCCTGCTGCGGCCTTCCCTATCTGCCCTACTGTCCGTCAACATAGCAGTTCAGCAGATAGCTTTTATAATCCTCCAGAGAAAAGACCTTATCCGAGCAGAAATCGCCATATCTCCCCACCAGTTCCCCCAAGGTTATATTTTTTGCCAGATTCAGCGCCAGAATGTCCTCCTCCAAAACTCTGCGGATCAGTTCATTCCTGTCATCCCTTTTCAGATTGCCGATTTTCCAGTTGGGCGTCATATGTGTAAAATTGAAAAACACATCATATGTATTGGAAATGTTCAGCACGATGTCTTCCTCATTATGGTAGATGACGCAGCCCTTCTCCTCCTTCAGCTGCCTGCACCACTCCCCTTCCGGCTTCTGTTCGTCATAATTCGGGAAATAAGGAATCAGTTCCCGGGGGATATCCTGTTTATTGATTCGGATTCCATATAGTTTACGGTTTTCTCCGTCACATGACCCCGCATGGACAAAAAAGGAAAAATCGGAGCCGAACGCGGCGCATCTCTCGTACAGTCCGCGTTCTTCGATAAGAGAAAGCAGACCTGCCACCTCCTCCTTGTTTTCCTCATTGATAAATGCCTGCCAGCGGGGAGCTATCTCATTTTCGATGAGTATTTCCGTGGTCTGCAAAAGTTCCTGGAACGCCCCCTTCCTGCCCACATACTCATCCGTATACCGCTCCAGCCCAAAAAAAGTCAGCTGTAGCTTCTGTACCCCCACTTCCTTCAGGAACTTTACATACTGTCGGTCCCGGACTATGCGCCAGAAGCTTCCCAGTTCAAAGCGCCGGGGCGCAATTCCCCTGGACAGATGCCTGTCTCTTTCCCAGCGCTCCCTGTAGTTCTCACAGAAATCCGGCTCTCTCAGCCAACTGTAAAAAGTTATATTTTCAAAAAAGGGCTCAAAATATTGGAAAATCCACTCGTCCGCTCCCTCCTCCATCCTTCTGTTGGGCATATGTCCCAGCCAGCAATGTCTGCACCGATTGGGACAGCCATACAAATCTACCACCAGTGACAGATGTTTATCCGAAGTTTTCATATCACAAATACCTCCTGTCCTTCCGCCAAATCCGTAAAATCTCATTCCTCGGGAACCGCAAAATCCGCAAATGGATATTCCCCTATCTCTTCTGCAATGATCCTGCTGCACAGATTGAACCAACTCCCGCATTTGTCCAGGATGATGGCGTCACTGGTGATCACATTCTCCAGGGTTTCCAGGACTGCGTCCACATTGTGAATAAGCTCAAACTGCAAATCAAAAGGATATTCCCCCAGCAGCGCTCCGATCCGCTCCTTCAGCCTGCCGGAGTTGGATACCGGGGAGTCCAGATAGAACACCGCTTTGCCGACCCCGCCTTTTTCCAGCATCCGGCCCACCATCTCGATGGCCCGGGTGGTCTTGTCGATCAGGCGGTACGTGCCCCTGAGAGCCGCCAGGTCCCGCACCGTTCCGTCCATGCATCTCAGCAGCAGGGAATCGGACAGGGCCACCTGCGCTCCTGTGAGGACACGGCTCTCACCAATGCCAGGCGCTGTCTCTCTGAAAGCAGATAATGGTTGCCCACAAACACCGAAGCCCCCTTGATGGGATACCCCTGATTTAACAGATAATACAGGTTCTGCGCCGCCCTGCGGAGTTTGGGAACCGCATCGCCCCCAAACTCCGCCTGATCGCCAGGGGCATATCCCCTCTGTACGTTCTTGCACATAATGTTCCCCCCTAAGTCTTCCCATTCCCTTCCCATATACTACTCTATTGGACAGGGGGTATCAATATATTTTTTTATTTTTATATGTTTCCATATATAATTGTTTCCGTGACAGGCGAATCGTCACGGCACCGCTCTCCGGCGTCTGTACAACCCGGCTTCCCGCTTCCGCCAGCCGCGCCAGCGTTTCCCCATGAGGATGCCCATAAGAATTGTCCCGACCGGCGGAGACCAGCGCTAAGCGGGGCGCTGCCCCCTGCAGAAAGACCTGGGAAGTGGAATACCGGGAACCATGATGGGCCACTTTCAATACATCCACCCCCGGCAGAGACAGATCTTCCAGGTATGCCGTCAGTTCCCTCTCCCCCTGCCCCTCCACATCCCCGGTGAGCAATATGCGGAATGCTCCCTGTTCCAGCAGATAACAGGCGGAAGAGGCATTGCTCTCCCCCGAATAGCCTTCGGCGGGCCACAGACATGTCAGCCGGAAATCCCCCTGCTGCCAGCCCATGCCCTGAGAGAGATAATGCACCTGACATCCCGCCTCCCGGGCCAGTTCCCGCAGCTGTGCCAGGGAATCCGGCAATAATTCCTCCACCCCTGGAAGATACAAAGCCTTGAGCCGCAGCCCCTTACTGTCCGTCAGCAGTTCCTTCACCGCGTTTATATGGTCCTGGTCCCCGTGGGACACAAAGATTCCGTCCACTGTGTCAAAACCCCGATATTTCAAATAGGGAATCAGCACATACTCTCCCACGCGGCTCCGGCTGCTGCTTCCTCCGTCAAACAAGTAGACCTGTCCCTGGGCGGTGCGCACACAGACACAATCCCCCTGGCCCACATCCAGCATGGTAAAAGTAAAATCCCGGTCCCAGCGCCCGGCAAAAAGCAGGACCGCCATGGTCAACAGCACCAGTCCCGTTCTTCCCTTTCTGCAATGTCGTCCCTTCCGGGATTCCCCTTTTCCGGTCAGCAGAAAGACCGTAAAGGCCAAAATCCCATAGTATCCCGCTATCTGCCACAATTCAGGACGGCCGGTAATCCACAGATGTCCCGGCAGGCATTGGGCCAGTCCGCAGATTCCCTCGTATAGTTCCAATATCCCCAGCACGACCCATCTCGCAGGCAGCATGGCTGGAAGGGCCATCAGAATTAATCCCCCTGCCAGCAACAGCCCCATCAGAGGCAATACGGCCAGGTTCAACAGTATGCCATAGGCCGGAATCTGATAGAAAAAGTAAAGCTGGACGGGGAATGTGGCCAGGGTAATGGACAGACTTGCCAGCAGTCCCTGCAGCAGGTTCCGCAGCAGGACCAGACTCTTTCCTGTCAGTTTCCCACCAGCCAATCTCTTTCCGGCCGGTCTCTCTCTGCGCACGGCCCTGTCCAGTCCCGTATAGATGGGCAGTTCCAGCAATGCGGGATATACCAGCCCCATCCCCGCCACGGCCCCAAAGGACAACAGAAACCCGCAGTGGTACGCCAGCCTGGGATTATGACAGATCATTCCTGCTGCCAGCACCCCCATGGCCGTGAGCATATCGTAATGCCTGCCCCATATCTCTCCCAGCATGCGGATCAGATACATGCCTATGGCCCGGACCGCCGAGATGCCCCAGCCCACCATTCCCCCGTAGAGCAGGATCATACATCCGCCGGCCGCAGCGGCGGGCATGATTGGGCAGCCCCACCGTCGCAGAAGCCCATACAGCCCCATACCCAGCAGGCTAATATGCAGCCCGGAGATGGCCAGCACATGGGCAATACCGTTATCCTGATACAGTTCCTTCAAGTCCTGGTCCAGCCCGTCTTTTTCTCCCAGCAGCATCCTGGCCAGCACCGATGCTTCCCTGGGGGGAAGCCCCCGATAGAGCCGATCCTTTAGAAAACCCCTGAGACGCAGCAACCCCTCCCGGACCCACCAACAGCCTTTATCACTGCCCAGAAGCCGGGCCTGTATCAACTGCCCTGCCACCCCGGTAATCAGATGATAGTCCGCGCTGTCCCATTCGCCCGGGTTTGTCCCATGGGGATAGAGTTCCAGCCGGCCCTGCACCGCCACCCGGCTGCCCAGTCTGACCTGCCCTTCCTGTAACGGCGGCGCCGATCCCCCCGGCATCTGAGCATATGCCGCCTGCTTGGCTGCCTCCCCATCCACTGTGAGTTGACACACCAGCCTGTCTTTTATAGTTTGTTCCGAAATATTCGGGACAGATGTCTTGTCCCCCGATTCCGCATCAGACGATACGGTAACAGATCTCAGATAAAGAAACAGAACTTCCTCACCGTACAAAGTACGGACTTCTCTGTGGTATACCTGGCCGGTCACAGTCACCGAATGTCCCCGCCCTTCCCCGGAAAACCCATACTCCCGGGATAACCGGGATTCCCAGGGCGGCGGGTCCGCCAGTCCCTGCCAGAGCACAATAACCGTAACCAGCGCCATACAGCCGCAGAAAAGCGGCCTCCGCATTCCTCTCAAACACACTCCATTCCTCCCGCCGCCGCGGGCTTTTCTGCGCTATTCCAAATTTGTCACAATATCCAAATTGCGCTCAAAATATGTGGTAAAACTGTATTTTTCCCGATAAGTGCCGGAATTGTCTCCATTAATCGAGATCTGGACCCGATTCACATTGCTCAGTTCCACCAGGGAATTGGTGATGGAGTAGATGGTGGCCTCCGCCGTCACATTGTAAGGCTGTGTCAGAAAAGTCTCATCCAGATTGACATAACACACTCCGTCTTTCACTGTCACGCTGGCCACCTTGGTAGACGGATTGATGGTGGGATACAGCCCTTCCCGGCTGGGCCCTTTGATCAATTCCTCTACGATCAGTTTTTCCAGAGAAATATTGGTGCTGTACTCTCTGGTACGGTTGGCGGCAATAAGCCGGTCTCCCGCCTCATTGGCAAAATACAGTTTTAACTTGACTTCCTCATAGGTATTGATGGCATTTCCGTCGTTTTCCACAAACTGGTCCCTATTCATGGTGGAAACGATATTTCCCAGGGAATCCAGCAAAGGATTGCCGTTTACGGTGATAAATACAAAGTTGATCTGGGGCAGCTGGGTCAGCGTCTTCACAATGGCCGCCCTCACCAGTACCTCTGTGGTCGCTGACAGACTATTGTAACTCTCCGACATATCCAGATGCACTTTTCCCATGTTCACATCCATGCCCTGCACCTGAAACCCCATATTCAAAGGCGCTTTGTATTCCAGCTTTGCCGGGGTGGTTGCCAGTGCGGTCATAAGTTCCGTCACCTGGCCCTCCAGATCCTCAGCCACCATTTCATACGTATGCATCTCTATCTTTGTCTCGGCGTTGCTCACATAATACACGGAGTAAGTCCTGGTCTTGTCCTCCTGCTTGCCCTCACAGGAGGCAAGAGACAACAGACAGAACAATAAAAGCAGCGCCGCCGCGATTCGTTTCATCTTTATACCCCATGTCCGCTTTGGCGGACTCAAAATCAATAGTTGAAAGCGCTTTTTTTCAACCTTTTCCTCCTGCCTCTTTACTGCGCGATATAGTTCAGGGGAATCTTAACCAGGAAGGTGGACCCTTCCCCTTCCGTGCTGGTCACGGTGATGGAACCCCTGTGCATCAGCACGGCGTTCTTAGTGATGGCCAAGCCCAGGCCGGTGCCCCCGATCTCCCTGGAGTGGGATTTTTCCACCCGGTAAAAACGCTCATATATTTGCGTCAGACAATCCTCGGGAATGCCCATGCCGGAATCGCTGACCTCAAAAGTGAAATACTGATGATCTGCATCCAGCACCACTTTCACCCATCCATGTTCCTTATTATACTTGATGGCATTCTCCACCAAGTTGGACATCACCAATGTCATCTTGACCTCGTCCACTTCCGCCGTCACGGGACGCACGCTCTCAAACACCACCTCCACGTCCTTCTTCCGGGCGATGGGGCGCAGGCGCTTCAATATGAGTTCTGTCAAATCATTGATATTGACGGCGGCGATATTCAGGCCCGACACTTTCTTGTCCATCTTCACAAGGGTCAGCAGATCCGTGATTATCCGATTCTCCCGGTCGATCTCCGACACAATATCTTCCAGGAACTCCTGATACAGTTCCGCAGGCACCTCCTCCTGCACCAGCAGGGAATCCGCCAGCACCTTCATGGAAGCCAGAGGAGTCTTCAACTCATGGGATACATTGGAAACAAACTCCTGCCGGGAATCGTCCAGCACTTTCATACGCTGGAGCAGCTGGTTGAAAGCCTCCACGATATGTTCCGTCTCTGTCAGGTCCGGGACCGAAATGCTCTCATTGCTGTACCCTTCCTTCACCCTGCTGATGGCTCTGGTGACACGCTCAAAAGGCCTGGCCAGCACCACGGCCAACACCAGCGCGATCGTCACAATGACCATAATCATCAGTGTCTCCAGAATGATTGCCTTACGGTTTAAAATATCCATGGTATCCATGATATAGTCGGTGGAGATGCTGGTCAGCATCACCCCTTTGACCCGGGGATCCGGCTGTTTTACGCCTCCCACCACCACCGCTCCCGTGTTCTCTTCCTCTTTGCCCACATTCTGGTTGTCTATAATGGGAATGGTCATCTCTATGTATCCATTCCGATCATCATAATTGGAAAGGCTCTCCCCCATGAAGCATTTGATTACTTCTTCCGAGATAATTGTCTTTCCCTCACTGATTGCGTATGTATCCTTTATAATACGCAGGTTGCCGCTGATGATCTGCACCCTTCCGTCATACAGATTGGACAGCATCTCCAATTCCGCGTTGATCACCCGGAAGCTGCTGCTGTTTGAGTATTCCGCACTGAACCCGGGGGAACTCTGCATGGCCAGATAATCCTCGTTGATCAGATGGTCCGCTATGACCCTCAGCTGGCTCTGCACCGCCGCCGTCCGAAGTTCCACGGCCCGCTCTTCGTAATTCCGCATGATCCCATAGCGCATGGCAACGCTGGGAATGGTGCCCACCACCAGCACAATCAGGAAAATCCTGACACGCAGGCTGCGGAAGCTGAGGTTCTGATGATAAAATTCTCTGATTTTAATAAGATATTCTTTCAGCATGGTTTATACATTGTAGAAATAGTACCCTACCCCCCACTTAGTATGCACATATTGGGGCTCGCTGGGATTACTCTCAATCTTTTCGCGTAATCTCCTGATATGTACATCTACCGTCCGCACATCGCCGGGATAGTCGGAACCCCAGACGATCTTAAGAAGCGCTTCCCGGCTGTATACCTTGTTGGGATTGGTCATAAGCAATTCCAGCACTTCAAATTCCTTGGCCGTCAGGCCGATCTCCCGGCCCGTGATATAAGCCCGCCTGCCTTCGCAGTCCAGCCTCATCTCGCCGCTGACCAGATCCCTGCGGGCCTCCGCCTGCCCCTTCTTGGGCTCTACACGGCGCATAATGGCCTTGATTCTGGCCTTTACTTCCAAAATGTTAAAGGGCTTGGTGATATAGTCGTCCGCGCCGTACTCCAAGCCCAGGATCTTGTCCATGTCATCTCCCTTGGCCGTGAGCATGATAATGGGCACATTGGAGAATTCCCGGATCTGCTGGCACACTTCAAAGCCTGTCAGCTTTGGCAGCATAATATCCAGAAGGATAATGTCGTACCGATTAGCCCGGGCCAGTTCCAGAGCCTCCTCCCCGTCATAGGCACAGTCCACCTGCATGTCATCCTGTTCCAGGCTGAACCGTATCCCCTTTACGATCAGTTTCTCATCATCCACTACCAAAGCCCTTTTTGCAGCCACTTTTGTCAACCATCCTTCCCTTAGCACTCATTTTTCCTCAGCCAATATTCAATTTACCGTTATTTGATCCCTGATCTTCTCGTAAGTGCTTTCCTTGATGCCCGGGACCTGCATAATCTCTTCCACGGCCCGAAAACCGCCGTGTTTCTCCCGGTAAGACAGAATGTCTGCCGCACGGCTCTCACCGATCCCGGGCAGAGTCTGAAGCCCGGCGCTGTCCGCCGTGTTTAAATTGACCAGACCTCTGTTCTCCGCATCGTCCGCCAGCTCCTCGCCTAAAGCCGGGATATACAATTTCTCTCCGTCCCGAAGCACAGCCGCCAGATTTACCGCCGCCTCATGGGCTTCCCCGGACAATCCGCCCGCCGCCTCCACTGCCTCCCAGGCCCGGCTGCCTTCGGGCAGCATCACGATCCCCGGCCGACACACCTGACCGCAGACATGAACACAGATCTGCCTTAAGGCTTCCTGCCGAAACTCCGGCTCCTCTTCAGGCAGTTCCTTCCGGGAGGGCAATTCCACATCCCCGCCCAACTCCCGGACATATTCGTTTCCCGCCTCTTCCCGGTCAAAATACAGGATCTCTCCGCTGCGACTGCAGCCGCTCAAGACCAGCGACATCCAAAAGCATACAAGAATAAATTTAGGTTGTATTATCCTCATCATAGTTCCTTTCCCCTGCGGTACTCGGAATGCCTCTCTATGCTGATAGATTTATTGTATCGGATGTATTTTCCCTTGACAAGTAGAAAATACTTAAATTTTATTAATTATTACGCGGTCATTTCCATTTAAATACAATAATACCCGCAATCGCTATGGCCATACCCAGGGCCTTGCGCCACTCCCAGGGCTGCTTCTCCACGCCGAACCATCCAAACAGTTCGATCACATAGGCAACCAGAAGCTGCGCCACCACGATTAGCATTACCGCCCGGGCCGGCCCCAGCGCCTCCATGCCCTTTATGACCGTATAGGTGATAAAGGCACCGATTGCACCTCCCAGCAGCATATATTTGGGTTCCACCTTAAGGGGCGCCAGCAGACTGCTCCTGTCCGTGATCAGCCATGCCCCCAGACAGACCAGCAGCGCGGTAAACTGCACAAAGGCACTGGCAACCCATATACTGGAATTTTTTGTCACCTGGGTATTGAACACACCCTGAACGCTCATCAGCGCTCCCGATATAAGAGCAATAAAAAAACCAATCATCTCTCTGTCCTTTCTGAATTAGAGTCTCATTTATAGGATATCCTGATGATTGGTTCCGTATGCGGAAAATATTCAGTTTTTAACAATCTGCGTGCGCATCTGCTGGTCCAGCTGCTCCACCAGGCTACTCACATCCTCCCCGTTCCACACTCTGGCGATCAACACTTCCAGCTGAATCCAGTAATTGCTGGCCTCCATCAGCTTGGGAATGGGCATACTGTCCCCATACTCCTCCAGAAATATCTGCAGGGGGCCGTTGTCCTGATTGACGGTGCGGTTGGCGGATGCCTTTCCCGTGTGCTCATACAGGTTCTCCGCATAGCCGTCCACCAGGTAGGCGGCAAAGGCATTGGCCAGTTCCTGGTGTTGGGAATAGCCGTTGACAGCCACCGCACTGGTCACAGACATGGAGCGGCCTGCCAGTTCCCCGCTGGGATCCGGCATCAGAGCCACGCCGTAATCATAGGCAAAACTTCCGTCCGCCTTGGCCTGGGCCAAAATCGCCGCGGCATCTGTTGTGGCAATGGTGAACACCAGCTTTCCCTCCAGAAAGTCCTGCAGCACCGAGTCGTAAGTCACTTTGGAAGAGTCAATGGAGAAGAACTGGTTCAGTCCCTGATAGATCTCCAGGCTGGCAATGGATTCCGGATTGTATATGTCGATCCGGCTCCTGTCATCTCCGGCTTCTCCCCCCAAATTCATATAATTGCCCACAAAGGAATAATTATAAAAAATGTCGGATACATCCCAGGAAAAAATTCCTTCCACCGTCTCGGGGGGATCAAAGCTATCCGCCATCTGAAGGATGTCACTCACCGTGGCCGGCACTGCCTCGTTAAAAAACTGCTCCGTCCGCAGCGCCAGGGTCTCTTCATCGAATTCTACGGCCGCGTTTTCCTCGTCGGGAAGTTCGTCCAACTCCTCAAATTCCCCCTCCCCGTCGGCGCCGGTCTCCGAATCCGCCTTACCCGCCTGCTGCCTGGCCCACTCATACAGATAAGTCTCATTGTAAAGCAGGGCGCTGGTCTCATAGTACAGGGGATAAGCCACCTGTTTTCCGTGATAGGACACCGCCGACAGCGCCGCCTTGGGAAAATGAGCCTCGTCCATCACGCCCGCCGCGTCCTCCACCGGCACTGCCAGTCCCGCCAGATAGGCTTTTTCCAGCAAGTCGTGACTGATCAGATAGGCGTCCGGCATGGCCGGCATATCCTGCTCCTCCCCCAATGTGGCTCTGTTTATGGTCTCCAAATAGTCGTTCTCCGCTATATAGTAGGGAAAGACCCGCACATTATGGGCCTCCCCGAAAGCTACGGCGGCGCTGTTGATATAATCCGTCAGAGCCTCGTCCCCATACCAGACGCGTATGGTTTCCTTCTGGTTCAGAAACGCCAGCGGGTTCTGCTGCGCGTCCTCGCTGTCCCAGTCTATGAAGCTGCCCGCGTAAAGCCCGGTGGTCAATGTCCCCAGCACCAGCACCGCCGCAATTCTATCGGTAATATGCATAATTTCCTCATTCCTCTATACAACTATCCAATAATTCTATCATGGCATCCACCTCCGCCCTGCCGATCACCAGCGCGGGCACAAAGCGGATGATATGGGAACCCGCGTTAATCAGGATCAGCCCCTTTTCCAGGGCCCTGTTAATGATGTCTGCCACAGGCTTTCGGAATACCAGACCCTGCATCAGCCCTATACCCCGGTGGGTCTCGATGCAGTCGTGTCTGCGGGCCAGTTCTTCCAGCTTTTCGCTGAGATAAGGACCTACCTCCCTCACATTCTCCAGCACCTTCTGCTCCTCAAACAACTCCAGCACCTTGCAGATGGCCGCCGCCGCCAGAGGATTGCCGCCATAGGTGGTTCCATGATCTCCTGCCGTCAGGGAATTCCGGGCCACTCTCTCAGTCATCAGAAACGCGCCCACCGGCACGCCGCAGCCCAGCGCCTTGGCCGTAGTCATGATATCCGGCTTCACGCCATAGCGCTGCCAGGCAAACATATATCCGGTGCGCCCCATACCGCATTGGATCTCGTCCAGTATGAGAAGGATATCCCTCTCGTCACAGAGCGAGCGCAGTTTTAGCAGGAAGTCTTCCTCCGCGGGATAGATCCCTCCCTCCCCCTGCACCGTCTCCAGAATAATGGCGCAGGTCCTGTCCGTCACCTGGGCCATCACGCTGTCAAAATCATTCATCCGCGCGAAACGGATATTGCCGATCATGGGTTCAAAGGCTTCCCGGTATTTGGGATTGCCTGTCACCGAAAGCGCCCCCATGGTCCTGCCGTGAAACGAATGTTCCATGGCAATGATCTCATGGTCCGTGCGCCCGTCCTTCAACCAGGCATATTTTCTGGCGGCCTTGATGGCTCCCTCCACGGCTTCCGCCCCGGAATTGGTGAAAAAGACTCTGTCCATGCCGGACACTTCCTTGATCTTCCGGGCCGCCTCTATGGCAGGCAGGTTGTAATAATAGTTGGAAGTATGGATCAGCTTGTCAATCTGGGCCTTCAGCGCATCGTTGTACGCTTTGTTGTTATAGCCCAGGGCAAACACGGCGATGCCGGACACGAAATCCAGGTAGCGCTTCCCCTCCATATCGTAGAGATATACGCCGTCGCCTTTTTCCAGCACCACCTGATAGCGGTTGTAGGTATGAAGCAGCGCTTTCTCCGCCTCGTCGATATATTCTTTCATCATTGGGAAAGCCCTCCCATTTCTTCGTCATTGATAATCGCCGTTCCCACGCCGTTGTTGGTGAAAACCTCCAGCAGCAGGCTGTGGGGCACCCGGCCATCCAGGATATGGACTCTGTTCACGCCGCCCCTGATGGCGGAAGTACAGTTGGACAGCTTGGGCAGCATGCCGCCGCCGATAAAGCCGCCGCCGATCAGTTCGTCCGCCTCGGAAGCCGACAGGCGGGAGATAAAGCTGGACTTGTCCTGAATGTCCTTATACAGTCCTTCAATGTCGGTGAGGAATACCAGCTTGTCCGCTCCCACGGCTTTCGCGATGGCACAGGCCGCATCATCCGCATTGATATTGTAAGTCTGGAAATGTTTATCCAGCCCGATGGGAGCCACGATGGGCAGGAAGTCCTTCTCCAGCAGATCATAGAGCACCTTGGGGTTGACTTCGGTGATATTACCCACAAAGCCGATGTCCTGACCGTCCGCGTATTTTTTCTCCACGGTGAGCAGGCCGCCGTCCTTGCCGCTGATCCCCACGGCGTTGACCCCCAGTTCCTGCACCATGGTCACCAGGCCCTTGTTTACCTTGCCCAGCACCATCTCCGCCAGTTCCATGGTCTCGTCGTCGGTGACCCGCAGACCGTTTACAAATTTGGCCTCCTTACCCACTTTTTCCACCCAGCGGCTGATCTCCTTGCCGCCGCCGTGGACGATGATGGGCTTGAAGCCCACCAGCTTCAGGAGAGTCACGTCCTTGATCACATTTTTCTGCAGTTCCTCATTGCTCATGGCACTGCCGCCGTATTTGACCACAATGATTTTGCGGTTGAATTTCTGAATGTAGGGCAATGCCTCGATCAGGGTCTCCGCCTTGTGCATCACCAGTTCCATATCCTTTTCCATATATCTTCCTCTCTTCTTACAGATTCCTCTGCCGCTTAAAGATCCCGTTTAACGGTTTACTCTGCCATTGCGTCGGCCAGCCGCCGGATCTGCTCCCGGCTGTCAGCGTTTAAAACAGATTTCACCGTGACCACCGGCTCTGCCAGCACACAGTCCCTGAACCCTTCCACATACTCCTTCATCAGCTTTCCGGCCATGGGAGCCCAGGAACCGTTCTCCAGGATTCCCACTGTTCTCTTCTGATAGTTTTTCAGCTTCAAATGATAGAGAAAATCTTCCATGCAGGGGAACAGGCCCCCGTCATAAGTGGCCGCCGCCAGCACCAGCCTGTCGTATCGGAAAGCATCCTCTATGGCCTCCGCCATATCATCCCGGGCCAGGTCAAACAGGCTCACCTTCTGTCCTTTCTCTTCCAGCAGCGCTGCCAGTTCCCTGGCGGCGGCTGCCGTATTGCCGTGGATGGAGGCAAAGGCGATGGTAACACCCTCATCTTCCGGACGGTAGCTGGACCAGATTTCATATTTTTCCAGATAGTGGGGCAGATTTTCCTTCAGCACCGGGCCGTGAAGAGGGCATATGATTTGTATGTCCAGCGCCGCCGCCTTTTTAAGCAGGGCCTGTACAGGCGCTCCGTATTTGCCCACAATATTCATATAATAGCGGCGCGCCTCACAGTCCCAGTTCTCCTGGGTGTCCAGCGTCCCGAACTTGCCGAAACCGTCTGCCGAAAACAGAATCTTCTCCGCCTCCTCGTAAGATACCATGACCTCCGGCCAATGTACCATGGGAGCCATATAAAAGTGCAGGGTATGACGGCCCAGACACAAACTGT
This sequence comes from Lachnospiraceae bacterium, assembly GCA_011959105.1. Lineage (GTDB taxonomy): Bacteria > Bacillota > Clostridia > Lachnospirales > Lachnospiraceae > Acetatifactor. The sequence continues at coordinate 27,740 of BLLU01000194.1, read as the reverse complement.
CCCCTTCCTTGACCTCCATTTTTCGGCCGTTGAAATCCATGGTAAAAAACTGAGGCAGCATGGCAAAGGTCTTGGCACTTCCCACCACCGTCAGTTCCGGATACTTTTCGCAAACCCTCTGGATATTGGCGGCATGGTCCGGCTCCAGATGGGATACCACCAGATAATCCGGCAGACGCCGGGACGTATTGTCCAATTCCCGTTCCAGATTGGCAAGCCACTCCTCCGTGGCCCTGGCGTCCACGGTATCCATGATGGCGATTTTTTCGTCCACAATCAGGTAGGAATTGTAAGATACCCCGTTAGGCACCCTGTACTGACTTTCAAACAGGTCGATCTCATGGTCGTCGCAGCCGATATAACGCACCGCATCCGATATTACTGCTTCACTCATATATTTCCTCCATTATAGTTCCGCATATCTCCTTCCGACGCACAGTCCCGGTGATCTATATAGAGCCGCAGGAGCGTCCCTATATAGATCAGGACACCTACAGGAGATATGCTGTTTTATTGTTTTATGTATTCTTATGAACGGTAATCCGCATTGATTTTCACATAGTCATAGCTGAGGTCGCAGCCCCAGGCCGTGGCCTGGGCATCGCCCATATGCATATCCGCCACCACCGTGACTTCGGGAGCGGAAAGGATTCTGGTGGCCTCCTCTTCGCTGTAGGGAACAGGGCTCCCCTGGCTGTACACCGTGGCCCTGCCCTCCCGGCTCTCGAACCACAGATCCACCCTGTCCGGATCAAAACTGACGCCGCTGTATCCCAAAGCGCATAAAAAGCGACCGAAATTGCAGTCATGGCCGTAGATTGCCGCCTTGCTCAGGGAAGAGCAGATCACGGATTTGGCCAGAATACAGGCATGCTCCTTTGTATCCGCGCCGATCACTTTTGCCTCAAACAGGCAAGTCGCCCCCTCTCCGTCCCCGGCCATTTTCCGGGCCAGATAGACAGAGATATAGTCCAGTGCCTGGCAGAAAACGTCATAATCCGCCCCCTCAGATGTGATCTCCTGATTGCCTGCCTGGCCATTGGCCAGCACCAGCAGCGTGTCGTTGGTGGAGGTATCCCCGTCCACCGAGATCATATTGAAAGAATCCACCACCGTGGCGCTCACCGCCCGCTGCAGCATCTGTCTGGAAATATTCACATCCGTGGTCAGAAATGCCAGCATGGTACACATATTGGGGTGAATCATGCCGGAGCCCTTGCACATGCCGCCGATGGTCACGGTCCGGCCGCCGATCTGCACTTCCACCGCAATCTCCTTGGAGACCGTGTCGGTGGTCATGATGGCCTGGGCGGCAGCCAGCCCCGCCTCCCGGCTGTGCTCCCTTGCGGCGGCCAGCTTTTCTATTCCGGCGCAAAGCCGCTCCACGGGCATGGCCATACCAATGACGCCGGTGGAAGCCACCAGCACCGCCTCCGCCGGGAGCCCCAGCAATTTCCCCGCACATTCCGCCTCCGCTCTGCAGCAGTCCATGCCCGCCTGCCCCGTACAGGCATTGGCAATGCCGGAATTCACCACCACCGCCTGGGCATAGGGGGACTCCGCCACCACTTTCTGATCCCATCTCACCGGCGCCGCCTTTACCACATTGCTGGTAAAAGTACCCGCCGCCCTGCAGGGGGAAGTACTGTAGATCAGTGCCATATCCTTCCTGTTCTGATATTTTACTGCCGCCTCCGTGCCTGCGGCCTCAAAGCCTTTCGCTGCGGTCACTCCGCCGTCAATCTGTTTCATTTATTTTCTCCTCATATTTAAGTTCCGCGTATCCCCGAATAACACACTTTCCGGGTGATAACAATATGCCCGCTTCCGCGCTCATATTGTTATCAGTGCGCTATTCGGGGATATGCTGTTTTTAAGTTCCGCATATCCCTGGACAACACACTTTCCGCCCCCTACTGGTTAAATGCGGTAATGTTGGCTTCGTTTAATGTGAAATCATAGTAGTTCAGATCCTGCCGCTTCGTCCATCCGATGGTGTTCCAGAAAGCATTTCCCACATCGTTGCGGGTAAAGGCGATTAAACTTACCTTGTTGATTCCCTCCGCTTTCAGGGCATTCATGCAATGCACCACCATGGCCTTGCCGATGCCCAGCCGACGGTAATCCTCCCGCACGCACACATGGTACAGGCAGCCCCGCCTGCCGTCATGTCCGCAGAGGATACCGCCTACAACAGAGCCGTCCCGGGCCACGGCCACCACGCTGCTCTCCGGGTTCCTTTTTAAGAAGCGCTCCACACCCTCCCGGGAGTCGTCCAGGCTTCGGATGCCGAATCCCCGAATGGTCATCCACAGGGCGTAAAGCCCCGGATAATCCCCGGCGTTCATTGTCCGTATCTCAAATGTTTTCTCCTGCATTAATTTTCCTCTCTTACATCGTCAAAATCGGACTGGGGCTTTTCGGATAAAATCATACGTATTTCTGTGTTGACCGTACCCAAAGTAATCTGCTTCCTGGTTCCGTCCGGCAGAAAACCATACCGCCGGTAAAAACCAATCGCCCTCCGATTGCCCTCCAGAACCCAGACCGCGATCTTTTCATACCGGGAAAGTCTCTGGGCGGCGGCAGACATAAGCGCATACCCCACTCTCCTGCCATAGTATGCTTCCAAAATATAGATGGCATATATCTCGCCCGTCTCCGGCAGGGTTTCATCCCAGCTGGGGCCATATCCCACAAACCCCACCACTTTTTCGCCGTCCTTGGCCACGAGAATATGGTCCGGCCAGCGAAATGCAATGTCTGTGCATTTTTCCAGGGTAAGTTCCTCAAGATAGGCCTGGTCCACAAGGCCGGGATAAGTCTCCTGCCAGGCTTTCCAGTGCACATATGCCTTGCCCCGGATCTCGGCATCGGATTCCATCGGTTTTATCCGTATATCCATCTTTTCCTCCCCTGGGCCCATGTCTTCCGATTTAGAAGCCCTCCCCCTATTCCCGTTAAATCGGTCCATGCTTTCATGCGAAATGTGGCACAGATCTTACGAAAAGCAGGACAAATCCTATGGAAAGCAGGGCACCAGTTCCAGACCTTCGCTCTCCGGCAGTCCAAAGAGCAGATTCATGTTCTGTACCGCCTGTCCCGCCGCGCCTTTTACCAGATTGTCCAGAGCCCCCATCAAAATGATCCGGCCTGTGCGCTCATCAATGACAAAATTCACATCCACATAGTTGCTGCCCTCCACCCACTTGGTCTCGGGACAGACCCCCTGATCCAGCACACGGACGAATTTTTCTCCGGCGTAATACCGATCATAGACAGCCTTGATTTCCTCATAGGAGGGCAGACTACCGTCCGCTCCGGGAATCAGCCGGGCATATTCCGTCACCAGAATGCCCCGGTTCATGGGCACCAGATGGGGGGTAAAATTAATCACCAGGGGCCGTCCTGCCGCATAGCCCAACTGCTCCTCGATCTCCGGGGTATGTCTGTGGCCGGCCACACCGTAAGCCTTGATATTCTCGTTCACCTCACAGTAAAGGTTGGACACTTTGGCTCCCCGCCCCGCTCCCGAGGTACCGGACTTGGCGTCCACGATCAGGCTGTCCGTATCAATCAATCCCTCCTTCACCAGGGGATATGCAGTCAATATGGAGCAGGTGGTATAGCAGCCGGGATTGGCCACAAGCCTGGTCTGCTCCGTAATCTGTCCCCTGTTGATCTCGCACAGGCCATAGACAGCCTCTTGGATAAACTGGGGAGACTTATGCTCTATCTTATACCATTTCTCATATACGGCCACATCTTTAATCCGATAGTCCGCGGAAAGGTCCACCACTTTCACCTTCTGCAGAATCTCCTCCGTCAGGAGCCCTGCCAGAAAGCCCTGAGGAGTGGCCGTAAAAATCACATCCACTTCCTCCGCAAGCTGTGCCAAATTATCGTCCCTGCACACATCCTCCACTATCCGAAACATATTTCGGTATACATCACAATACCTCTGGTCTATATAACTCCTGGAGCCGTACCACTTGATCTCCACATCCCTGTGTCCCGTCAGAATCCGCACCAACTCACCGCCCGCATACCCGGTGGCCCCGATAATTCCCGCTTTTATCATATTACTCATCCTTTCGTTGGTAATGTCCTTTGTCCCTTCTGCCATCATACTCTATTTTAACATAAAAGACAACCGTTTCCTGTCGGCAGAGGATTTGCGTCTCCATATACGCGGCATTTCCCTCACCGGCTTTTCCTATCATTGCACAAAAAGTATATGGCGTCAAGAGGTTTTTGCATGATTATTCTTTTTTGCATAATATACTGTATATATTTTATGTCATATGCACATTTCGCGCCATATGCTGTATATTATTTATAATTTAGTCGGAACCTATGGGCATATGCTGACGCTCTTTCAGGCGCTGAAGTTCCTGCTGCAGCTGCGCAATCCTCTGGTCTTTTTCTTCCAGCTGGCGGATAGCGGCGGCTTTTTCCTGCCAAGCTGCATCCCTGGCCCGCTCCGCCAGCTCACGTTCCCTTACAAGTGTATTCATCTCCTTAATCTGTTTCTCCCTGGCCTTGCACTGCTCCCGGATCGCCTCATCCGCGGTAAGTTCATAAATGGTTTCAGCCGCGTCTCCCATTACCGGATTCTGTTCTGCTAACATTTTGAGTTCCTCCCATGTGGTGGCCTTAAAGAGCGACGCCCAGTAGTCGATCTTCCACTCCCGGTCCTCCTGGGTCGCTAATTCCATATGTTTTAAGTTTACCACACTCAGGGCTATCCTGTCAGTAAAAATGTGATGGTTTTTCACATTCATCATCATATATGTGGCATAGAATTCCGGATGTTCCGGGAACAAAGTAAAGTCCAGAAAGCCGATATGTATGGTCGGTTTTATTTCCATATAATACTGACCGCTCTGCAGCCGGTCAAAATTGCGGCACAGATATGCCATGGATCTCTCCGGCCAGTTCCTGTAGTCTGCCACCTGCATCTCCAGATTGATCAATGTTTGGTCATTCAGCAGCACATTGATGTCCAGTACGAACGTCTTGCCGTCAAAATCTTCCGTTTGAACTGCGCCAAGCAAAATGGGATTCGTAACCTTCACGCTCCGTATGTCCTCCTGCTGTAAATGCAGAAGCGAGCAAATAAGCTGTTTCAGTACCTTCTGGTTTTTCTGCAGCAGGGCCTTAAACATATAGTCATTTATCAAAGTATAGGGCAGTTTCCCTGTAGCCCGCATGTATTGCGGCGCTCTGTTCGGTATCCCGGATTCCAAATAACTCATAAACATCTCTCCTTCTCATAATTTTATATCAGCACCGGCAAATCACCTGTCCGTCCGCAAACCAGAAAAAGAGCGCAAAAATACTGGGAAACATAATAAAAGCAGTCGGGAAAAACATTGGCAAAACGCCGGAAAAATCCTATTGATTGACTTGATGCGAACAGTATAGCAGATACAGTTCCAAAACACAAGTAAAACATTCTTAGATGTCCCGTAATGGATGTCCCGCATGAATTTCTATTTTATGTATATTTATTCTTTCATTTTCCTGTTATATACAGTTTTGTGTATATTTTATAGGTTTTATACAAAAACTTTCTTGTATTTTATTCACTATTAGGGCTTGCAATATTGTTCTGAAAAGTATATAGTATTTCCAGTACATAAATTCAAGCCATTATCCCACAGGTAAGACTTACATATTTTCCTGATGTATTGTCCATATTGCCCATTCCCCGGACACAGAAGGGAGTTTCGCAATTACCTGATCACGAAAGGAGCAAGATTGAAAATTAAAATTTTCAATCGCGAGATTTGTGTCTGCGCGCTGCTTGCCACAAACTCGTCATGCGCAAAAAGCAGCGCAGAAATGAGGAAAAACATGAAAGAAAAAGTTGTTTTGGCGTATTCCGGCGGTCTGGATACCACCGCCATCATCCCCTGGCTGAAAGAGAACTACGACTACGAAGTCATCTGTGTATGTATTGACTGCGGACAGGCCGAGGAACTGGACGGCCTGGAGGAGCGGGCTAAGTTCTGCGGCGCGGAGAAACTGTACATTCTTGACGTGACCGACGAGTTCTGCGACGAGTATATTGTGCCCTGCGTGCAGGCGAACGCTGTCTATGAGAACAAATATCTGCTGGGCACTTCCATGGCAAGGCCCCTGATCGCCAAGAAACTGGTGGAAATCGCCCGCAAGGAAGGTGCGGTTGCCATTTGCCACGGCGCCACCGGCAAAGGCAACGACCAGATCCGTTTCGAGCTGGGGATCAAGGCTCTGGCCCCGGATATCAAAATCATTGCCGCCTGGAGAAGCGATAAATGGAACATGGATTCCCGCGAGTCCGAGATCGAATACTGCAAAGCCCATGGAATTGATCTGCCTTTCTCCGCCGACTCCTCCTACAGCCGTGACCGCAATCTGTGGCATATCAGCCATGAAGGTTTGGAGCTGGAGGACCCTGCCAACGAGCCTAACTATGAACATCTGCTGGTGCTGGGCACCACTCCCCAGAAGGCTCCCGACCAGGGCGAATATGTGACTCTGACTTTTGAAAAGGGTGTACCCACTTCGGTAAACGGTGAGAAGATGAAAGTCTCCGATATCATCCGCAAGCTGAACGAACTGGGCGGCAGACACGGCGTGGGCATTATCGACATCGTGGAGAACCGCGTGGTGGGCATGAAATCCAGGGGTGTGTACGAAACCCCCGGCGGCACCATCCTGATGGAAGCGCATCAGCAGCTGGAAGAACTGATCCTGGACCGCGACACCTATGCCCTGAAAAAAGAGATGGGCAGCCGTTTCGCCAGCCTGGTATACGAAGGCAAATGGTTCACTCCTCTGCGGGAGGCCGAGCAGGCTTTCATTGAAAAGACCCAGGAATATGTCACGGGCGAAGTGAAATTCCAGCTTTACAAAGGCAATATTATCAAGGCCGGAACCACCTCTCCTTACTCCCTGTATAACGAGAGCATTGCCTCCTTCACCACCGGTGATCTGTACGACCACCACGACGCGGAAGGCTTTATCAATCTCTTTGGCCTGTCCCTCAAGGTACGCGCCATGAAGATGCAGGAAGCGGATCAGCAGTAAAATATTCGCCTGGACAATGGAATCCACGCTCTGCGGGAATTCTGTAATCCCAGGTAAAAGAGGGGCCATGGCCCCTCTTTCTGCGTGTCGCGGAAGTTCCAATGAACTTCCCCTTCGGAAAGGCATGGTAATATAAATGACATATTTTATAGCAGCATATTTGATCTGCATCAATCTGGCCGGACTGGCCAGCATGTGGCTGGACAAGAGAAAGGCTATCCGGCATCAATGGCGCATCCCCGAGGCCACTCTCTTTTTCATTGCCCTGCTGGGCGGCGGTCTGGGCTCCATCGTCGGCATGCAGCTTTTCCGCCACAAGACCAGGCACTGGTACTTTGTGTGGGGCATGCCCGCGATTTTCTTTACGGAACTTGCGCTGGCCATCCGATTTATGTTAAAATAGGCTATACCCACGAAACTCTCATCAGGAGTAAAACATATGCTGGCATTACAGATCACCAACACTAAAAATTTCATGGCGCAGCTTCTGACCGGAGACGCCTTTGACCCCTTCCTGCTGGCTGAGGCCGCCGTGTCCACGGCGCACACCTACACCATAGACGGGCATGTGAACAGGGATTTTTTCACCCCGGAAGAGCAGAAAGACTCCCGGATATGCCCCTATGACTTCGCTCCCTGGCAGGAGATGAAAGGGCTGCTGTTTGGGCTGATCAAAGGCAAACGCACCCCTTTGTACTTTAAGTTTGTGCTGCACCTCAAGCCGGAACTGGTGGGCAAGATTCTGGCGGCTCAAAACTGCGAAATGCCTTCGGAGCAGATTAAGGCTCTGGTGCTGACCGTCAAATACGACGGCTCCCACGCCCTGTTGACCACAGGCACGGCCTATCACACCTTCGTAATGAACAAGGAACCCGACATAATCTGGGATAAGGCACTGACCGGGTATCTTTCCCGCAAAAACATCGCATATGAAAATTTATGAGCGGCATACGGGAATTTCATAATCAGTCATAAAAGGCACCGGCTGGTTCCAGCCGATGCCTTTCTCTATGAAGTAGGTTCCACTGTGGGAACAGGTTCCTGGGTAGGCCAGGGCAGTACCGCCTCTGGGGGTCTCGCCGGGTTGTCCGCCGTCTTTTCCTCGTCCAGGCATTGGCGGATCACGCCATAATAATCGTTGCGCAGAATATAAGCACTGAAATTATAGCGGTCTTTCACCTCCTGCTTGGCCTGGCTCATATAAGCCTCCTGCTCCTCCGCAGTCATTTCCACCTTCCAGGAAGTGGTCTTGGCCTTACGGCTGTAGGCCGCGGTATCCGACACAAAACTCCTGTCGTTGAAGATCACCATTCCTTCCTGATCCGAAAAAATATCCCGCCCCGCATACATTCTGGAATCATAGTCAAAACCGAACAGATTCAGCAGCGTGGGCAGCAGATCCATGGAACCGCACACTTTATCCACCACCACCGGTTCCTCCATGGCGGCGTTCCACAGGATCAGGCTGTTTCGATAGGTATCCATATCCTGGGAAAGATCTCTCCCCGCCAGTTCTTCATACTGTTCCTGGGTCATGCCATAGGGATAATGATCCGCGCTGAGACAGATCACCGTCCTGTCCAGCTGTCCGGCGGCTTCCAACTGTTCCAGCAGATTGGCCATGGCCTTATCCAACTCAATATGGCAGGCGATATAAGCCTGGGCGTTCTCCGACATCTCCAGCCCCTGCACTTCTTCCTTGTGCCAGCTGGACATCCGATTGCCCGAAAAACTGTAGTTCATATGACCGGAAACCGTCATATAGTACACGTTGAAACGATCCAGATTCACATATTCCGCCACCGTTCCCAGCATCATCTCATAATCGGAAGCCGGCCAGGCGCCCGCATGCTCCATATAGAAAATCTTGTCCCCGTACTCCGCCTCGGACAGATCTCCCAGCTTGGAAGCCTTGAAGTCATAGCCCAGGTTGGGATGGGTCTGATAACGCTCATAATAGGACAGACTGTTGTTGTGGTACGCCCAGTTGTAAACTCCCTCCTTGGCAAAGAACCGGGGCAATGTAAAAGCCATATCCAGAGGAATACTTTTGCGCATACTGAACTGCCCGTCCGGGATCAGTCCCGTGGTATTCACATACTCCCCGTCGCTGGTGCTGGTCTGCCACAGAGGCACATAATAGTTGTTAAACACAAAGCCGGAATTCACCAATTTGTACAGGGTGGGGGTCAGATCCTCCCGGATGGCATAGGTGGAAAAGCCTTCCGCCGTGAGAAAAATCAGGTTGTACCCCTGGAACATGCCGGTGTACTCGTTGCGGTTGGTGGGCTGTACTTCCCCCAGATAATCCGCCAGCCATTCCGTCTCCTTGCTCCCCTGGGAGAGTTCCGCCAGCTTTGCCATATCCAGATTCCATACATTGGGAGATGTATCCAGAACAGGCTCTGCCGTGGGTCCCGGAATGGGAATGCCGCCCTCAGGCTCCGTTTCCGCAGTGGAATCCGTTCCCGGCTCCGACACATCTGAATCACTGCCGGGCTCACTGCTGCTTCCCTGGGCCAGTTGTCTGTCCGGGTCTTCTCTGCCGGGACGCGGCTCCGATACCCTGTCCCACAGGGACTCCAGCATTTCCCCCAGTTCATAGGCTCCGTCCCGCTGTACCATGGCAATCACACCCATATCCTGCATCACTGATATGGGATCATAGAATTCCCGGTACTCCTCCGCGTACAGAGTATCCAGCACACGCCCGATCTCCATGACGCTGACGCAGTAGATCAGTGCCACCCCGGCGATCAGTCCCATCCGCAGCTTCCGGATGGAATTCAGATAGGGCAGTTCCCAGGTGGTAAGATATCTCCACAGCGCCACTCCGGCCATGGGCAGAGCCAGCAGGATCAGCAGCGGGGAGGCATGAAGCAGCCCCACCAGGGCTTCCCGCCAGTAATTGGTCAACGCGTCCTGTCCGCCCACCAGCATGGCCTTGATCTGCAGGGGCTGCTGAAAAATCCGGAAGTACACTGTCTGCACAAAAAAGACCAGATACTCCAGCACCACCATGATCCAAAAAGCCCTGTGCCTGTTCCGCCTGGTCAGGCTGCCGCTGATCAGCGCCTGAAGGGCAGCGATCAGCGCAATCAGCCCCAGGGAAAAGACAGGGTTTATGCCCACCAGCCCAAAACAGCCCAGGTGGAACACGATCTCCATATAGATTAATATTCCTGCGTAAATCAACCAGCTTGACATAATATTTTCTTCATCCTTCGTCCCTTTATACTTGCACGCCCCGGTTCCTTTTCACGCGCCCCCTGGGACCTTCTGCGGCATGCGTGCTGCTGTCGGTTCAGTCTTTCGATTTGGGATTGAACAGCAGGCTGGCCAGATAGCCGAAAATCAGCGCCGCGGAAGTTCCCACCGCGCCTGCCTTAAAGCCGCCTGCCCAGAGGCCCAGCAGCCCCTGTTCATCCACGGCCTCCTTGACCCCTTTCATCAGCACATTGCCGAATCCCAGCAGAGGCACACCGGCCCCCGCCCCGGCAAATTCCTGAAAAGGCTCATACCAGCCAACTACACTGATACAGGCCCCCAGCACCACCAGCAGCACCATAATCCGCCCCGGCATCATCTTGGTCTTTTCCATCAGGATCTGCACCAGGGCACAGATCAGACCGCCTACCCAAAAAGCATTGATATAATCCATTCGCTTCACTCCTTCCAAGCCCGCCTTGAGACGACAGGCTTCTTCGAAAGTAGTATCTGCGATATCCATAAATCTATGCACCCGGACGCCTTTAGCCCGGCATATCCACCTCCGGCTCGTCAAACTCCGCCGTCACATAGAAACCCCGGGCATTCTCCTGAATGTCTATCACCCTGCCCGCCCGGGATTTCAGCCGGTAACGGAAAGGGATGTTCCCCGACATGGCCAGGGACGGATCAATGATATAATAATAGTTGCTGGGCAGCAGACCCTCTGTGACCGTCACATCCTGCCCCACTTCCAACAGCCCCTGCCTCTCCATCTTAAATTCCATCCTGCGCATTACACAGCCGCCTTTACTCAATGTAAGTTCTGCGGCGCCACACCGGGCGCCGTTTCAGGCGCAGGCATGACGCCGCTGACCCTTTTGAGAAGAATTGTACTAGAAAAAACGAAGCATTGCAAGAGATATTCTCAATCTTAATGAAATTTTACATTTTATAAATATCACAGGTCTACAGAGCTTCCAGCACCACTGCATGGGCGATTCCCGGCACGCTCTTTCCCTCGTTGAAACTGGTTTTGCTCAGCAGGGCGCCGGTGGGCATGAACAGCACTTTCTTCCAGTGGCCCTCCTCCAGCTGCTTTAATATATAGGCGGAAAGCGTCACCGCACTGCAGCCGCAGCCGCTGCCTCCCGCATGGGTGTCCTGGGATTGGGCGTCAAAGATCTCAATGCCGCAGTCCATATGCTGCCCGGCAATATCGTATCCCTTGTCCCGCAGCAGTTCCAGCAGCACCGTCTGTCCCACACTGCCCAAATCCCCGGTGATAATCCGGTCGTAGGCCTCCGGCATCAGGTTAAAGTCCAGAAAATGCTGTACCAGCGTGTCCGCCGCCGCCGGAGCCATGCAGGCCCCCATGTTCATGGAATCCTTCAGCCCATAGTCCACAATCCGCCCCACGGTCATACCCGTGATGGCCGCCCGGGGAGGCTGCCCCTGGGGACCGCTCTCCGGTTCTCCCCCCAGAATGAAAGCACCGCTGCCCGTCACCGTCCAACTGGCGGACAGGGGTCTCTGGTTCCCGTATTCCAGCGGAAAACGGAACTCCTTCTCCGCGCTGGCAAAATGGCTGGAAGTCACACAGGCCACATAGTCCGCATACCCTGCGGACACCGCCATGGCTCCCAGAGTCAGGGACTCTCCGCAGGTGGAACAGGCCCCGTAAACCCCCAGCAGCGGTATCTGGTAGGAAGCGAGGCCAAAAGAAGTCGCAATGGACTGACCAAGCAAATCCCCCGCAAAGAGATAACGGATATCCTCCGCCGTTTTCCCCGCCTTCCCCAGGGCCATGTAGACGGCGTCTTTCTGAAGATTGCTCTCCGCCTCCTCCCAGGTGCCGCAGCCAAACAGATCGTCCTCCCCCACCATGTCAAAAAGATTTCCCAGAGGGCCTTCCCCCTCCTTTTTGCCCACAATGCTGGCACTGTTTAAAATATATACTTTTTTCTCCAGCCGAATACTGGATTTTCCCGTGGTCTGATTCATGTTTTCCCCTTTCCGCGCTGCCGGACCATGGGCCGTGCGCCTGTCTGCGGATAGTATATCCTTTTCGGGAAAAAACATGTATTGTCCCCGGACGGCGTATCCCCACAATATCCGGTTCAGCTGCAGGCGGCATTGCATGCGGCGTTCAGCCGGATATTGCGGGGATATGGATGTCTCATATTTCTGTTTTACTGGGGCATGTCCACTGTGGTCAGGTACTGGCTCACCGCGTATACCACCTGTCCGTTGTACTCCAGCTGGGACCAGCCCGTAGCTGCATTGATACCGATCCTGTGGGCATTCTGCCCGTTGCTGATCTGGGTCACCACCGTGGCGCTCCCCTGGTCGGTGCTGGGTTCACTGCGCAGATTGGTCACTTCCTTGGCGGTGACATACTCATCCACCTTTTCAAATTCCATGCCCAGCGGATTGTCCGTCTGTTCCTCCTCCGAAGACTGAACCGGATCCAGACTGTCTCCCGGGGTTGTCTCGGAGGACCCGATGGTCTGCCCGCCCCAGTTGGCGATGGAATCCTGAGAGTTTTCCACCCCTTGTCCCGGCAATGCCCCCGGACGGTTGGCATGGGTAATCTTCCACACCGCGAAACAGAAAATCACCACCACAGCCACCAGCACCACCAGGCCGATCATGGCCTGCATGGGATTCAGTTTTTCATCTTCCAGAGCCGAAGCTCTCTCTTCCTCATAATTCCGTCTCATATTTTTTAACCTGTGCCTCTATCAAATCCATGTCTTCAAAATAATTGATGCGCATGGCGCTCTTTACCTGGGACAGAGTCTGCGCCGCCGCCTCCCTGGCCGCTTCGCTTCCCTTTTTCAAAATATTGTAGATCTCCGGGATATCCTTTTCGTACTCCCTGCGCCGCTGCCGTATGGGTTCCAGTTCCTCCTGCAGCACATTGCACAGCAGCTTTTTCACCTTCACATCCCCCAGGCCGCCCCTGGTGTAGTGGTCCTTGAGTTCCTGCAGGCAGGAATACTCCGGCAGATAGCGCTCAAAATGCTCATCCAGGCAAAACGCGTCCAGATAGGTGAACACTGTATTGCCCTCCAAATGGCCGGGATCGGACACCATCAGATGTTCCGGATCCGTATACATACTCATAACCTGCTTCTTCACATCCTCCGGGCTGTCCGCCAGATAAATGCAGTTCCCCAGAGATTTGCTCATCTTGGCCTTGCCATCCACGCCGGGAAGCCGCAGGCATGCCGCGTTCTGGGAGATCAGCGCCTGGGGTTCCACCAAAACCGGCGCGTAGACGCTGTTGAACTTATGCACGATCTCCCTGGCCTGCTCCAGCATGGGCAGCTGGTCCTCGCCCACCGGTACCGTGGTGGCCTTAAAAGCCGTGATGTCCGCCGCCTGGCTGATGGGATAATTGAAAAAGCCCACCGGAATGCTGGCCTCGAAGTTGCGCATCTGAATCTCGTTCTTTACCGTGGGATTGCGCTGAAGCCGGGACACCGTCACCAGATTCATATAGTAAAAAGTGAGTTCCGTCAGTTCCGGGATCTGGGACTGGATCAGCATTGTGGATCTGGCCGGATCCAGCCCGCAGGACAGATAGTCGAGCGCCACCTCCACAATGTTCTCCCGCACTTTGTCAGGATTTTCAAAATTGTCCGTAAGCGCCTGGGCATCGGCAATCATGATAAATATTTTGTCGTACTCCCCGCTGTTCTGCAGTTCCACTCTTCTTCTCAGGGAACCCACGTAATGGCCCACGTGCAGCCTGCCCGTAGGCCTGTCCCCCGTCAAAATGATCTTGTCCATTCTCTCATTAGCCTTTCTGATTTGAATCCTGCTTATTCCCCTTCAAATACTTTTATCTATATTACCATCTTTTTATCCATATGAGAAGAGAAAATTGTTTGTTTTATGAAAAATCCCGCTTATGTCATCCGCAGCCCTTTGGGGTAGTGGTTTTTCATAATCCCTCCCGCCAGCTTCCCCCAGCCCAGGCTGTAACCATCCACCGTCACCAGGTACCAGCCCTTCTCCCCCTCCAGAGGAAATGTCTGGCCTTTCAGGTAGGTCTGGGCCGTGATACCGTTCTCTCCTGACCCGCCCGCTCCCTCCACCGGGCAGCAGCGCCGCACCTCCCCGGGACAGAGCGCCAGGGCCAGCGCATGGGAAGGTTCAAAGCGGTTCTTTTTCAATGCACCCAGATGCAGACCGGGACGCAGCACATGCAGGCCCTTCAGGGCCGGCAGATCCCTGGGAGCCAGGTACAGCTGTTCCCCGAAACGCAGATAGATCCCCTCCGGCCTGTCCCGCAAAGTTTCCGCAGCGAACTCCAGATATTCCCGGCACTCCTTCTCCGGGATGCCCCGCTCCGTCCCATACAGACTCCGGACCTCTCCCCCGGTTCGGGAGCCATCCTTTTGCAGCACCGCCAGATAATGTCCCTCTCCCCGCAGCCTGTGGGGCCAGAGCCGGAGGGTTTTTTCCATGTGGGAGCCGGGGGCCTCCACGGCCCAATCCGCTCTTCCCGGCGCAAAGCCCCAGGCGGCAAGGCGCGCCTCCCCTTTCAGACCCTCCGTTTCGTCCGCTTCCGCCGCCCCGCCGCTCCCGGCCAGACACCGGGCGGGGTCCAGGACCTTCATCTCCGGATGTCTGCAAAGCAGCCTGCTTACGCTCCCCTCATCCTCCAGAGGTGCAAAGGTACAGGTGGAGTATACCAGTCTGCCGCCAGGCCGCAGCATGGCCGCGGCACAATCCAGTATCCCATCCTGCCTGGCGGCGCACCGCTCCACATTCTCCGGACTCCACTCCTCCCCGGCGTTCTCATTTTTGCGGAACATCCCCTCGCCGGAGCAGGGAGCATCCACCAGGATACGGTCAAAATACCCCGAAAAAACCTCCGTCAGCCGTTCCGGCGTCTCGTTCAAAACCAGGCAGTTGCGAATCCCCAGCCGTTCCACATTCTCCGACAATACCCTGGCCCGCTGGGGATGGATCTCATTGCTCACCAGCAGTCCCCGGCCCCGCATCCTCCCGGCGATCTGGGTGCTTTTACCTCCGGGGGCGGCGCAGAGGTCCAGCACCTTCTCCCCCGGTTCCGCCCCCAGAAAAACCACCGGGGCCATGGCACTGGGCTCCTGGATGTAATAGACCCCCGCTTCATGGTAGGGATGTCTGCCCGGGCCGGGAAGAGCATGGCTGTAGTAAAAGCCTTCCTCCTCCCAGGGCACAGCCTCCAGATGCCAGGGGCTCAGGGCCAGAAAACGCTCCCTGGCTTCCTGCGGACACCCCCCGCCTTTCAGCGGATTCACCCGCAGCGCCCTGTGACGTTCCCCCTCCAGTCCCTTCAGGAACTCCCCGTATTCGTCTCCCAGTTGTAACCTCATTCTGCTTTGAAACTCTTCCGGCAGCATCTTCCGCCCTCCCTGTCCGCTTTCCAATATATAGCAGCACCCATTTTATCACAGACTGTGCCATATTTCCACTAAAACCGCCTGGGATGCCGGGCATCCGGCACGGACAGGCTTATTCCTCCCTTCTCCCGCCCACCAGGATCATAACCTCGTGAGCCAGCAGCGGGAAGGAGGCCAGCAGCGTCAATATGCCCCATTCCCCCCATTGCAGATGGGTGGTACCGAAAGCGGCAATCAGGATGGGAACCTCCGTCACCGCGATCTGCAGCAGAAAGCCCAGGATACAGGCCAGGATCATCAGCTTGTTCTCCAGGTGGTTCATCCGAAAGAACGAACGCCCCATGTCCCGCATTCCCACCGCATGGAACAGCTGGCTCATGCCCAATACGGTAAAAGCATAGGTCTGGGCCCGGCGCAGAATGCCCTCCTGCGCCATCATCATGCCCATATTTTCCAAAGTCACCGGCAGATGCTGGGTGGCCATGGCCCGCAGGGGAATCAGGAAAAAGGCCGTCAGGCTGATGGCGGCGATCAGCAGCCCATAGAAACAGGTGCAGACCAGGCCGCCCCGGGCGAACAGGCTCTCCCCCGGCTTTCTGGGCGGATGCTGCATCAGGGATCTGGCATCATTGGGATCCACCCCCAGCGCCAGCGCGGGAAGGGAATCGGTAATCAGGTTGATCCACAGGATATGGCTGGAGCGCAGGGGAGAAGCCAGCCCGCAGCACACCGCCAGGAACATGGTGGCAATCTCTCCCAGATTGGAGGAGAGCAGGAAGATCACGGATTTACGGATATTTTCGTAGACGCCCCGGCCCTCCTCGATGGCCTTTTCAATGGTGGCAAAATTGTCGTCCGTGAGGATCATGTCTGAGGCCTGCTTCGCCACATCCGTGCCCGAGGCCCCCATGGCTATGCCGATATCCGCCTTTTTCAGGGAAGGGGCGTCATTGACCCCGTCCCCGGTCATGGCCACGATATGACCTGCCTGCTGGAATCCTGTGACGATCTGTACTTTCTGTTCCGGCGCCACTCTGGCAAACACCCGCACCTGGGCCAGCCGATGGGCCAGTTCCTCCTCTTTGACCTGGCTCAGTTCCTGGCCGGTCATGCACTGCTGCCTGCTCTGGACGATGCCCAACTGCCTGCCGATGGCATACGCGGTATCCACATGGTCTCCGGTAATCATCACGGTCTCCACCCCTGCCTGCCGGAAGGTGGCCACCGCCCCCGCAGCCTCGGGCCGGGCCGGGTCGCGCATACCCACCATGCCCAGGAAAGTGAGACCCTGTTCCTGAATCCCGTTTCCATAGGCCCCCGGCCCGGCAGAGGCGCCCCAGGCATCCTGACCGGGAGCCGTGCTTCTGACCCGCTGCCCCGGATCTCCCACCCGCATGGCGATGGCCAAAGTACGCAAAGCCTCGTCCGCCATCTGCTCCATGGCCCTGCGGATCTGCCGGACATGCCCCGGCTGCATGGGCAGGCACTGGCCCCGCACCATGATGTGGGTACAGCGCCCCAGCACCACATCCGGCGCCCCTTTGGTGAAAGTCACCCCCGTGCCGCCCCGGTAATGGAAAGTGGACATCATTTTTCGGTCGGAGTCAAAGGGCAGTTCCCGGCGGCGGGGCATCCGCTTTTCCAGCTCCGCCCGGTCCACCCCCAGGCCATGGGCCAGCTGCAGCAGCGCCAGTTCCGTGGGATCGCCGATATGCTCCGCCAGCACCGCGTCATTGCAGAGGGTCATGCCCTCCAGCAGAGCTTCATACTCCTGCCCGCCCAGTTCCCTCACCGGCACCATCCTCTGGCCCGCATAGCACTGCTCCACCGTCATGCGATTCTGGGTAAGAGTTCCGGTTTTGTCCGAACACACAATGCTCACGGCCCCCAGGGTCTCCACGGAAGGCAGCTTTCTGACGATGGTATGTACCCTCACCATGCGGGTGACGCTCAGCGCCAGACAGATGGTGACCACCGCCGGAAGTCCTTCCGGCACGGCAGCCACGGCCAGGGATATGGCGGTGAGCAGCATCTCGAAAATATTGCGGCGCTGCAGGATGGCAATGCCAAACAGAGCGGCACAGAGAAGCAGAGACAAAATGCTCAGCACTTTTCCCAAATCCCCCAGACGCTTCTGCAGCGGGGTCTGTTCTTCCTTCCCCTCGTTGATCAGGGAGGCGATCTTGCCGATCTCCGTATCCATGCCTGTGGCAGTCACCATCCCCAGCCCTCTGCCGCCGGTGATTACAGTGGACATGTAAACCATGTTCCGGCGGTCCCCCAGAGGCATCCCTTCCTGGCCCACGAAGGCGGCGGATTTGGAGGCGGGCAGAGATTCCCCGGTGAGGGCGGACTCCTCCGCCTGCAGATTGGTACTCTCCATCAGGCGCATGTCCGCCGGTACCTGGCAGCCTGCCTCCAGACTCACCAAATCCCCCACCACCAGGGTATATGCCTCCACCTCGTGCAGAACGCCTTCGCGGATGACAAACGCCTTGGGGCTGACCAGCTTCTTCAAGGAATCCAGAGCCCGCTGGGCCTTGCCTTCCTGGATCATGCCCACCACGGCATTGAGCACCACCACCACGCCGATGATGATGGCGTCGCTGGTCTCCTCCAGCAGCACGGAGATGACGGCGGCCGCCAGCAGCACATAGATCAGAGGATCGTTAAGCTGCGAGAGAAACGATTCCGCCGCCGTCTTTTTCCGTTTTTCCTGAAGCGCGTTCCTGCCGTAAACGCCATAGCGCCGTACCGCCTCCTGCCGGGTCAGTCCCCTCTCCCCGTCGCTTTGCAGTTCCCTGCATGTCTCCTGTATGCTCCTCGCTTCAAACATTCCTGTCCCCTTTCCCGCATATCGCAGGAGAAACCTGCGATGCCGTATCAATCCGCATTTGGGCCGGACAGCATAAACGCAACGCCTCCGCCCTATACTGGTACAAACTATGAAGGCTTGGGCGAAAATATGATTAAAGGCGCTCTCAGAAACTCCATGCCAGTTTCCAAAAGCGCCCTTATTGAAGCCAGTCATTCCCGCTCATTTCGGTTTCCACGCTGCATTAAGCTGCCTGCGGTCTGTAATAAACTGTTTTGCCGCTGCAACGGTATGATCAATCAATAATTCCATAGTATCACCAACCTTATAAATGCGATCGTTTGATTCCTCAATTCCCGACATTGCATACATTCCGTGCCATCCATTTCTTTGATAAGATCCACCACCATTCACCATGTGAATAAATTCCGACATATTCAAAAAACTACCATCCAGCGTTATTCCAACAGACCAGAACAGCCCATCCATGGCATTGTGCGAGAACGTTACATCCCGCCCTACACGATCTCGGATACTCGTCTTGGATTGTATGCAACCAAAGACATGGACATCTCCATGTACAGATTGAATTGCATATAAATCAAAATCTTTCCCCCATGAACGCAATCCCTGAATGTCCGAAGATGTATTGGTAAGTAGATTATTCCTTATCATATATGTTAATTCTGATTGTAGGATGAAACGAATTTCATTTTTGCGCAATGTCTCACTGTCAATACTGGATAAATACCTCTCAAACGAATGTCCGCTTGCTTTGATCCAACTTTGGTGGGCAGACAAACATCTCTCTATGACTTCTGCCTGTTGCCCATGTGCAATACCATATTCCGAAAGCCCCGCAGCATGAATTTTATGAATCAAGGCGATTTCCTTCCATATAGCGCCCTCTGATACTTTCGGAGAATACTTTAAAAATGCTTCCACAAGAACCTTGTCAATGGCTTGCCTTTGCGCTGCCTGTCTAGCCGACTGAATTGCCGATGGATTCTGCTGATTTTGACATTTCTTTTGAAATTCTTCCTCCCAGGTTGCCAGATATAGTTTATGGCAAAACTCCCTGTAGTCATCAGACATTTTTTCTTTCCCTCTCTTTGTTCAAAATACTATTAATCTGTTTTCCCCAGGCATAAGCAAGTAATGGAGGAACCGCATCCCCAATCTGTTCATATTTATCCTGTACGTTCTTATCAATATGAGGGACAATATAGGGGCCTCCGCAAAAATCGTAGGAATCAGGAAAAGATTGCAATCTGGCGCACTCTCGCACTGTCAAAGCCCGATTATGTTTTGGATGTACAAACTCATCCAGACAATGGCTGGTAACCGTTGGAGAAGGCTCATTTTCAATCAATCTGTAGTTCCGCTTGATAAACATTTTTTGAGGCATGATCCGCTGCGCTTGTAACCGTTCACGTTCTTCACCTGTGTATCTTTCAAACAAATCTTTCAGGCTTTCACCAGGCCTAAGCATTGCAAATCTCTTCAAAGTGCAGTCCCGGTGCTTCATTGGCATCTGATAGGTGACTTTGGAAGAATGCATCCCCTCTCTTCTCCAAAAAGTATCATCCTTCATTAGCCTGGAAAATTCTGATTCTTTTCCTGTGTAGGAAGTCGCTTCTATTCCGCTGTTAGGGACAACATTTTTAAGACCTTGCAATGCTTCTCCCACCGTAACCTCTTTAACAGTTTTTCCAATCGGTACGGAAAGTTCTGTTTGCGGGTCAAGGGAAGCTAAAATAAAATACCTGTTTCTCCTCTGTGGAACACCAAATTGCGTTGCATTTAAAGTAACCTCAATATAGTTTTTGTATCCTGCAGCTGCCAGTTCCTCTTTCAGCAATTGCACTATCAATTTTTTTGAATTCTTCTTCACCGTTTTTGTGGTAATCGCAGGTACATTCTCAAACAAGATCAGCTTTGCCTTTGCTATTTTGGCGATTCTAATTCCCTCTCGAAACAACAACTGCCTGTCATCATAAAACGATCGGGATTTATTTCCTGCTGTTGAGAATGTCTCACACGGCATCCCTGATGTAACAAGATCCACCCCATCCGCTGGAATATAGGGTAATATTTGTTCCTCGCACACCTTTCTGATATCCGAGTGGATTATATGAACCTCCGGGTGATTCGCTTTATAAGTATCCACACAGCTTTTAATGTACTCTATGGCCACTCTCGTATCAAATCCTGCCGCATGAAGCCCGGTACATATTCCCCCTGGCCCGCTGAAGCAATCTATATGCGTAAATGCCATCTTATCCCCCCAAGTCATGTAAAACCTGTTTTATGCCACAAACAAAAGTAAAGTAAGTATATCATTCCAAGCATTAAAAAGCAACTTTCTGGCCGCAAATATTTCGTCTCTCCTCTGCTACTTATAAACAATATCCCGCAATACGCACTCTTCGGCCAGCATTCTGACAATACGCATTTGCTCCTGCCAGCTTTCCTGTTCCCCATCTGCCGCCTTTTCCCGCACACCCATTTGTATCCTAATTTCACTTACCTTCTCGTCATATTCCCTTTGAGCCTCTTCATCTATTGCATCCAGATAGTCCCAAATGCCGTTGGATAAAAAAATACAACGATATCGTCCCGGCTCTGTATCCCGCAAATAATCTTGGTGAAGGCGCCCCCAACGTCCAATAGGCCTATTTTCCATATTTTCTTCCTCTCTCTTAAAAATAATTAGGGAAAGCCAGAGCTTATACAACCCTTTGCTTTCCCTATCCCTTTGTACCTTTTATTATAATTACTTTTTTTACCCTGTCAAGTATTTTCGTACTCTTCTAAATATCAATTGTAAAAAATTACGAAACATTCACAAAGATATTGCAAAAATCTTTGAAATATTTTATCATGAAGCTATATCCATACATAGCTTGCGAGGCAGCCTTTGCGTTGCCAAATTCATTATGCAGGAGAGAAGGAGAACACAATATGGGATCCAGAAACAACAAAGTAGTTCTTATGAAAGCTATTTCCGAATTGAAGGATGCCGATTACTCCCGCGAGCCGGAGTTAGGCGGGATTTACAAACGTCTGTCGAAGGGCCGTAAGGAATTTGCCGAGGTATTTGACAAAAACATTAAAGCCGTCATGCAGATCAGTTCGCTGGATCTGACCATGAAGTATCAGAACGACAAGATTGTAGACATCTCCCGCAGAGTCGCCAGGGCCACGGAAACCCTGTTCGGCTCCTCGGACGGACATAGCATGACCGGACATTCCAACAATGTACATGAGGAGATGACCCACAATATCGT
Organism: Lachnospiraceae bacterium; assembly: GCA_011959105.1. Taxonomy (GTDB): domain Bacteria; phylum Bacillota; class Clostridia; order Lachnospirales; family Lachnospiraceae; genus Acetatifactor. Next base: position 5,949 of record BLLU01000194.1, on the reverse strand, counting down.
GGAAGTGTCCTCGGCGGCGGACAATGTGTTTCGGAAAATCGAGGCCGCCCAGGAGGAGCTCACCTCCATTAAAGAGCTCTCGGAACAGACCGCTCAGATGTCCCGCAGCATGCAGAGCGACATGGATGCCCTGCAGGAGGTCATCGGCCATCTGAATGATGTCATCGAAGGGATTGAGACCATCTCCCTCCAGACCAGTCTGTTGGCGCTCAACGCTTCCATAGAGGCGGCCAGGGCCGGTGAGGCGGGAAGAGGTTTTGCCGTGGTGGCTGGCGAGATCCGGGAATTGGCCGAGAAAACCCAGAGCCTGACCCAGAGCATGGGCGAGTTCGTCGGCAATATTAAAGAAGCCTCCCAGAAGAGTGTGAACAGTACAAAGGACACCATCGGCATTCTGGACAGTATGACAGGAAAGATCAACAATGTCTGGACCCTGAACAGCGAAAACCGGGAAGAGGTCTCCAGCGTCAGCGGGACCATCAGTTCCATTGCCGCCGTCAGCCAGGAAATCAGCAGTTCCATGGCGGAGATGGAGAACCAGCTGCGGGACAGCACGGAGTTTATGAGCAATGTGAGCGAGGATCTGATCAAGGCTGTCAAGCCCGTGGTTGACATAGAAAAAACCCTGGACGACACGGTGAAGCAGATGGGAAGCATGACGGAGGATGCTTTCTTCCATCTGGAAAACAAAGAATTTTCCCAGTATGTGAGCACCGCCGTCACCGCACACCGCTCCTGGCTTACCAATTTGCAGGAAATGGTGCGCAAGCAGACCATACTGCCGCTGCAGCTTAACTCCAGCAAATGTGGATTCGGGCATTTTTACTATGCCCTGACCCCCCAGATCCCGGAGATACTGCCCATCTGGAACGCCCTGGGCGAGAAGCATCGAAAGTTCCACCAGTATGGCGCGGACGTCATCCAGGCCATCAAGAATGAGCAGTACGGCCTGGCGGAACAACTCTGCAACGAGGCGCAGCAGTATTCCACCGGCCTGATCTCAGACATGGAAAAAATGATTGAGCTTGCAAGTAACTGATATAAATCAGGAATGTTCCTCCCCTCTGCCGGATATATTGTAACAGCCGGATCAGACGGGAGGAATTTTTATGGAAAAAAAGGGGAAATGGTGGCATGTTCTGGCCAGAGCCATGGCCGTGGGAGGCACCATGACGGTGCCGGGGGCCAGTGGAGGAACCATGGCCATGATCCTGGGAATCTACGAAGAATTGATTGAATCCATGGGAAGCCTGCCCGGACTATTGGCCGAATGCATCCGCTGCGGAAACGACGGCTGTGCCAGGCGGCGGCTCTGGGACTGTCTGCGTTTCCTGGCGCTGTTTTCCCTGGGGGCACTGGCGGGCATGGCGCTGTTGGCTAAGGGCGTGCTGTCCCTGTTGGAACGCTACCCCATGGCAGTCAGCTATTTTTTTCTGGGGGCAGTGGCCGGAGGCATCCCCCTGATCTGTCGGCAGGCCCAGGTCAAAAAAATAACCTGGCAGGCGCTGTTCTGGCCCCTGGCAGGTCTCCTTATGGTCTATGGGCTGGCGGCGCTGCCGGAAGGGCTGTTCACCGCCGGACTCCCGGGAGCTGCTTCGTCACCCGGAGTCCCCTCCTTCCGCGCGCTTCTGTTCCAGTTCCTGGGAGGCTGCATCCTTGCCGTCGCCCTGATCCTGCCCGGCATCAGCGTGTCTCAGATGCTGCTGATGCTGGGACTGTACGAACCGGTGATGGAGGCGGTGAGCAGCCTGCGTTTTGCCTCCCTGCTGCCGCTGGGACTGGGAGCCGTACTCTGCACGCTGCTGGTAACCCGGCTGCTGGGCAGCGCCATGCAGCGCCGCCCCCAGCCCACCTATCTGCTGATCCTGGGCTTTGTGCTGGGCTCCCTGGGGGAACTGTATCCCGGCCTGCCGGAGGGATGGAATCTGCTCTTCGCCCCCCTGGCCGCCGTGGCAGGCTATCAGCTACTCTCCCGCCTGTCCCGCCGGGCAGAATGAGAAACTACTCCGCACTCTCGATCAACGCTTTCAGCAACTCGGGATAGGGAAAGGTCAGCTCCCTGCGGTTCAGCAGGCCAAAGTTCTCCCCGTCCCCGTCAAAGGCATTGTTGTCCCACCAGACGCAGGGAACGCCGTACTCCCGGGCCTTGCTCACATAGTACCTGGCCCACTGCACCCGCTCGTCCTCATTGTCCTTGTTCATGGCGCCGAACTCGCCGATGATCACTGGCACGCCCTTGCTCAGGAACAGTTCGTCCAATAGTTCCATCAGATGGTCAATATCCCTGGTGTCATTGTCCCAGGTAGATTTGCCCTCCTTGTTCAGCGCGAAATTATAGGGTGTATAGGCATGTACCGATACAATCAGATGTTCGTCCTGGGGCAGTACAATGGACTTCAGCGCCGTATCGCTGGAGGAAGCCGCGTAACCGGGCACCATCAGATTGCGGATGGTATTGTTGCCCCCGGTGGCCCGCACCGCTTCCACAAATACCTGGTCCAGGTAATTCACCACATCCCGGCCCTCTTTGTCTCCGTCATTCCATTCCACACTGGTTCCGATCTTTCTGGGTTCATTCATCCCCTCAAAGATCAGATGCTCGTCATAATCCCGAAAACGGGTGGCAATGGCGGTCCACAGAGCCGCCAGTTGTTCCGCCGCGGCATCCTTATTTTCCTCGGAGGGAAAATGCCAGTCCTCATGATGGATATTGACAATCACATAGACCCCGCGTCCATAGGCGTAGTCCACCACCTCCTGCACCCGGTCCATCCATGCGGGCAGCACATTGTAAGCCGGCGCTTTCCCCATCTGGCCGCCCCAGGACACCGGAATGCGGATCACATTAAATCCCTGGTCAATAATGGCGTCAATCATCTCCTGGGTGGTCCTGGGATTCCCCCAGGCCATCTCCACATTCACGCCGATACTCTTGCTGGTAGCGTCCAGAGTATTCCCCAGATTCCAGCCGATCTTCATCTCCTTAACCAGATCCATGGGGGCTACATCCTTCATGGTGATCTCTACCTCCTGTACTTCCTCCTGGGATGACTCCGTCTCCTCCGAGCCGCCGTTTCCGGGCTGCTCCGCCTGGTCCCCGCTGCCCTCCGGGGTCTCGCCCTCTGCGTTCTCACTGTTCCCCGGATTTTCCTCTCCCTCCACAGTCCTGCTGTCTTCCACTGTGTCCGCGCCTGCTGCCTGCGGATTTCCGCAGCCCGCCAGAGCCACGGCTGTCAGAACGCAGCACAGCAGCACTGCCAAACGTCTCTTTTTCATATAAACTCCTTCCCATCCTCTCTCTTCGGCATAGTCCAAAGGGGCTGAAATGCCCCAATGTATATTAATTATATTCGTTTATGCTATTGCTGTCAAGAAAGTATGGGGATGGTTTACAGTCCATAACTCCTTGATTCCTCAAAATCCTCCCGCCTGATACGCACGCGCAATTACATATGAAGGTTCAAAATACGCACTGCAATTATAATTATCAACCACATCACATATCTCGTGATTATAAACTCTGAAAATTCCTTCTACATAATCCTCATCCGGGAGCGCCGAGTCTCTAATCAGTCTTTGATACACTTTTCCCATTTGTAAGGCATTTGGCGCTTGAGATACCAATTCATTTTCCACATCCAAAATATTAAAATCCCCCTTTTGGAGATGGTACTTTTCAATCCAATCGTCTTCCACATCCAAAGGATTTTCTGCGTGAAGTACATTTGCCACACTGATTAAATGATACATCTCCTCTTTACCGATCGTATTTACTACATATCTATTTCTTTGGCGCAATTTCCTTGCTATGCGTTCAACCATATAACATATGAAAAACAAATCATCACTTCTAATTTCTTCCTCAGCAAAATAACGGTTTTTCATAATTTTACGCTTCCTTTTTTTCAAATCTCCCTTTTTTATCTTAATCGTTTAAATTATATCGGATTATTTGAACATCATCAAGCACATTTTGTACTTTTCGATGTATTCATATTACATTTCCCAAGCATACCTAAAAAACCTTATGTGCGGAAAAATATCAATAAAAAACAGAGCGGTCAGCATCATTTCATGCTCCCACTCTGTCTGTTTGATCTGGTTGGTACCATTTCAAAAAAGTCCCATCAGCTTCCCAAAATAATACCCCAGCCCCAGTACCCAGCTGGCAAAGATGCCGTACAGGATCACCGGCCCGGCGATGGTAAAAATCTTGCAGCCCACTCCAAAGACCTGGCCTTCCTTCTTGTACTCGATGGCAGGGGCCGCCACGGAGTTGGCAAATCCGGTAATGGGCACAAGAGCCCCCGCGCCCCCCCATTTCACGATCTTGGGATAGAGATTAAAGCCCGTCAGCACCACGGAGCACAACACCAGAAGCAGAGAGCACCAGCTGCCCGCGCTCTGCTTGTCCAGCCCCAGCTTCTCACAGTAGTTCAGGATAAACTGCCCGATACAGCAGATCATGCCTCCGGTGACAAAAGCCTTGAGCATCTGCAGACCCAGGTTGTGGGTAGGCGTTACCTGTTTCACATATTTTTCATAATCCTGTTGTTGCTTCTCGTTCATGATAGATAACCTGTTTCCTTTCTGGATTTATTAAAATCTCATGCCGTCTCAGTTCACCACCCTGTGCAGTTCCTGCCAGAAGTAGAACAGTGCGCCGCAAAATTTGCCCACCGCCATGGCCAGTACTGCGCAGCCCAGCCCGTGACGGAAGGAGATACGGCGGGTAAATATGGGAATACTGTCCAGCATCTCCGCGATGGCCAGGGCCAGACAACCCACAAACATGCCGTAAAACAGGCCGGATACCCCCAGAAATCCCTGCCCCAGCGCTTCCCACAGCCAGTCAAGGCCCGGAAATTTTTCCTCCAGCCAGGATCCCACCTGGAGATAACGGTGAAAGACGCTGCATATACAGCCCACAATGGTCCCCACCATCACCATATCCTCATAGAGCCATATTTCCTTGGCCGAATGGGTCTTACCGGCAAAGCGGGGCACCAGCCCCACCGCGCTGAGCACCGTAAATACCCCCGCCGCCGCCAGCAGTCCAAAGCTGAAACCCGCCAGCGCCAATAAGCACCACATAAATGTCTGCATCAGGCGTCCACCTCTTTCCCCTCGCGGCCTGCGGTGTTCACCAGAGCCTTATTCACATCCTCCTCATAATTGCGCATGGACACCTCGATAGGAGTAGGGTCTTTGGTGATGCGTCTGCCGCCGATATGGTTGAAGAACACAATGATACCCAGGGCCAGTCCCAGGCTGTAAGCCACCTCCAGCACGTTCAATCCCCCCGGCTCCCGGCCCATGGCAATCTTGTAGATCTCCGTGAACACCTCATTGATCCCCACATCGTTATGAAAGGCAATGATGGTAAATCCCGTTCCGAAAAAACTCACCAGACATACCAGCGCCACCTTGCACCACAGCTTAGGCCCCTTGTATTTCGACACCTTCACCCGCTCCAGCACCACATCCGTCTCACCCACGGACTGGACGGTAATGCCGGGGCAGGCTTCCTCCATCAAGGCTATAATTTTCAGCACACTGACCACACAGCGCTGCTGGTGGGCCTGCCCCGTCCAGGGCTTCTTTCCGCTTCCGGGGCTCCTGCCTCCCTGGGCCTGGTCGCCCTCCGAGAAATGATGCACCTTAACGGCTTTACATTTGGCCAGCACCTGTTGGTCCGTACATTGCAGGGTGGCAATATCTTTCAAAAAAACATCTTCTTCCTGGCTTTCCACATTGCGGTCGCATTTCAGATATACCGTTACATTCGCCATGGTCCTCCCGGTCCTTTCAATGTTTCCCTTTACTTCCCGCACTCCGCAGGCAGAATTGTAAGGTTTTGATTATTCATGCCCGAAATGCCCAAAACTTATGCAAAAAAGGGGGTGTCGCAAAATCATCAAATCAGATGATTGAGCGGTACCCCTGCTC
>BLLU01000193.1 GCA_011959105.1 Lachnospiraceae bacterium | reverse complement strand
ACCGTCTGGATTTTTGCCGTTGCCATTTCGCCGCCGAAAACGGGGAACAGGATTTAACAATCCTGCTCCCGCGCCCCCGACCTCTCCCAAAGAACAGAATGGAGCGTTACGCAATAGGGCTTGAAAAGGCTTGATTTTTAATGCATTACAGACGCGAAAATCCACAGGGTAATTTTATACTACTTATGGTGGGGCTATACTTTTTTTGACAAGTTAGGTGGAACAAAAATTAAAAAAGACAAGGCGATACCTCCCGAATACCGCCCTGTCCTTAAAATGGGTGACTTTAATACACCCCTCTGTTTTCAAAAGAAAACGGCGGTTCATTCAAAACCGCCGTTAAAACATACCGTTCATTCCCAGTTATTCACTTGCTTAAACAGTTGTTAGAATTGCGGTATGGCAACAGGAAAACCGCATTTCTTAAAAGTTACTTTTCTGAAGAACTCCCCACAAGGGAGCTGTCAAGAGGAGATACCATCAAGAAGCTATCTCCGTTGACCATATTCTTGGACACATGCCCACCGTTTTTGATAAAATCAAGCGTTCTTGCCAACGTATCTTTGCAGGCTTGAACATCCTGCTGCGTTAAATCGGGTTCACCAGTGGCGAGCAGTTCCATAAGGCTACGCTCGATGCTTTCAGCGTAGGCTTTGTACTCATCGTATGCCCAATACTCATTCTTGTCATTTTCGGGAGACGGCTGCTCGGTAACGTCCCAAACGATGGCGCTTTCGCCTTCTTCCCGGAGATTTTCGGCATTGGCGGGATTAGCGTTGGCAGCAAATGCGGTCATCGTCCCGCAAAGCAGCATCGCCAATGCCAAAGCAGGAACAATCATTTTTTTCTGATATTTCATAAAATCACCTCTTCTGTCATGGCGCGGTTTTTCCTGTTGCAAATATAGAATACAGTTCTTAAATGGAGTAGTTCTGGAGTGAATATGGAGTTTATGTGGAGTTACACCAATAAAAAGGGGGTGTCGCAAAATCATCAAATCAGATGATTGAGCGGTACCCCTGCTC
>BLLU01000192.1 GCA_011959105.1 Lachnospiraceae bacterium | reverse complement strand
AGGGCCCCATGAGATAATGCTCATGTATTCCGCAAAATATATTGTAGCATTATCTCCGGGAGCTTTCAATCAGATTCCGGGCATTTTTATGCCCTTTTTTAGGAGAAAAAAAGCATGAATTTTGGAATATATTGCAGAAAATCATATTTTGTTGATACTTCAGAGAGCACACAGATGCAGCTCACCAAATGCAAAGAACATATTGATCAGAGATTCTCAGAGGTTAGCTCCATTTCATTCTATGAGGATGATGGTTATGTGCGCTCTGATATGGATCGGCCCGGCATGAACCAACTGAAGGAAGATATTGCAGCAGGCCTCATTGATTGTGTAATCATTTACAAAATAGATCGGGTATGCTCCGATATGATGGACTTTTGCACCTTCTACTCTTACCTGAGGGAGCATGAGATCAAATTTATCACGGTTAGAGATGGCATTGATACCACCACACCCCTGGGAGAGGCCATGATGTACTTGGCTGTAATCTTTTCAGGCCTGGAAGTTCGCACAGATTCCCTCAGAATCACCGACAACATGAACCACCTGGCGGCTAGTGGCTTTTGGTGTGGCGGCCAGGCTCCTATTGGCTATGATATAACCACCGTTGACCTGGGATCCAAATCCCACAAAACGCTTGTATTCAATCAGGCTGAAATTGATTATAAAAATAATCTCATTGATATATTTTTAGAGAATGGCTTCAGCCTTCAGAACATGGAAACATATTGCAGGAATAACCGGATCACCTCTTTAAAGGGGAGCTTTCTTTCCACCACTCAGCTCTATAATATGTTTACCTCTCCCCATTGTGTTCAGGATACTCCGGCCATGTATGATTATTTTGAGGCTAAAGGCTGCATGATTGATGAAAATTCCCCCCGTGAGAAGTGGGATGGCCGCCATGGGATCATTGTGTATGGCCGCACCATGGAAAAGCGGGTGAATGGTAAAAAGCGCCATACCCTGGCCCCGCCTGAGAAGTGGAGAGTGAGCATTGGCTTCCATGAGCCATACTTGACGGATCAACGCTATTTCTCTATTATGGCCCAATTCGGGCATAATACTTTTTCAAAGGTTGCAAAGTACGATCTGC
>BLLU01000191.1 GCA_011959105.1 Lachnospiraceae bacterium | reverse complement strand
ATCCGTGAAATTGCTCCCTTTTGGGAAGGACGGACTCTGAAGGATAAAGGATTGGCCCTGATGCCGCCCCTTGCCAGAAAATGCTACGATCTGGGAATTATTAAGGTGGAAGGCAATATCACGGCAGGGGACGGACATCTGGCCGTAAATTATGAAAAGCTGCTGAAACAGGGATTGAGCGGAATCCGCAGGGAGGCTCTTGCCGCCAGGGAACAGCTTCGCTGCAGCGACTACAATGATTTGAAAAAGCTGTATTTTTATTCTGCAATTTTAATCTTAGCGGATGCTTCCATTGCCTTTGCCCACCGTTATGCTGATTTAGCCGCCGAACAGGCTGCAAATTGTAAAGATATGGAAAGAAAAGCGGAGCTTCTGCGGCTTGCGCAGGTCTGCCGGCGTGTTCCGGAGTATCCGGCCGAGTCCTTCTATGAGGCCGTACAGAGTGTCTGGTTCCTGCAGCTGATTCTTCAGATAGAATCCAACGGACATTCCCTGTCCTTCGGCCGCTTTGACCAGTTTATGTATCCCTATTACAAAAAAGATATGGAATGCGGCGCTGTCAGTGAGGCCGAAGCACTGGAGCTTCTTGAAAACCTTTGGCTAAAGACCTTTACCATCAATAAAATACGGAGCAACTCTCATACTAAATTTTCGGCGGGAAGCCCTCTTTACCAGAATGTGTGTATCGGCGGACAGCTGGCCGGCGGCATAGACGCGGTAAATCCTCTCTCCTTCCTGGTACTGAAATCCATCGGACAGCTGAAGCTGACACAGCCCAACCTTTCTGTCCGCTATCACAAAGGGATTTCCAATGAATTCATGTATGATTGTATTCAAATGATTAAGCTGGGCTTCGGTATGCCCTCTTTTAACAGTGACGAGATTATTATTGATCAATTTATTGACAAGGGGGTTGCGCCGGAGGATGCCGTCAACTACAGCTCCATCGGATGTATCGAGGTCTCCATCCCCGGCAAATTCGGCCTGCGCTGCTCCGGAATGAATTTCCTGAACTTTCCGCGGATTTTGATGATAGCTTTAAATCAGGGCGTAGATGTAACATCCGGAGAAAAGCTGTATGATACGCCCCTCCATTTTCGGGATATGACCTGCTTTGAGCAGGTATGGCAGGCATGGGTGGATACCGTGAAGTTCTTCACTCCCCTGAGTGTGACTCTGGATAACTGCGCGGATTACGCCCTGGAGCTGGAGGTCCCGGATTCTCTCTGCTCCGCCCTG
>BLLU01000190.1 GCA_011959105.1 Lachnospiraceae bacterium | reverse complement strand
GACAGTTGCTTTTGGTATTCGTCCTGAAGATGTCTATGATTCAGAGATGTTCCTTCAGACAGCTAAATGTTCATTTGAATCAACTATCAAGGTTTATGAATTACTTGGTGCAGAAGTTTACTTATACTTTGATTTGGCTGAGTTCCCGCTCACAGCAAGAGTTGACTCCCGTACAACAGCAAGACCTGGCGATTCTGTTAAATTTGCATTTGACGTTGAAAAGATTCACGTATTCGACAAAGAAACAGAACAGACAATCACAAACTAATCATAATATTCACAAAGGGATGCTTCGGCATCCCTTTTATTATGCTTAGCCAAAACATGCCATCCCGCGACCACGCCGGAAACCCGCCTGTCGCCTGTTCGGCATCTCCCCCCCTAACGGCAAGAATGAACCAATTAATTTGTTGCAATGGGATGGCATGGTTTGGTATACTGTATTTAGATTGGGAAGGGGCGTGAAAGGATGATTACAGCACAGGTAATAGAAAACTGCATTGAGGAGCTGCGCGCTCTCACGAAGGTTAATTTGGCAGTATATGATCTGGATGGGACGGAAGTTGCATCGACCTTTGAGGGGGATGTGATATCGGGAGAGCTGATCAGAGGATTCGCCGATTCGCCTGCCGGTAGTCAGACGATTGGGAAGGATCATCTGCTTAAGGTCATGGATGAGGGAGAACTTACCTATATCCTGGCGGCGAGAGGGAACAGCGATCAGGCGCATATGATTGGAAAGATAGCGGTGAGTCAGATTCAGCAGCTCATTATGGCGTATAAGGAGCGCCTTGACCGCAATAACTTTTTCCAGAATCTTTTGATGGACAATCTTCTCTTGGTGGATGTGTATAATCGTGCCAAAAAGCTCCATATTGAGGCGGCGGTTCCCCGGGTGGTGTATATTATTGAGACTAAAATGGAAAAGGATAATGCGGCGGCAGAATTGCTGCGAGGGTTATTTTCTATGCAGTCGGGTGATTTTGTCACAGCGGTGGATGAAAATAATGTGGTTTTGATCAAAGCTTTG
>BLLU01000189.1 GCA_011959105.1 Lachnospiraceae bacterium | reverse complement strand
CGCGGAAAACACTTGTCATTTCCCGGCAATTTGCTATAATATAAGGAAAATACACTGTAATTTTATAGTAGGAGGACACCCACATGGCTTTTGACGGCGTGACCATTGCCGCTATCGTAAAAGAACTGAACGACACCTGCCTGGGAGGCAGGCTCTATAAAATCGCGCAGCCGGAGAGTGACGAACTGCTGCTGACCATCAAGACCCCCGGCGGCCAGCGGCGTCTGCTCCTGTCTGCGGACGCCTCCCTGCCCCTGGTATATCTCACCGGGCAGAACAAGCCCAGCCCCATGACGGCCCCGGGCTTCTGCATGCTGCTGCGAAAGCATCTGCAGAACGGGCGCGTTACCGCCATCACCCAGCCGGGACTGGAACGCATTATTCATATAGATGTGGAGCATCTGGACGAGATGGGGGATCTGCGGCATAAAACACTGATTATAGAGATCATGGGAAAACACAGCAACATCATCTTCTGCAATGAAGACGGCATGATCCTGGACAGTATCAAACATGTGTCCGGCCTGGTCAGCAGTCTCCGGGAGGTGCTGCCCGGCAAGCCCTATTTCGTGGCCCATACCCAGGACAAGCTGGACCCCCTGACCTGCGGACCGGAACAATTCTCCGCGGCCCTGGCCTCCCGCCCCGCCCCGCTGTACAAGGCCATCTACCAGAGTTATACCGGTATCTCGCCCATACTGGCCCAGGAGGTATGCCACCGGGCCGGGCTGGATGGGGACGCCCCCACTGCCGCCTTTTCCCCCCGGGAGTTGGAAGCGGCATTCCGGGAGTTTCGGAGAATGATGGACCAGGTGCAGTCCGGCAGCTTTGCCCCGGCCATCGCCTATACGGGTCGGCAGCCGGCGGAATACGCGGCCCTGCCCCTGACACTCTACACCAACGGAGAGGACAGCCTGCGGCCCTGCAGTTCCATTTCCGCCCTGCTGGAGCAATACTACGCCGAGAAGAACACACTGACCCGCATCCGACAGAAATCCGTGGATCTGCGCCGCATTGTGCAGACTGCCCTGGAGCGCAATGTAAAAAAATACGACTTGCAGCTTCAGCAGATCAAGGACACGGAAAAACGCGACAAATATCGGATCTACGGAGAATTGCTCAACACCTACGGCTATAATGTGCCCGAGGGCAGCAAATCCATGGAAGCCCTGAACTACTACACGGGAGAGACAATCACCATCCCCCTGGACCCGGATATGACTCCCGCCGAAAACGCCAAGCGGTATTTTGACAAATACGGCAAGTTAAAGCGTACCTTTGAAGCCCTGTCCACTCTGACGGAGGAAGTCAGGGCCGAAATCCGGCATCTGGAGTCCATTGCCACAGCCCTGGATATCGCCCTGCTGGAAGAGGATCTGGTGCAGATCCGGGAAGAACTGGCCGCCAGCGGCTATATCCACAGACGGGGCGGCGGTAAGCGGGAAAAGGTCACCAGCAAACCCTTCCACTATGTGAGCAGCGACGGCTTTCATATGTATGTGGGAAAAAACAATTATCAGAACGATGAACTGACCTTTAAATTTGCCAGCGGAAACGACTGGTGGTTCCACGCCAAGGGAATGCCCGGCTCCCATGTGGTGGTGAAATGTCAGGGGGAGGACAACCTGCCGGATCGGACCTTCGAGGAGGCGGCAAAGCTGGCCGCCTACTATTCCAAGGGCCGGGGCCAGGAAAAAGTGGAGATTGACTATATCCAGAAAAAACATGTGAAGAAGCCCAACGGGGCCAAGCCGGGATTCGTGGTATATTACACCAATTTCTCCATGATGATGGATGACGATATCTCCGGGCTGGAACAAGTTTAACGCAGCAAGCCGCATTTCCGGGCCGCCCTGACCAGTAAATGCCCCTTGGGCATGGCCCGCAGTTCTTCCTCCGTCACCCCTTTAAACAGAATCACCAGGGCAAAGTACACCACCGCCCCCACCGCAATGGCCGGAAGAACGGATACCACAATGGACCCCGTGAGTATCAGCAGGCTCTCATAGATTACCCAGGCGATGGCCCCCATGAAAGCAGAGGCGATAAACGGCACAATAAATGTGTTCATAATCTCCTGGCGGTATCCCAGCGCCTTGCGCAGAGACAACTGGTTCAGGACGCACATCAGGCCGGAATACAGGATGGTGGCGATTACCACTCCGTAGATGCCCAGATCCGTAAAGAACAACAGGGGCACCATCACCGCCGTCTGAATCAGCAGCGCAATGGCAGCATTGACAATGGGCGTATTGACTCTTCCCACGCCCTGTAAAATGGAATTGCTCAGGGTGGACAGGGCATAGAAAATCACGGACACGGCCAATGCCATCAGGATCTTTGCGGCCAGTTCAATGGTGGCTTCATCCGGAAACAGCAGCCAGGTAACAGGCTTTGCCAGCACAAAGAGCCCCACCGCCGAAGGGATGGATATCAGCATAATGGTCTTGACTGCCTGGGCCATCTTGTCCCGGGCGTCCGCCAGTTCTTTGCGGGCCACAAGCTGGGAGACGGTGGGAATGATGGCGGCGGCCATGGCCGAAGAAAACGCGATGGGAATATTGGAAATCTTCATGGCCTCCCCGTTGAACAGCCCGTAGTCCCCCACCACCAGATCTTCCGCCGCATGGCGGAATTTTATCATGATGTCCGTATACAGCTTGTTGTTCAGCGAACTGCTGAGGTTGTAGACGGCGGTGCTCATGATAAAGGGAAGCACCACCTGCAGGATCATGACACTGATCTCCCGGTAGGAATCCACATGCCGGGTATGATCCCTCTCGATCCGCCTTTGGATCATGGGACGGTTCAGCGCATAGACGGCGGCCATAAACAGCAGCGCCGCCAGCACCCCCGCGCCTGTCCCCAGAGCACTCCCCATGGCGCCGTACACGGCACGGCGGGTCTGCTCTGCCGCCTCACTGCTCTTCTCATAAGTTCCCATGAACCATACAATAAATCCGTATGCTGCCCCGATGCTCACCGCCGCATTGACAATCTGCTCCAGAATCTGGGAGACGGAAGTCTGTACCATGCTCTTATGAGCCTGGAAATACCCCCGCAGCACCCCCAAAACGCCATAGACGAAAATGGTGGGGGCCAACACCTGCAGCACCGGGGCCGCCGATTCCGGCACCAGATGCCCCGCACCAAAAAAGAGGAGTAAGCTCGCAACGAGTCCCACTCCCAGCACATAGTACATGGCACATATGAAAACCCTGTGGGCATTGCGGTACTCCCGCAGCGATAACTTCTGGGCAATCACCTTAGAGATCGCGGAGGGAATGCTGTAGGAGGAAATCATCAGCACAATGGCATAGTAATTGTACGCCGACTGATAATACCCCAGACCCACATGGCCGATGATCCGGGTCACAGGGCTCACATACAGGAGCCCTATGATCCGGCTGATAAATCCTGCGGCGGCCAGAATACCCGCCTGCAGGATAAAACTGTCTCTTTTTTTGCCGCCGTTCATTCTCTCTAATACCCTATTAACCAGTCATACATCTCCTGATACTTCTTTGCGGACACTTCCCAGGAGAAATCCGCCGCCATGGCGCGGTCCACGATCTTGTTCCACTCCCGCTTCCTGTCATAGAATACCTGCTCTGCGTAGCGTACCGCGGCCAGCATTTCATGGGCGTTGTAATTGGCGAAGCTGAAGCCCGTTCCCGTTCCCTCGAACTCGTTGTAGGGCTGTACGGTGTCCTTCAGTCCCCCGGTCTCCCTGACAATGGGCACCGTGCCGTAGCGCAGAGACATAAGCTGGCTCAGGCCGCAGGGCTCAAACAGGGACGGCATCAGGAAAGCGTCACAGGATGCATAGATCTTGTGTGACAATTCCTCGGAATAGAATATATTGGCGGACACTTTATCGCTGTATTTCCAGTCAAAATGCCGGAACATGTTCTCGTACTGCTCTTCACCTGTGCCCAGTACCACCAGTTGAATATCATCCCGGCACAGTTCATCCATCACATATGCAATCAGATCAAAACCCTTCTGGTCCGTCAGACGGGAGACCACGCCGATCATCATCTTCTTCTCGTCCACCTGAAGGCCCAGTTCCTCCTGCAGCGCTCTCTTATTCTTGGCCTTCTCCTTGCGGAAATTCACTGCGTTATAGGGCTTCACAATATATTTATCCGTCTCGGGATTAAACTCCTCATAGTCGATGCCGTTGACAATCCCCCGCAGATCGCCGCTGCGGGCCTTCAGCAGACCCTCCAGGCCCTCCCCGTAGAATTTGGTTTTGATCTCCTCCGCATAGGTGTCGCTCACCGTGGTCACAGCATCCGCGAACACAATCCCTCCCTTGAGAAGATTGGCGTCCTTGTAAGCCTCCAGCTTATCCGGCGTGAAATAGTACTGAGGCAGCCCGGTGATGTTCTGTACCACCTTGGGATCCCATTTCCCCTGGAACTTCAGGTTATGGATCGTGATTACAGACTTGATGCCCCTGAAGAAATCATTGCCCTGGAATCTTTCCTTCAAATACACCGGAACCAGGCCTGTCTGCCAGTCATGGCAGTGGATCAGATCCGGCCGGAAATCCAGGATGGGCAGTACGGACAGTACCGCCTTGGAGAAAAAGGCATACTTCTCAATCTCAAACAGCGCATTGTCCCCATAGGGCTTAAATCCGCCGAAATATCCCTCATTGTCGATGAAGTAATACTGAATCCCGTCCACCTCGGCCTTCAGCACGCCCACATAGGCGTCCGTCCAGTTGAAATCCATGTAGAAATGAGTCACATACTCCAGCCTATCCTTCATCTCCTGCTTCATGCAGGTATACCTGGGCAGGATCACCCGCACGTCGAAATATTCTTTGTCGATGCATTTGGGCAGGGAGCCCACCACATCGGCCAGCCCTCCCGTCTTGATGAAAGGAACCCCTTCAGATGCCGCAAACAGTATTTTCTTCATGTGCCAACCTCCATTTGTACCTTCTCGTAGATAATTCGATTATACTACATCCTGTATCGTTAGGAAAGCCTTTTCTGAAAATTTTATTCCCTGTACTTCAGGCGGATGCGGTCCGCGATCAGAGCGATAAACTCGGAGTTGGTGGGCTTTCCCTTGCCGGTGTTCACCGTGTATCCGAACAGGGCGTCAAGGGTCTCCATCCTGCCCCGGGACCAGGCCACCTCAATGGCATGGCGGATGGCCCTCTCCACCCGGCTGGGCGTGGTCTGAAACCGCTTCGCTATGGTGGGATAGAGCACTTTGGTGATGGAACTGATCATGGAAGGTTCCCGCACGGACATCATGATGGCCTCCCGTAAGTACTGATAGCCTTTGATATGTGCCGGCACCCCGATCTCATGAATGATATCCGTTACGTCCTGCTCCAGGTCATAGGCTTTTTCCGCCGGACTCTCCACCCCCGCTTTCTCCTCTGCGGCCCGGATCAGCACTTCCCCGGCCGTCTGCTGCAAATCCTCCGTGTCTTTCCGCCCCGCGGGCACGGTAATCATGATCTGGAATTCTTTATCCCCGTTCATCAGATCCCCCAGGATCCTGTATACTTTCTCATTATCATCGGCAGCGGTAATGCGCAACTGTTCCATGTCTATTCCTCCACATATTGACTTTTTATCATTATCTATTATACGATTCTTCCAGATCAGACAGCAACTGCAATTCACCGCAAGTTCCCCTTCTCCCTGTCATTATGCCCTCTATTACGTCAGCATCCGCCAAAAAACGCGCCCAGGCACAAAAATCTCCGCAAAAAAATAAATATATACTTGCATTCTCCACCTGATGTGGTATAATATAGCAGTATCAAATGCAGGGGCCGGAAAATGGTTCCCACATCAAAGTTCCAATGGGGATATAGCTCAGTTGGGAGAGCGATACGTTCGCAACGTATAGGTCACGAGTTCGAGTCTCGCTATCTCCATTTTACAGTGTTCTGAAACCCTTTATCCGAAGGGCAGGACACTTTTCTTTTTCAGCAATCATAAATAAGGCATGTCCGTCAGGACCCTTCGGATTCAGACGCAAAATAGAAACCGCCCGGCATTCGGGCGGTTTTGGCATTTTACGGCAGGATTTTCCTTCTTCAGACTCAGTTTATCAAGGCTGTCCGGGCTTTCCTCTCAGCGGGCAGGAATCTTCAGCACCTGACCGATATCCAGTCTGTCGCCTGACAATCCGTTGAGTTTTTTTATGGCGTCCACGGTGGTGTTATATCTCCGGGACAGCAGCCACAGGGTGTCCCCGGGCCGGACTGTATACTCAATATAAGATCCTGACTGGGAAGCGGGAATCTTCAGCACCTGGCCGATGTTGAGCAGATCGGTGGTAAAACCGTTCAGCCGTTTGATGGCCTCCACGGTGGTGCCGAACCGCTGGGCGATCAGCCAGAGGCTGTCTCCCGCCTTCACCACATATTCCCGGACACCGCTTCCCGTGCCGGGCTGCTGGCCTCCTCCTCCGCTGCCCGGACCTGTCGGCCCGTCCTGTCCCGGCACATTGTTACCGATACCCAGATATACTTCATACAGCTTCTTCCAGGTGGCCGGTCCCACTATCCCGTCCGGCACCAGCCCCACGGCCCTCTGGAAAGCCGTCACCGCCTGCTGTGTCCCGCCTCCGAAGATGCCGTCCTGCGCCGGAGCGGGAACCGTGGGATAGTACTCCGAAATAACGTCCAAGAGATACTGCAATGTGACCACATCCTGCCCCCGGGCGCCCTGCCGCAGCACGGCGGAAGGGGGAACCGTCCCTATTCCCAGAGAAGTCCCCTCGCTGTCCAGTTCTGCCAGCCTGGCCACCGCGGTATAGAGCATGGAGATTTTGTACCAGGTGGCTTTTCCCACGATGCCGTCCGCCGCCAGACCGAAGATGCTCTGGAATTTTGTCACTGCCGCCTTTGTACTTTCCCCGAAAGTTCCCTCCTGATCCGTGATAACGGGAATAGCGGGATAATTACGGCGGATACGATTGAGATAAGTCTGGATCGTCTGCACATCCAGCCCCGTGCTTCCCACCCGTAAGGCCGTTCCCGGATAAGAAGAGGGCACATTGGCAATGGCCTGGGTCTCCGCAATCTCCACATCATTGGGATAGTAATTCCGCAGAATCTGCAGAGGGGTATACCCGTTTTCCGCCAGAGTCACCGTCCCCCACTGCGACATCCCCTGACAGCTTACTGTCGAGCCGCTGCAGAAGGAAGTGAAATAGGGCGCGTTCTGCCCCTGCCGCCTGACATATTCATTGAAAATATCGTCGGTCACCCTGCTGATGGAATCATAGATGGGTCTTCCATACACATAATACTGATCGTAGGCAGTACTGTTGGTAATATCATAGTCATAGCCTCTGCTTCTGTACCATTCCGTGAAAATCCGATTTAACGCAAATGTGATGATTGCATATATATTGGCTCGCAGCGAGGCTTCCGGCCAGGTGGGATAAATCTCGCTGCTGGCCACATTTTTCACATAATCCGGAAAGGAAACCTGCACATTGGAGGCATAGGACCCCGGCGCCCCCAAATGCACCGTAATGGGATTGGGAATTATCACCTGACGCATAATCCGGGGATCTGCTTCCCCGCCTTCCTGTGAGCGGGGCTCACGCATGGCCACGGCCGGTTTTCCCACAAAGATTCTGGCCTGTCCCTGGTGGGTCTGCCTCTGTTCCATGGGCACCAGCATAAGGGGCAGTACCGCCGTCTCTCCCTCATAGATGGGAATCTGGGCCACATAGATTCTGTCGAATCCCTCTTTCTGTCCCAGTACGTTATAACTTTTATAGGGAACCCCCGCATAATATTGGTTCTGTGAGAAACTTTTATCCAGAGTCTCCAGCGGCACTTTCCGCGTCTCTCCGCTCTCATCCGTCACCAGATCATAGAGAGTCTCCCCCTGTTCTCCCTGGATTTTCACCTGTACGCCGCTCAGGGGAACCGCGTCATGGGCCGTCCTCGCCTGTATGAGCAAATATCCGATCGCCATATGGATTGCATTCTCCTTCTTTCCTGTCATAAATAAGATATGTGGCGACGGAAAAGAAGTTACTCTTTGCCCGGGAAGCCCTTGATCCCCTTTTCGGCGATTTATGCTCTGTATATCAATAAATCCGTTTATATCCCGATATATGTTATAGTCGCACCATATTTTGGATCACTCCATTGTGACAGCCGGGATATGGACAATCCGATTTTACAAAGCATGCCGTAGTGCCAAGGGAGGGACAGTCATGAAACAAAGGATTCACGCCGGATACATCGCCGGAATCGGTTATGACAACACGTCAAGCACTTCCGCCGCAGACAGCGAAAAAGCGGAAGACCGCAGCTTTACCCAGACCCTGTGGGAAAAATATTCCCTGTCCCCGAAGGACATGACACTGGCGGAATACAAGCTGTACATTCACGAAAAAATCAAAAGGCTCTATACACATCCTTCTCAGAAAAGATTGGACTGGTTTATTGATATCAGCGACGCCGCCTACAGGAGGATGCAGAAAGACCCGGCTTACGAGCAGTGGGTTCTGGATTTTGTGGCCGGAATAAAATCCACCGGCTATGGATACTGTGTCCCCAGATTCGGCCTGATTCACATTGATGACACCCGGGAAAAATGTTACGGCTACACCTATGGATATCAGGATGATGATCGGGCCCGGCGCGCCGCCGCCAGAAGGCGTCTGAAAGCCCGGCAGGCCGAAAAGGAGCGGCGCAAAAAGCTGTTGAAAGAATACCTGAAAAAGAAAGCCCAGGCCAAACGGCTTCAGGAACAACTCTTGAAGGCAAAGCACACGAAACAGCTGCTGGAGCATGCCCGCCTGCTGAAAACCTGGAATGAAGACCGTCAGCGCGCCCAGGTATCCCGGGCATATGAGGCAAGTCTCCTGATGCTGGCCCGGCGGGAACAGCAGATTGCCTCCCGTTCACCCTATTGATACTCTCCCCCCCGCTTTCGGCGTCCCTGCTTCCTTCAAACTTCTTGACAGCCATGGAGCACAGGCATATAATAGTGATATTAAAACTTAGCGCTCCGTCCCATTTTGCAGTGTCGCAAAACCCAGACTTCCCCGGGTTTTCGGCACTTTACTTTTCCGAACAGTAAAAACTCCCATCGCAAAGCCCGGCGGACATACGCAGAAACGAGGTACATATGGTAAAACAGGAAATATCGGAAATCAAGAAACTTTTCACCCAGAACAACTGCTCCATCACCCGCATATGCGGCTGCTATGTGGACGGGGAGAAAAATAAGAAGGCCCAGTTTCGGCAGGCATTCCTGGCTCTGCCCGAGGAGGAGATGTTCAAGTATTTTGAAATTCTCCGAAAAACCCTCTCCGGCTCCATCGGCAAGAATCTGCACACCCTGGAGTTTCCCCTGAAAGCCGAGGAGGAGGGCGGCACCCAGGAACTGCTGCTGCGCCTCCGGGACAGCAAACTGAAGGATGAAGAACTGCTGGAGCAGTTCTATCAAAACATTATAGATTCCTATGAGTTTGTGGGCAACTATCTGATCCTGGTAATTCACGATGCCTACGATGTGCCCGGCCGCACCCGGGACGGACTGGAAATGGAGGACGCCTCCGACGAAGTCTATGAATACATCCTGGTCAGCATCTGCCCGGTGAATCTGTCCAAGCCCGGCCTGTCCTACGACGCAGAGGAAAACAGCTTCCGCAACCGCATCCGGGACTGGGTGGTGGGAGCCCCGGACACGGGCTTTCTGTTCCCCGCGTTCAACGACCGCAGCACGGATCTCCACAGCGCCCTCTACTATTCAAAAAACGGGGAAGAACTGAAAGAGGCATTTGTAGAACTGCTTCTGGGCTGCCCCCTGCCTCTGTCCGCCGGAGGACAGAAGGAGACCTTCCAGATGCTGGTGGAGGAAACCCTGGGGGAGACCTGCAGCATCGAGGCAGTGAAAAACATTCACGAAAAAATCATTGAAATGGTGGAAGAACACAAGGAGGACCCCGCCCCCCTGGTGCTGGACAAAAACGAGGTAAAAACCGTGTTTGCAGGCAGCGGCGTGGCCAACGAGAAGATGGAGACTTTCGACCGATGTTATGACGCCACCGCAGGCAGCGACACGCAGTTGTATATCAGCAATGTGGCAAACAGCCGATCCTTTGACGTGAAAACCCCCGATGTGGTGATCAAGGTAGATCCCGGACGCACGGACCTGATCTCCACCCGGATCATAGACGGCCGGGAATATCTGGTGATCGAACTGGGAACCGATGTGGAAGTAAACGGCATCACTGTACGGGGCCGTCTGGAGAATGCTGCTTCCGATTCCGACTGACGGACCCTTTCCGGGCTTTCTGCATATAAGGGGCGCCCCCTTATATGCAGAAAAATCCTCTCCCACAGCAGCACATGTTGCAGATCATATTGGCCAGGCACAGCTTCATGCACATATTGCCCCCGTTCATGGTGGGATAACCGTATCCCGCCTGACGCTGGCGATACCAACTCCCGCCGTTCTCCAATACCTGCTGCAATTCTCTGTAATCACTGTTTCCCGGTTCCAGGGCAACTGCCCGACGGGCATGTTCCAGCGCCGCCACATTGTTGCCCAGGCTGGAGTGGGTTACGGCACTGTAATAGAACCAACGGGCATTCCTCTCCCCACTGTCCATCTGGTCCAGCGTGGTACGGGCCTCCCGGTAATAGCCGTTGCGGATATAGTTGCCTGCCGCCCGCAGATGAAGCTGCTCCTCATAACCGGTGCTTCGTCTCTGGCCATAACTGCCATAAAATCCGCCAAAGGGGCCGAATCCAAAGCCTCCGAAGCCGAAGGGGTCCTGCTCCCCCTGGCCTGAGCCCGCTGTCCCGGCATACCCCCCGGTTCTTTCTTTCATGACCTGCTGGTATGCCCCCTGGATCTCCTTGAATTTCTCCTCCGCCTGGGCTTTATTGGGATTATTCACATTGGCGTCGGGATGATATTTCCTGCTCAGCGCCCGGTATGCTTTTTTGATTTCCTCTTCCGTGGCGCCTCGGGGCACTCCCAGCACCTGATAGGGATCACTCATAATGTCTCCGTTCCTTCTCTCTAACCTTTATTTGCCCGCCCTGGCAGACAATCAAATCTCTTTCGTCCTATGGCAAATCGTCTTCAGAAGTTCTTCTTGCCGACCGAACCGCCTCATACCGGCTCCACACACCGGAGTACAGGATGTTGCGGAGGATCTCCACATTGTCCAGTATGGGAAGCTGCTCAAACTCCCGGCAGCAGGCCGACATCATCATGGTCAGAATGTCCCGGCAGTCCTCCTCAAAACCCGGATTCCCATATCTCTCCTTCAAGGGATTGTAACGCCCCTTTTTCAAATCTTCTTCGATGTCCTCGTAGGCGTCCATCAAGTAGACGAATTTACCCAGATAGAACCCAAAACGCTGCAGACCCGCCTCCCACTCGTCCTGCCGGACGGAGACCACCTGGGCCATGACACGCCCGAACCCCCCTGCCATTCTGTCCAGATCTGTCTCCCCCTGTTCCTCTCTCCGGGACAATTCCTCCATGGCAGAAGCAATCTGCTCCAGCTTGCGGGCGTATTTACGCCTGCTCACTCCCGTCCTGCGCTCCAATATCCCGGCCAGCATAAGGCGAAAGCGCTTCCCTTCATCCTTCCAGTCATCCATGCATTTATACTCTGTCAGAAGCATATTCATGTCCGCCACATACTCCGTCAACTCGTTGCAGCGATACATATGCTTCTTGCCCGGATGCATGATACAGCGGCTCTCCCCGCATATGGTCTCCGGCTCATAGAGCCCGGACAACAGGATCAGAAGAAAGGTCATGTCATAACTCAGGGTAGCCTGTCCCACCCTGCCGTATTTCTTCTTCAGAACCCGGCACAGACCGCAGTAATAGGAATGGTATATCTCCCATTCCCGGATGCGCAGTTCCGGCTGATTTACCACAATATATCCAAACATGGGCCCATCCTCTCCGCATCAGGTTTTCCTGATAAACTCCGTACCGCATTTCCTACAGCTTATGGCGATGCGCCCCCTGTTTCTGGGCACCCGGATCTTCTGCCTGCAGTTGGGACACTTGTAGATGCGATGAGTCCTGCGCCGGGCCAGGGACTGCTTCTGCTTCTGCAGTTTCGCCCGCAGCTTCCACTCCAGTTGCAGATACTTCTGGTTCTCCGCCGTCCGCCTGGCTATCTGCCGGGAAAACATTCGGTAATATGTGAGGATCAGCACCACCAGTCCGATGGTGGAAATAAAGGGGATCCGAAACAGGGACAATACCACGCAGACCAATGCCAGTCCCAGCATCACCTGTCCCAGTCTGTCATTGCCGTATCTGCCCTGCATAAAGCGCATCATTTTCTCTCTCATCTCTGGCCACCTCTGTTCTGTATTCCGAAAACGCGTATTAAACTGCCTTTCCCTTTCATCCTACGCCCTATGCCCGGCAAATACAATATATTCTTTGTAAACATTTCTAAATTAATCATAAAAAGCGCCACTACCAAACCTGTGGATAGTGGCGCGCTCTTTTTATACGATTAAGCCTGTGCTACATCCTTCATGGAGAAGCTGATACGGCCCATCTTGTCCTTGCCCAGACAAACCACGGTGACCACATCGCCCAGGGTCAATACATCCTCCACGCGGCCGATTCTCTCCTTGGCAATCTTGGAGATATGCACCATACCCTCCTTGCCGGGAGCAAACTCAATAAAGGCACCGAATTCCTTGATGCTGACCACCTTGCCCTTGAAGATCTGACCTTCCTCAAAATCCGTGGTAATCATCTTGATCATCTCCACGGCCTTGTCCATCATCTCTCTGTCGGTACCGCAAACGGACACCTTGCCGTCATCGGTAATATCAATCTTCACGCCGGTGCGGGCGATGATCTCATTGATGGTCTTGCCTCTCTGTCCCACCACATCGCCGATCTTCTCAGGATCAATCTGAATGGATATGATCTTGGGCGCATAGGGTCCAACCTGAGGACGGGGCACGGAGATGGCAGGCTTCATGCAGTTGTCCATGATGAACAGCCGGGCCTCCCGGCAGCGCGCGATGGCCCCTTCCACAATGGGCCTGGTAAGGCCGTGGATCTTAATATCCATCTGGATGGCCGTAATACCCTCCGTGGTACCGGTAACCTTGAAGTCCATATCGCCGAAGAAGTCCTCCAGGCCCTGGATATCCGTGAGCAATACGAAATCCTCATCCGTGTCGCCGGTCACCAGGCCGCAGGAAATACCCGCCACCATCTTCTTGATGGGCACACCCGCCGCCATCAGGGACATGCAGGAGGCACAGGTGGAAGCCATGGAGGTAGAACCATTGCTTTCGAAAGTCTCCGACACCGTGCGGATGGCGTAAGGGAATTCCTCCTCGCTGGGGAGTACCGGAATCAGCGCCCGCTCCGCCAGCGCGCCATGACCGATCTCACGGCGTCCCGGCCCTCTGGAGGGCTTGGTCTCACCCACGGAATAGGAGGGGAAATTATAGTGGTGCATATATCTCTTGCTCACTTCGTTTTCATCCAGTCCGTCCAGCTTCTGCTGCTCGGAGAGAGGAGCCAGCGTACATACATTGCAGATCTGGGTCTGTCCCCGAGTGAACATGGCGGAACCATGAACTCTGGGGATCAGGTCAATCTCTGCCGCCAGAGGACGGATCTGGGTGATCTCACGGCCGTCAGGGCGCTTGAGATCCTTCAGAATCATCTTGCGCACGGTCTTTTTCTCATACTGGTAAACGGCTTCGCCCAACATGGACAGCCACTCTTCCTTCTCCGCAAAAGCCTCCTCCAGCCTGGCTGTGATCTGGCGGATGTTCTCTTCCCGGGTCTGTTTGTCATCGGTGAACACGGCCACTTCCATCTCCTGGGGAGTGGCGATCCTCATGATCTCGTCAAACATCTCCTGGGGGATGGCGCAGCTGGTATAGCTGTGCTTGGGCTTGCCCACCTCGGCCACGATCTTGTCGATGAAGGCAATGATAGTCTGGTTGACTTCATGGGCCTTGTAGATGGCTTCAATCATCCTGGCCTCCGGCACTTCGTTGGCGCCGGCCTCAATCATGATCACCTTCTCCCGGGTGGATGCCACGGTGAGGTTCAAATCTCCCTTCTTCCACTGCTCCTGAGTGGGATTGATGATGAATTCCCCGTCAATCATTCCCACCTGGGTCATGGCACAGGGACCGTCAAAGGGGATGTCCGAGATGCTGGTGGCGATGGCAGCGCCCAGCATGGCCACCAATTCCGGACGGCATGTGGGATCCACGCTCATCACCATATTGTTCAGGGTCACGTCATTGCGGTAATCCTTGGGAAACAGGGGACGCATGGGTCTGTCGATCACCCGGCTGGTCAGCACTGCGTTCTCACTGGCCTTTCCTTCCCTCTTGTTGAAACCTCCGGGGATCTTGCCCACGGAATACAGCTTCTCCTCAAACTCCACACTCAAGGGGAAGAAATCAATGCCCTCCCTGGGCTTTTCGGACGCCGTGGCGGTACTGAGCACCGTGGTCTCGCCATAATGCATAAACGCGCAGCCGTTAGCCTGTTTACCCACTCTGTTGATGTCCACGGTCAAAGTACGGCCGGCCAGTTCCATTGAATAAGAATTATACATATTTCCCTCTTTCCGCGTATCGCAGATCAGCCTGCGACACGGCACTAATCAGTCTTTTGCGCTATGGTAAAAAGGCGGAGTGCCGTATACGGCTGCTGCTCCGCCTTCCCAAAGTCTTACTTTCTCAGACCTAACTTTTCGATCAGTTCACGATATCTGGTGATATCCTTGCTCTTCAGATATGCGAGCAGACCACGCCTCTGACCGACCAGCTTCAGCAGGCCGCGGTTGGAGTGATAATCCTTGGGATTGGCCTTCATATGCTCGGTCAACTCCTTGATCCTTGCGGTCAGTACTGCGATCTGAACTTCAGGTGAACCCGTGTCACCGGCAGTCCTGGCATACTCATTGATAATTGCGGTCTTTTTTTCCTTAGAAATCATTTCTTCTTCCTCCATATAATTATTGTACCCACCGTGCACTAAGACCGGGTTGGAGTGTCCCGTATCTGAGCACCGGCGAACTCATACCGATTAAGGATAACATATCTTTCGGTATTTGTAAACCACTAAACAGGAAAATTATTCATTTAATATGCGCACATATCTTACCGGCGTACGGTAGTTGTATTTGTTGATCCGAATACCGCTGGTGGGGTTGCTGGCACTGATTACCTTGCCGCCCCCGATATAGATTGCCACATGATTGATGGTGCCGCTGCTGTTGGCATAGAACACCAGGTCGCCGGGCTGTATCTCGGAGTAGGAGATCCGGGTTCCCTCCCCGGCCTGTGCCCGGGAACTGTGGCTGAGGGTAATACCAAAATTCTTGTATACGCTCAGCACGAAACCGGAGCAGTCGGCGCCCTTGGTCAGGCTGGTGCCGCCCCACACATAGGGATTGCCCAGGAACTGCTTGGCATATTCCACCAGGTCCACCCGAAGGTCTGATATACCTTGTCCATACAGCAGCTGTGCCATGGTAACCGCTGTGTCCAGCCGCTCCTCCACATGTGCATACTCCGCGGATACATAAACGCTCTCGCCGTCTATATCCACCTGATACCAGCCCTCCAGGGTAGCCACATAATCCAGTTCTTCTCCCTGGGGTACCTGGGTAAACACCGCTCCGTCGGTACTGGCCTCATCTCTCACCCGCAGGCCGTCCGTATCCGCCACCACCACGGTCCTCACCAGTTCGTTGGCCCGCAGCTTGGCGTCCGGCCCCATCAGCAGAAATTCCGTACTCACATAGCCTTCCACTTCGCCGGACTTGATATGAGCCCAGCCGATATCGGGAAAGTTCTCCAGTACTTCGCAGGCCGATCCCTTGGGCATCTTCCCCACCACCTTGCCATTGGTGGAAGCCTCGGCTCTGACATTGAGATTGCCTGACTCCACCTCCGCAATGCCGATATTGGTATATCCCCAGGAAGCCCCCTGGGCCTCCTGGGCCGCCGCTATGTATTCCTCTTCCGAGAGGGATACATCCATCATGGACGCAATGCCTGCCTGCTGCAGCACTCCCTTCGCACCGCCGTCCTGCGCCGCCTGAACACTCATGGGCAGCAGCAGACAGGCCGCCGTCCAGAAGCTTATGGTTTTTAACGCAATCTTTTTTCTTCCTGTCATATTACCTCCGTATTATATAAGGGGTTTCACACCTGCCGGCATGAAACCCCTTTCCCGTCATACCAGTCACAATCGTTACGAATTTGTTACGAATTTATTAACTGATATGAATTATAACCATATTTCCTCTATTTTGTCAACCGTTTCTGCACATTTCCTTGTTTTTCCTGTTTCAGTTCTCCTCTTCCCGGATGGCGAAAGCGATATTTGTGGCATGATCCGCCACCCGCTCCAGCCCGGAAACTATATCGGAGAAGATCATGCCCGCCTCGGGGGTACACTCTCCCCGGGCCAGGCGCTCCACATGGCGCTGCTGCAGTTCCCTCTCCTTATTATCCACTTTGTCTTCCAAAAGGGCCACATCGTTCATATGACGGTCGTCGCTCTTGGCAAACATCTCGATGGCATACTGGATAATGGTGTTGACCATGTCCAGCATTTCCCCCAGTTCCTTCTGCGCTTCCTTGCTGATCTGAATATTTCCGTCCCTGCGCTGGGCTGCCGCGTCCGCTATATTCTCCGCATGATCGCCGATGCGTTCTATGTCATTGACCACATGGAAGAGGGCGCCCAGACTCTTCAAATCTTCTATGGGCAGGGTGGTCTGGTTGATCTTTACCAAGTAGTTGGTGATGGCATGGTTCAGGAAATTGATGTTTTTCTCCACCTGGTATACTTCCTCGATGTCTTCCTCATCCAGCGTAATCAGAGCATTCATGGCCCGGTTCAAATTCTCGCTGGCCAGGGAAGCCATACGGTCCAGTTCCTTGATTACCTCCACCACTGCCGTAGCCGGGTTGAACACCACCTTTTCCCCTATGTATTTCAACTGGTAACTCTCCCGGTATCCGACCTTCTTGTCCTCCCCCGGCACGGTAATACTGGCCAGCTTTACAATGGCCCCGGAGAAGGGGAACAGGACGATCACCTGGAAGATCTTGATGATGGTGTGGGCGTTGGCCACAAACCTGCCGTTGTCCGCCGAGACGGACTGGATCAGACGGATAATGGGCTCCTTGCCCACAAAGAGAATCACGTAGATCAACAGCGTACCGATGACATTAAACCAAAAATGAATCAGCGCCGCTCTCTTGGCGTCCTTCTTGCCCGGCAGGGAAGCGATCAGCGCCGTGGCGCAGGCTCCGATATTACATCCCAGAATGATATACAGACAGATTCCCAGATCCAGGAAGCCCTGATTGGCCAACAGCAGCACAATACTCACCGTCACGGAAGAACTCTGGATCACCGCCGTGAGCACGGTGCCCACCAGAGTTGCCAGCAGAGGGCTGGTGAGAGATTTCATCAGATTCACCACTTCGGGCACATTCTTCATCTCTGCCATGCCGCTGGACATGGTGTTAAGGCCGGTGAACAGAATGCCGAAACCCACGATTACCTCTGCGAACTTTTTGATTTTTTCCTTTTTGCTGAACATCATGACCAGCACGCCGCAGAGCAGAAACACCGGCGCTATGGCTGACAGATTGAAAGACACCAGCTGAGAAGTGATGGTGGTACCGATGTTGGCGCCGAAGATCACCCCCGCAGCCTGGTACAGATTCATAAGCCCCGAATTCACAAAGCTGACCACCATGGCCGTGCAGGCTGAGGAGGACTGGATAATACCCGTGAAAACAATACCCACCAACATGCCCGTAAAACGGTTGGTGGTAAAAAACTCCAGAATCCGCCGGAGCCTGGCGCCTGCCACCTTCTCAATGGAATCGCTCATCAGGTCCATGCCAAACAGGAAAAGTCCAAGGCCCCCGGCCAAAGATAAGAAAATACGTACATTCATGCGTCTGTTCCCCTCATTCGTATCTACGTCCTACACACAGATACTTCTATTTTAAGGGAAAACAGCCATGCTGGCAATACATTTTTTACACAATTTTCATATTTTCGCGGGCATATTCCCGCCCGGCCTCCATATCGGCCAGAATCTGCGCCCGCAAAGCGTCCACCGAGGGAAAATGCAGTTCCGGTCGGCGGAAGGCCAGAAGCTGTACCCTGATTTCCTCCCCGTAGATTTCCCTGTCAAAATCATAGAGATAGGTCTCCACTCCAGGAAGCCCCCGTTGGGCAACGGTGGGCTTACAACCCACATTGCTGATGGCCCCATAGACATTCCCCCGATACAATACTCTGGAAAAATACACTCCATAGGGAGGCAGCAGTTTATTCACCGGAGGCAGCAGGTTCACGGTGGGCATTCCCAGATCATGGCCCAGCCTGGCCCCATGGCACACCCTGCCTTCGATGGTATAATAATCCCCCAGCAGCTCTGCGACCTCTTTCACTTCCCCGGCCTCCAATCGGCTCCGCACATAGGTGGAACTGACCTCCCGTCCATGGAGCCGCAGTTTTTCAATGGTCTGTACCTCATAGCCATAAAGTTTTCCCAGCCGGCGCAGCAGGGCTCCGTTCCCGGAACCCCGCCGTCCGAAAGAGACATCCTCCCCCGCCGCTATATAGCGGGTGCGCATCCGCTTGGCCAGAATCTGTTCCGCAAAGGCTTCCGGTTCCATGGCGGCTGATTTCTCCGTCAGCGGAAATTCGATCAGCAGTTCTACGCCCATTCTCTCAAAGGCCCGCCGTTTTTCCTCCCTGGTCATCAGTTCCCTCCCGTCAGAGAGACCGAAAAATACTGCGGGAGAGGGATCAAAGGTAAAAACACAGGGGGCAAGCCTCTGGTCTCTCTGCCTCAGCACCAGGTCCAGCAACTTCCTGTGCCCGATATGCAGACCGTCAAACTTGCCCATCGCCACCGCCGTATCTCTATCCAGTTGAAACTCCAGTGTATTTGTAATAATCTCCATTTTTGTATTTTGCATATGACTGATTTTCCTGTTTTAATCCTGCTCGGGGAACATTTTCACCGGCTGATACCTTTCCCTGCCCTCATCATAAGCGTAGATCCCCGCAAAATGATTATCCGGCCGGCGAACCCTCACCCAGCGCCCCGGCGCGTACCGTTCCCGCTCCTGAGTCTGTTCCACCGTCAGCGCGTTGCCGTTGTCCAGAAGTCTGGCCAGATCCGGGCGCACATGCAGCACGGGACAGCTTTCAAACATACTCTCCACGGACAGCACCGCCTCCCCAAGCCGCCCCTGGTCTTTCATGCCCTGCAGCTGTTCCAGGGTCAGCGCCTCCTTCAGACAAAAACGCCCCACCCGGGTGCGGGTGAGACTCTCCATGGCCCCGCCGCAGCCCAGTTTCCGGCCGATGTCCGCGCACAGAGTCCGAATATAGGTCCCCTTGCTGCAGACTACCCGCATCTCCATCACGGGCAGACGCAGATCCAGTATCTCCAGTTCCTCGATCCGCACCTCCCTGGCCCGGCGCTCCACTTCTTTGCCCTCCCGGGCCAGTTCATAGAGTTTTTTGCCGTTCACTTTCAGGGCGGAGTACATGGGAGGAATCTGCAGATAAGCGCCCACAAAGGACAGCGCCGCTTCCCGCGCCTGTTCCGGCCCGGCCTCCACCTCCTGCCGGGCCAGTACGTTCCCGGTCATGTCCTGGGTGTCGGTCTCCACCCCCAGCCGCAGCCGGGCCACATACTCCTTGTCCTGATCGGTGAGCATGTCGCAGAGTCTGGTGCCGCTGCCCAGACACACGGGCAGCACCCCCGTGGCCTCCGGGTCCAGAGTACCGGTATGCCCGATCTTTCTCTGTCCGCAGATGCCCCGCAGCTTCGCCACCACATCATGGGAGGTAAAGCCCTTCTCTTTATGAATAATCAGAATTCCATGATACATCTTCTCTCGTCACTCCCGCCCGGAACCTGCACCCTCCCGGGCGCCGGATCTGCTCTCCATCTGTTCCTTGATGTGCAGGGAAAGATTGTTCACACAGTCGTGAAATGTCCCCCGCATGGTACAGCCCGCAGCCCGCTTGTGCCCGCCGCCGCCAAAGAAGGCCGCCACCTGGGCCACATCCACCCACTCGTCGGAGCGCAGGCTCACCTTGTACTCCAGCACATCCGTCTGGTACATGAAGATGGCACAGTGAATCCCCTTAATATTGCGCAGATGGTTCACGATGCCGTCCAGGTCCGCATGTTCCACCTCATAGAAATCCATGATCTTGCGGTCCAGACAGCTGACGATACAGCTGCCTTCCATTAAGCGGATGCTCTCCAGCAGCACCCTGCCCAGCACCTGGCTCTGTACATAAGTCCTCTGATAGAAAGTCTCCAGAATCAGCCGCGGAAAATCAAACCCGTAGCGGATCAGGTCCGCCCCGATTTGCATGGTTTTGGGAGAGGTATTGGAATACTGGAATACACCGGTATCATGGATAATGCCTATGTAGAGAGCCATGGCCAGATCCTGGTCCAGCGCCTCCCTGTCTATTCCTTCGTAGATCAGTTCCGCCGTGGAGCTGGCTTCCGGCACTACCCAGAAGACGTCGCCGGCCCCCTCATTGCTGATATGATGATCAATATTAACGGTTTTCCGGGCCTGTTCGTATAGTTTTTTCGCAGGTTCCATCATGCGCCCGGGTATGCTGTCCAGCACGAAAAATACATCGTAGGGATCGGTGTCCCCACAACGGCTGTCAATCCGGTCATACCCTTTAATCTGCGCATAAATCTCCGCAGGCTGCTCCAGATATACCTGTATCAGAGCCTGGGGCAGTTTTTTTTGCAAATACTGGCAAAGTGCCAGGCAGGAGCCCACGCAGTCGCCGTCAGGCCGGACATGGCCGGTGATGGCGATGCGGGAAGCCCCCTGACATTCCTGTAAAATATCCACTTGTATCTCCTTCCGGTCAGTCTTCCGTTGCGGGCCGGCCTGCCTTTTCATCAGCGCTGATGACCTCATCTATCCTTTTGGACATGTTCACGCCGTACTCGATGGACTGATCCATGACGAAGGTGATCACCGGGGTGTTGCGCAGGTTGATGGATTTCGCCAGCTGAGAGCGGATAAAGCCCTCAGCGCTCCTGAGCCCCTGATAAGTGGCCTCCCTGGCTTCGTCTCCGCCCAGTACACTGATCCATGCCTTGCAGCTTTTCAGGTCGGGGGCCACTTCCACGGCCACCACACTGGTCAGGGGACTGATGCGGGGATCCTTGATCCCGCTGCGGATGATCTCTGCCAGAGCCCTCTGTACTTCCCCGTTGATACGGGTGTTTTTAATACTGTTCTTTCTCATAAATCCTCTTTCTTTGAAGGCGTATGCCCCCGCCCGATTACTGCAAGCTTGCCTTTACTTTTTTCCGTGTCAGGTTCTGGGGACTTCCACCATGATATAAGCCTCCACTACGTCCAACTCCTGCATCCGGTCAAAGTCCTCAAACACCAGGCCGCATTCAAACACGGCCTTAACTTCCTTCACATCGTCCTTGAAGCGCTTCAGAGATGCCAGACTGCCTTCGTAAATCTGCTCGCCCTCTCTGGTAATACGGATCTTACAGCCTCTCTGGAAGATACCGTCCAGCACATAGGAACCGGCGATATTGCCCACAGCGGAAGCCTTGAAGATCTGGCGTACCTCCGCATGGCCGATAACCTTTTCCTCGAAAACAGGATCCAGCATGCCCTTCATGGCTGCCTCGATATCCTCGATGGCCTGGTAAATCACCCTGTAGAGACGCACATCCACTTTCTCCCTCTCGGCAGTCGCCTTGGCAGTGGGGTCGGGCCGCACGTTGAAGCCGATGATGATGGCGTTGGAAGCGCTGGCCAGAGACACATCCGACTCGTTGATGGCGCCCACGCCGCCGTGAATGCATTTCACCACCACTTCCTCGTTGGTCAGCTTCATCAGGGACTGCTTCACAGCCTCCACGCTGCCCTGTACATCCGCTTTCACGATCAGGTTCAGTTCCTTCAGATTGCCTTCCTTGATCTGGGAGAACAAATCATCCAGGGACATGCGGGATTTGGTCTCCTCTAACATCTTTTCCTTATTCTGCGCTAAATATGTCTCCGCGTAATTTTTTGCGGTCTTATCGCTGTCATGGGCAATAAACACCTCGCCTGCGCTGGGCACATCGGAGAGACCCAGAATCTCCACGGGGGTAGAAGGAAGGGCTTCCTTCACTCTGCGCCCCTTATCGTCGATCATGGCGCGGACTTTGCCGTGGCTGGAGCCTGCGGAGATGAAATCTCCCACCTGCAGCCGGCCCTTCTGCACCAGTACCGTAGCCACCGGGCCCCGGCCCTTATCCAGCTCCGCCTCGATCACCAGACCTCTGGCCCTCCTGTCGGGATTAGCCTTCAGTTCCAGGATATCCGCAGTCAGCAATATGGTCTCCAGCAGATTCTCGATGCCGTCTCCCGCCTTGGCGGATACGGGGACAAACTCGGTGGTTCCGCCCCAGTCCACGGGAATCAGTTCATGCTCCGTAAGTTCCTGCTTCACCCGCTCCACATTGGCGCCTGGTTTGTCGATCTTGTTCACTGCCACCACGATCTCGATGCCTGCTGCCTTGGCATGGTTAATGGCCTCCACTGTCTGGGGCATCACGCCGTCATCGGCCGCCACCACCAGCACCGCGATATCCGTAGCGTTGGCTCCCCGCATACGCATGGCGGTAAACGCCTCGTGGCCGGGGGTATCCAGGAATGTAATTTTCCGTCCGTTGATGGACACGGTATAAGCACCGATATGCTGCGTGATGCCTCCAGCCTCCTTGTCCGTCACATTGGTCTTGCGGATGGCGTCCAGCAAGGAGGTCTTGCCATGGTCAACATGCCCCATGACGCAGATGACGGGAGGTCTTTCCACCAGGCTCTCCTCCGCCTCCTCATCCTCCTTCAGCAGTTCCTCGATCACATCCACCTTTACTTCCCTCTCACAGAGGATATCGTACTCCATGGCGATGTTCTCCGCGTCTTCGTAGGAGATCTCCTGATTGACGGTGACGATCTTGCCCTCCAGGAACAGCTTCTTGACGATGGCCGCAGGCTGCAGCTTCATCTTTTCCGCCAGTTCCTTGATGGTGATATTCTCAGGAAGAACGATCACCTTGATGACCTCCTCCACCGCTTCTTCCCGCTTTTTCTCAGGCTTTATAAAACGACCGGGCTTGTTCTTCAGCGTCCCGTCTTCCTCATACATATAATCCTTGCGGTTGCGCTTATCCTTCTCCTGGCTGATGCGCCTCTTTTCCTCTTCCCTGTGCTTCTCGCTGTCCTTGCCGGGAGCCTCAGCAGCAAATCCCTTGCTGCCCTGCTGCTGGCCGCGGAACTTGTCACCCTGCCCGGGCCTGCCGCCGCCTCCGAAAGGACGTCCGCCGCCGCTGTTGCCGCCGCCGAAGGCCGGCCTGCCGCCGGGAGCCGCGCCGCGTCCGCCGAACTGGCCGCCGCCCGGACGGTTCCCCTGATAGCTGCCGCTGCGCTGGCCGTCTCTGCCTCCCTGATAGCCGCCGCGGGTCTGGCCGTCACGACCGCCCTGGCCGCCCGGACGGTTCCCCTGATAGCCGCCGCTGCGCTGGCCGTCTCTGCCTCCCTGGTAACCGCCGCGCTGGCCGTCACGATTTCCCTGATAGCCGCTGTGCTGGCCGTCACGATTTCCCTGGTAGCCGCTCCGCTGACCGTCACGTTCAGTCTGGCTGCCCTGACGGTTCCCCTGGTAACCGCTCCGTTCGGCATTCCGATCACCGTTTCTGTCAAAACCACGATCCGTGCTTCTGTCGGAATTCCGATCCGCACCTCTATCGAAGTTCCGCTCTGTACCCCGGTCCGTGTTCCTGGCCTGTTCTCTGCTCTGGCCGGGCTGCTCGGGTCTGCGCTCCTGGGAAGGCTTTTCCACGGGCTTTTCAATGGGCTTTTCTGCCGCAGGCTGCAAAGCCGCCGGATTCTGCGGCATTACAGGTTTTTCTGCCGTCTGCTCCTCCCTGGGCTGCTTGGGCTTAGGCTGGGGCTTCATGGTTACCATCTGCACACTGGGGGTAGGGGAAGGAGGTGTCAATGGCTTGATGGGGGTTCTTGGAGCCGGCCTGCCGCCGTTGCCGCTGCGCTGGCCGCCCTGGTTTCCCCGGCTGTTCTGCTGGCCCTGTCCTCCCTGTCTGCCCTGCCCCTGCTGTTTGTTGCTCTTCTGGCGCTGTCCGGACATCTTGGAATTCTCCGGATTGCTGACCACGATAATCTTACTCTTCTTTTTAGGAGGGGCCTGCCTCTCAGGCTGCTTTTCCCCTTTCCCTACGGCCTCCGGAGCAGCTGCGGGCCTGTTTCCCACGCCTGCCTCCGCCTTGGGGGCCGTCGGAACTTTTTCCTTTTCCTGCATGGCAGTTTCCTTTTTTACCTCCTTGGAGGCTTTCTCACCAGTCTCTCCCACCTGTGTATCTCCCTTTCCGCCAAATGCCTTTCTCACCAGTTCCGCACCGGATTCCTCCACGGAACTGTTGGCCGCCTTGGCCTCTATTCCTTTCTCCTGCAAAAAGGCCAGGATTTCCTTGCTCTGCCTGTTGACTTCCTTCGCCAACTCATGTACTTTCACTTTTGCCATGCTCACTACCTCCCTTTACCCGGCAAGCACCTTCACCCTCCAGTGCCTTCATAACCGCCTGTGCCAAACCTGCATCGCATACTGCCAGAGAAGACCTCTGTTCCTTACCTATGGCCTCGCCCAGGCTCTCCTTGGTCCCGTACTGATAAACCGGGACGCCGTAGTAGGAACTCTTGTCTGAAAATAACTTTTTGGTATTCGCTGACGCATCCTCTGCCACGATAACCAGCATAGCGTGCCCGCTTTTTACTGCGTTCTCCGTCTGAAACTCACCGCTTACCAAATTGCGCCCTCTGATTGCCAGTCCGAGCAATGATAATACTTTATTTTGTCTCAATACTTTCAAACTCCTTATCCAGGGTCTCGTATACTTCCTCGGGAATACTCATCTTAAAGGAGCGCTCCAGCCCTTTGTTCTTCCGGGCCTTTCGCAGGCATTCTCTCTGTGTACAAATATATGCGCCCCTGCCGTTCTTTTTTCCTGTAACATCCAGGCAGATCCCGCCGTCCGCAGTCTTTAAGACCCGCATCATTTCCTTCTTGCCCTTCATTTCGCCGCAGCCCACACACTGCCGCAAGGGAACCTTTTTTGCCATTGCACCGCCCCCTTACTCCAACTGTCCGCTGTCTCCGGCGTATTCACTGTCTTCATATGCAACGGCAGATCCGTCGCTGTCCTGCTCTCCGGCATACGCGGTATCCTCTTCATCGGATTCGGCATATTCGCCCTGTCCCTCATACGTTCCGGCATAGCCGTCTTCGCCGTCCTCATATTCCTCGATGTAATCCTCATCCTCGTCATACTCGTCGTCCAGGTAGTCTTCGTAGCGGAAGCCCGGCGCGTCCTTAGCCTGGGTCTCGGACTTAATATCAATTTTATAACCCGTCAGCCTGGCCGCCAGTCGGGCGTTCTGTCCCTCCTTGCCAATTGCCAAGGAAAGCTGATAATCCGGAACCACCACCTTGGCGGTCTTTTCATCAGGATCCGCGAAAACCGCCACGATCTTGGCCGGGGAAAGGGCGTTCTGAATCAGATTGCCCGGGTTTTCATCCCAGTTCACGATGTCGATTTTCTCCCCCCGCAACTCTTCCACGATGGCGTTGACCCTGGCGCCGTTCAGGCCCACACAGGCTCCCACCGCGTCCACATTGGGGTTGTGGGACCATACCGCCAGCTTGGTGCGGCTTCCCGCCTCCCGGGCAATGCTCATGATCTCCACCGTACCGTCCTTGATTTCCGTCACTTCGGACTCAAACAACCTCTTCACCAGCTCCGGATGGGTGCGGCTCACATTGATGCGGGGGCCCTTGGGCGTGTTCTTCACCTCCAGCACATACACCTTGATACGCTCCGTAGGCATGAACACCTCCCCGCGCACCTGTTCGTTCTCGGTGAGCATGGCATCCGCCTTACCCAGATTAATGCTGATGTTCCGGCCGATATAACGCTGTACCACGCCGGTCACCACATCCTTCTCCTTCTCGAAATACTGGTTGTAAATCACGCTGCGCTCTTCTTCCCGGATCTTCTGCAGGATCACGTTCTTGGCATTCTGAGTGGCAATGCGGCCGAACTCCCTGGACTTGACCTCCACGTTCAGGACATCGCCCACCTGGGCCTTCTTGGAGAGTTCCCGGGCATCCTCCAGGGCGATCTGCAGTACGGGATCTTCCACATCGTCCTCTGTCTCCACCACTTCCTTCTCCATATAGCACAGGAAGTCTCCGGTCTCACGGTCGATCTCTACCCTGACATTGTCCGCCTTGCCGAAATGATTCTTGCAGGCGGTCACCAGCGAGTTTTCTATAGCTTCAAACAATGTCTCCTTGCTGATCTCCTTCTCCTTCTCCAGAATGTCCAGTGCATCCATCAGTTCCTTATTCATTTTCTACTTTTCCTCCATTCTGCCCTTCTGGGGGCAATTCCTGTCTAAAAGTCAAGCGCAAGCCGAATCACTGCTATATCGTTTCTCGCAAAAGTGCGCTCCCCGTCTTCCCCCGTGACAATGATGCTGCTGCCGTCAAAGGACTTCAGCACACCGGTGTACTCCTTATTCCCCTCCAGCGGCTTGTAAAGTCTGATCTCCACCTCCTGGCCTATACTGCGGGCCAGATGTCTGTCCTTTTTGAGAGCGCGCCCCAGACCGGGGCTGCTCACCTCCAGGATGTAGGCGTCAGGAATAAAGTCTTCCCGGTCCAATGCATCAGAAAGCGCACGGCTCACATTTTCACAGTCCGTAATATTGACCCCCTCCGGCTTGTCGATATAGGCCCGCAGATAATAATCACTGCCTTCCTTCACATATTCCACATCATAGATCTCCACGCCCTGCCCGGCGGCTATGGGCTGCAGCAATGCTTCCGTCCTGCTCTCGTAATCTTCTCTCCTCGACATGCCTGTGTCTACCTCTTTTCTCTGCCATAACATCAAGAAAGAGTGGTTTGCAACCACTCTCACTCTAATTACAATCTTTAAATTCTATTGCAAGTATATGCTCTTGTCCCCTGCTTGTCAATATGCTTTTGCAAAAAAGTTTTTCCTTATTTCAAAAAGGCTCTCCTCATTTCATCCATTCTATATTTCAGTTTTCTTAAAATGAAAATTTTCCCAAGTTCTATAATGCTATTTTGTTTTTTCAAAAATGCGTTACAATATATTTCAATACAGAGAAAATAACAAAGGAACAGAAAACAGCATCTTCCCAAACCGTGCACAGAGACAGATCCGATCATCCATAAATCGGAACGCTCTTCCGATCCCTCCGTGCCGGACGGGCCGATGCGGCGTTAAAATCAGGAGAAAGCATATGAACTTCGGAGAAAAACTATACCGTCTGCGGGTAGAGCGGGGTATCTACCAAAAGCAGTTAGCCGCGTATCTGCATGTATCGGTGGGCACCATCTCGAATTATGAGAACGGCATACATTCCCCCGATCTGAAGACCCTGAGCAAGCTGGCCAGCTATTTCCGTGTGTCGGCGGACTATCTGCTGGACCGCACGGACTATGTCGCCCCCCATCGACGGCCTGAGCACGGAATTGGCGGACCGATACACTGCCGGCGATATCATGAATATCATTCTGGAACTGTCACCCCAAAGCCGCCGGGACCTGGTGAAATATCTGACCATGCTGTCCGCCTGCGACGGGAATATCCTGCCTCCCCTTAACGCCCCGGAACGCAGAGCAGTTGTATTCACCCCTTTGGAGCCGGAATCCCCGGAGGAGGACAGTGAAAAAAAACCGGATGAAGTCCCCCTGTCGGAATAGGCCTGCATTTTAGAAATCGTGAATTTGCCGACTTGTCGGACCAAAAGAAAAGAGCCCCTGCAGCAAGGGGTCTCTTTTCTGTATCAACGCTCCGCCCGCATGGGGTTGTGCAGGAAATCTTCATAGGCCAGCCGGATCCCGTCCTCCAGTTCCGTATGATACTGCCAGCCCAGTTCCCTGGCCTTGCTCACATCCAACAGCTTCCTGGGGGTTCCGTTGGGTTTGGTGGCATCCCAGCGGATCTCTCCCTCATAGCCCACCACCCGGGCCACCATTCCGGCCAGTTCCCGGATGCTGATTTCTTTGCCCGTTCCCGCGTTCACCGTCTCGTCACCGCTGTAATGGTTCATCAAGAACACGCACAGTTCGGCCAGATCATCCACATAGAGAAATTCCCGCAGGGCACTTCCGTCTCCCCAACAGGTCACATAAGGCAGCCTCTGTTCCTTCGCCTCATGAAAACGCCGGATCAAAGCAGGCAGCACATGACTGTGGGTGGGATGATAATTGTCATTGGGTCCATAGAGATTGGTGGGCATCACCGAGATATAATCCGTACCATACTGCCTGTTCAGAAACTCGCAGTATTTCAGACCGGAAATCTTTGCCAGAGCATAGGCTTCATTGGTTTTCTCCAGTTCCCCGGTAAGCAGACAGTTCTCCCGCATGGGCTGGGGTGCCATCCGGGGATAGATGCAGGAGGATCCCAGGAACTCCAGCTTCCGGCAGCCATGTTTCCAGGCACTGTGAATCACATTCATCGCCAGCATCATATTGTCATACATGAAATCCGCCAAAGCGTTGTCGTTGGCCATAATCCCACCCACCTTGGCCGCTGCCAGAAATACATATGCCGGCCTCTCCGCGGCAAAGAAATCCTCCACCGCCCGCTGGCTGCACAGATCAAGTTCCCGATGAGTGCAGGTGAGCAGATTCCTATATCCCTGCTTTTCCAATTCCCGCACAATGGCGGAACCCACCATTCCCCGATGTCCGGCCACATATATCTTCGCGTTTTTCTCCATCATAATCCTGCCAGCTCCATTCTTTAACATTATTTTCTTATATTTTTTTAGAAAAACCCATTGCGCTTTCCCGTCGCACAAGCTATAATGATATAATAATATTTTTGTGGTGCGAAGTTCCGTACGCCGAAAATCATATAACATATAATCGACTCAGGAAAGGAATCCATCATGGGGAAAACACGTATGAGCCTTTGGCAAAAACTGCAAGTCTGCTACCGCTACCACTGGATGAACCAGACCTATATAACATTGTCCTACGCCCCACTAGCCCGTCCGCTCTGGTTTCTGACCCATACCATGGAACAGGGTGAACGGCGCGTTGCCAAATGCAGGGAACAGAACCGAAAAGAGACCGAAAATCTGACGGCGCTCCTTCAGGACTATCTGGATGAGATGAAATCCAGGACTCCTTCCTCATAGGACAAATATATCCCCCTCCTTGCCAAATGTCAAGAGGAAGCGTCCCCGGACTCCCAGGCCCTGTGGGTAAAACAGATGCTGCGGGCCATGCGGACGGCCTCTTCCCGAAGATCGTATATGTCCTCTTCGTTCGGTTCATCCGCCCCCGCCAATATCTGTGTGCTCTCTGAATAGGGCAGACTCCGCTGTTTTCCCGCCGCCGCTGCTCCCCTGTCCGCCCCGAAGATGGAAACATTTTGTTCTGCCCCCTGCCAGTCTGTCAACAGCACCAGTCCTGCGGCCCCCAGCGCCAGTGTCAACGCCACCGCCGTTCCAGCCTTTACTCCCCGGTATGCCAGAACATTCTTCACCCTGCCGCCGATATCATCCTCCCCAAAGCTCAAGGGAACGGAATACCTTCTTTCCCGGGCTCCTCCGGATGCTTCGGAGATGGAGAGCAGTGTCTGAGAATAGGCCTTTTTGCTGCCCTTGCCCAGCCTGTGGATCACTCTCTCATCACAGGACATTTCCATATCCCGTGACATAAGGCCATAGGCCAGCCATACGAGGGGATTGAACCAATGCAGGGAGAGAGCCAGCCAGGTGGCCAGCTTCACCAGATAGTCCCCCCGCCTCAGATGAGCCAGTTCGTGGGCAAGCACATAGGCCCGCTCCTCCTTGGGCAGCCCCACCGGCAGATAGATTCTGGGATCCAGAATCCCCAGCAGGAAAGGGGTGTTGATGCGTTCGCTCTCATACACGTCCTCCTGCACCCGCACGGCCTGCCTCAGCCGCCGATGGAGCAGCAGATAGGAAAGCAGACTGTACACCAGCAATATGGCCACCCCCGCCGCCCAGGCCAGGCTGCACAGGGTGACCCAGTTCCGTTCCAGTCGCAGGACCTCACTCCGGGTATAACGTCTGTTGACAGCATTCTGGTACAAAGAACCGGCATATCCCCTGTCACTTCCTACAGACCCGTGCCCGGTTCCGAAAATTCCCTCCCCGGATTCCATTGAAAGTTCCGGGGACTTCTGCACCCCCGGGTCTCCCGGCATATTCCGGCCGGCCAGGGTCTCCACTGTGCCGTCCTTATGGATCAACAGCTGATAATGCACCGCCTCCTGCCGATAGGCAGCGGACTCCAGAGCCTGTCCCACACCGCCCAGCGTCAGGCCGTAATAGGAACTGCGCAGGGAAAAAGGACACAAAAGCCGCAGAAAAACCACCGCCCACAGCGCATAGGAGAAAGACCTGGGCTTCCTCCTGAGCAGAAAGCGGATTACCAGAACAAACAGTATGCAGATCGTGGCCCTCATATTCATCTCCAGAACTCTCAAAAATATGCTCTCCATGCCTTCTCCCCTCTGCCCGCGCCGGCAGGCACCGTGTTACTCATGATACTCCTCAATCAGTCTGCGAATCTCCTCCACCTCCTCCGGACGCAGCTTGCAGCTTCTGGTAAAAGCCGCCACAAACTGGGGCAGGGAACCGGAAAAACTTCTGGCTACCACTTCCTGGCTCTCCGCCTCCTGTATCTGTTCTCTGGAAACCACAGAAGTCACCACGGCCTTTTCCGACCTGACCACTCCCCGCTCTGTCAGCCGCTTAATCACCGTATAGGTGGTGGATTTCTTCCACCCCAGCCGTTGAAAGCAAAGTTCCGCCAGTTCCCCGCTGCCAATGGGTTCCTTCTCCCACAGAATCTGGCAGAAGCGGTATTCACTCTCAAATATTTTCGGCATGTCCATTTTTACTCCTTT
This sequence comes from Lachnospiraceae bacterium, assembly GCA_011959105.1. Lineage (GTDB taxonomy): Bacteria > Bacillota > Clostridia > Lachnospirales > Lachnospiraceae > Acetatifactor. The sequence goes on along the minus strand of BLLU01000189.1, from coordinate 231 downwards.
CCCCGGGATCGTTCTCCTTGTCATCCCGGTGTGTGTGTGCAGAAAATCTAATCCGTTAGACCTGTGCCAAGTCTAACGCATCAGATACGGAATGTCAAGAGGTGGAAATAAAAAAAGCACTGGAAGCATCTTGCTTTCAGCACTTTCCGGGTTGGGCTATTCTTCTAAAAGAATAACAGCTGATAGGGGAATCGAACCCCTGTTTCCGCCGTGAGAGGGCGGCGTCTTGAC
>BLLU01000188.1 GCA_011959105.1 Lachnospiraceae bacterium | reverse complement strand
CTTACGTTCCGATTGTTTGCTCTGAGTCAATGTTCTGAACTTGCGTTTGGAACTCTCACTCGGAACTTCCGCATTAGGCATCGCCCTATGCATTGTTTTTGTTGTTATCGCTTTCGTTCTCAGCGGCAACTTCTATAAGATACCACATCCTCCAAAGCTTGTCAACAACTTTTTTAAACTTTTTTCTACTTTGCAATTCAGCACTGGTAGAAAACGGAGAAGGAGGGATTTGAACCCTCGCGCCGCGTTAGCGACCTACACCCTTAGCAGGGGCGCCTCTTCAGCCTCTTGAGTACTTCTCCAAATCTGAATTACACCACTACCAATATGCTATTTGCGTCTTTCAAGGTGACGCAAAAATTATTATACATAAGCTTTTCCGATTTGTCAATCGCTTTTTTCAATTTTTTCTGTATACTGCAAAACAGCCGTTTCATACAGGTTATTTCCCTCGCTGTCTATCACTACGATTACGGGAAAATCCCTGACCTCCAGCCTGCGGATTGCCTCCGTTCCCAAATCATCATAAGCTATGGTCTCAGATGAAATAACGGACCGGGACAGCAGTGCACCGGCGCCGCCCACAGCCGCAAAATATACAGCCTGGTTTCTGATCGTGGCCTCTATGACTGCTGTGCTGCGCTTTCCCTTCCCAATCATTCCCCGCAATCCCAGATCAAGCAGAGCAGGGGTATACTTATCCATACGGCTGGCCGTTGTGGGGCCCGCAGAGCCTATGGGTCTCCCCTCCCGTGCAGGCGATGGTCCCATATAATAAATCACATTGTTTTCAAGATCAAAGGGCAATTCCCCGTTCTCCTGCAATGCTTCCTGCATTCTTTTATGCGCGGCGTCTCTGGCTGTATAGAGGATGCCGCTCAGATAAACATAATCCCCCGCCCGCAATTTTACCGCTTCTTCTTTGCCAAAAGGCACACACAGATGTTTTACCTTCCCGTCTCCCACATGAACTCCCTTCTGAATGTATCTTTCCCTATGTATCTTTCCACAGACCTCTATCTCAGCCTGCAATCACTGCCGGAGTATCTTCGTTCTATAAAATCCTCACTGCGTGCCGGTTGACGTGGCAACAGATATTCACCGCCACCGGCAGCCCGGCTATATGGGTGGGGTAGGTATTGATATGCACGGCAAGCGCAGTGGTGGAACCGCCCAGTCCCCCAGGTCCAATACCCGATTTGTTGATGGCGTCCAAAAGTTCCTCCTCCATCTTTTTTATATAAGGAATGGACGAGTATACACCGGTCTCTCTGGTTAAAGCCTGTTTGGCCATAATGGCACATTTCTCAAAAGTCCCGCCAATGCCCACTCCCACCACCATAGGAGGGCAGGCGTTCGGGCCTGCGTCCCTTACCGCTGTCAGGATTGCATTCTTCACGCCTTCTATTCCGTCCGCCGGTTTAAGCATAAACACCCTGCTCATATTCTCACTTCCAAAGCCCTTGGGGGCCACGGTAATCTTCACCCGGTCCCCGGGCTTTATTTCATAATGAATAACCGCAGGCGTATTGTCTCTGGTATTCTCCCGGATCAGCGGGTCTTTCACCACGGACTTGCGCAGATAACCTTCCACATAGCCCCTTCGCACGCCCTCATGAACAGCCTCCTCGAGACTGCCTCCCTCAAAGTGTACATCCTGGCCAACCTCCAGAAAGATAACAGCCATGCCTGTATCCTGGCAAATGGGAATCATATCCTCCCCGGCTATCTGCAGATTTTCCTGCAGCTGTTCCAGAATCTGCCTGCCCAGAGGAGATTTTTCCGCCTGCACGCTATGATCCAGAGCCCGTCTCATATCGGCCGACAGGAAATGATTAGCCTCTATACACATTTCCCGGATATTTTCTGTTATTGTATCTACCTCTATGGTTCTCATGCTTCCCTGACTCTCCTCCAGAAGATTTCCTGATCACAGCGCATTTGTCCTCATTCTATTTTGACAGTTGACTGCAAATCTCATCCAGCACATCATCCGTATAATGGCGGGATTCCCAGAATAATCCCTGCCCGTCATCCTCATAGCGGGGAACCAAATGTATATGGAAGTGAAACACTGTCTGACCTGCCGCCTCCCCATTGTTTTGTACGATGTTAAAGCCCTGGCATCCCAGGGTTTCCGTCATGGAAGCCGCCATTTTTTTTGCCAGTACAAAGGCTTTACCGATCATGTCCTCCGGCATCTGATACAGGTTGTCTGCATGTTCCTTGGGAAGGATCAAGGCATGTCCTCTGGTGGCAGGCGCAGCATCCAATATCACCTTGAAGTTCTCATCCTCATAAATGCTTCTGGTGGGAATCATTCCGTTAGCAAGTTTACAAAATATACAATCATCCTTCTTCATGGTTTTTCTTTCCTCTTTTCCGTTTTATTTACTCCTCAAAGACAAACAAATTGTCCAGCATCCGCATCACACGGAAATTGCCTTTCATTTTCATTGTTCCGGACATAAACGCGCTTTGAAAGGACACCCGGCCCGCAATAATTTCTTCTATCACATCTGACGCAGTTGTCACTTCCACATCCGGTTCCTCTACTGTGCCATAGTAACATTCCACCTGAGTGCCATCCACCTGGATGACCAGGGCGTCCTCCCTGCCGTCCAACTTTAAGGCATAGGATGCGGTAAATCCAGCCTGGGGTTTAAAAGCCTGGTTAAAGCATTGAACAAAAGTATCCTGTGAATTTCCATCCTTCTCATTGAGCATATCCCGGAACATGCTGGCCAGTTCCTGAATATCTTCTTTCTGCCTCTGCACGTAGCCATCATCGGCCGCATACCGGGAAAGCTGCTCCGACTCCTGAGGAGTCAAGTCCACATTGGGACTTGTGGCCACTGTGTTTTTTACCGCCTGGTTGCTGGCCGGAAAACTGGGAATTTTCTGGTTGACCGTTCGATACAGGTTTTCTGCTTTTTTCTCTATAATGGTAGTATATTCCTGCTTCATCTCCAGTGTAAGAGTATTGGCAATATAGCCGCAGATACCGCTGCAGGGCTGCCCTCCCAGTACCTCCCAGGCAGTGGCAAGCTGCATTTTTCCTTCCCGTTCCCCATAAGTAGTGGACATTACCACAGGACACATATATAATTTGGCTATCTTTTCTTTATCCCCATACAGCCAGCAGGAGTCCAGAAACTGATACATATAACCGCCAATCCCATACCATTCCACAGTGCTGGCCAGAATGATGCCGTCCGCCTCTTTCAGGGTCTGGGGCAGCGTGGGAATAGCGTTCTTGTTTTCATAAAGGTTATACTGGGTTACATGTACCCGCAACTCCTCCAACACTTCCCGCATCTTATTGACTACATACAAGGTAGGATCGTCAATCAGGCCCCTGCCTCCATAATAGATATTAATATTCACCTTTCCCTCCATAACCCGCATCTGTTTTAACGCCTAGAGATACGTAAATAGATCGACAATAGCACTCCCAGCACAAATCCTGCCAACAACCCTCCAATATGGGCCAGATTATCCACATTACCCCCGGTAAAACCGCTGTATAGGGACATGGCAATCATCAGAAGTACTCTTCCGATAGTAATGTTTTCCATCCGTCTGCGCGAAAAGAGTACCAATGCCAGCAGAAGCCCATCCAGCCCAAATATCGCGCCGCTGGCCCCCAGGGACACCGCCCAGTCATTCCTGGCAATTTTACCGGCCAGGGACAGCAGATTTCCTCCCAATCCCGATGCCAGGTAAATTCCCGCAAAGGAAAGGTGCCCTGTCTCCTTCTCAATCATGGCTCCCATAAAAAGCAGGATGATCATATTGCTGAATAGGTGACTGGTATCTGCATGCAGAAACATGGACCAAAAAATCCGCCCATATTCTTCATTGACAATAATGTCATATGCGCTCAGACAGCCTCTCTCATACAGAACATCTCCCGGCAGCTGGCAGAGAAGATATATCACCACATTGGCGGTAACCAGCCCGGCGCTCACAAAAGGGAGTGTTCTCAGAGCTCTCAGTTTTCTCAAATACTCGTCTATAGAAATGCCCTGTTTGTCCATATAGAAAACTGTACCACTCTTTGCCCCTGTTCGTCAACGAAAACCTGAAAGAATGCCTATAAACCTGAAGAAATGCCTATTGAAATGTATATTCCGCCATGCCGAACCGAAGTTCATCGTCTCTTTCCAGCCGTCGCTTTTCATAGGGCTGCATCCTTAGTCCATTTTTATACGTTCCGTTGGTAGAGTTCAAATCCTCCAGATAGAGAATGCCGTCCTCCTCCAATATCCTGGCATGAATGCGGCTGACGGAACGGTCCTCCAGCGCATAATCCACCTCTTCCTTCTTCTTTCCGATTACAAAGGGCAATCTGTCAATCTCCACTGCCAGTTCTCCATTGTCTCTGTACAAGCCTCTCACCTGCTCCTGCCTTTGGTCCTCCAGATACATGGTTCTGCCATATTCTTCTTCACTCTCCAGCTCTCTGTCTCTGCCATAAGAGGATTCCTCACTTACAGCCCCAAGGGTCTGCATGCCCACCTGCTGCCGTAAAATTTCTTGATAAGATACGGAATCCTGTTTTTTCCTGCGGCTTCCCAAGAAGGAAAGAAATCCCTTTTTCCTGTCTCCGTCCCCCATTTCCGGCCCTTCACCCGTACTTTGAAAGCCGCTGCGATCCGGCAATGTCTCCAACCCTGTCACAGACTCCGACTCTGCCGTTCTTTCTTCCAGCGGCGCTTTCCGCCTTTGTTTCTCCTTTTTCTCCACCTCCTTAAAATCTTCAAAAATTTGCCTGTTTAAACATGCGTCCCCCGCAGTGGTATATTGTTCATGCAGACCATATACAAATTCCACCAAGGCCTCATCCTCATAGTCAATATGCTCTACCCAGAATTCCAGCAGCAGCTTAAATCCTGTATCCTTTTGGCAATAGGGCACATACATAAAATAGAAATTCTTTTTCTCCAGATCCTGATATATTTGCCCGGGAGCCCAGACCACATTGCGCCCCTCCAGCAGAAATCGGCTCAATTCCTGCTGCATTCGCTCCATCCCCCATAAAAAATCCCGCATCCATTCTCTGCCAAGGGTTCTTCCGGCAAACAGCTGCGCTATGTTTTGAGTTGAGGAAATATCATAATATAAATAGGCTTCCCCGTCAATATACCGCAGACTGCAAGGCAGCAAAAAGCGAATGCCTCCCCTGTTCAAAATACAATATTGGTACCGACTCTCCTTTGGTTTTTCCTCCAACATCATCCGCACATAGTTACAGTTTAGATTTCTTATATATTCTGTTTTTATTATATTATTCTGCAATCCCTCTCTGTCCATTTTCTCTCTCCATCGGGCCCAGGCTCTCTATACCTTCTTTTTTACGCTTTTAATACACTGCCAATAGCCCGCAATTAACTCCCTTCCCTATTGTCTTTCTGAAAATCGTCCTTTTCCTCCGCCCTATTCCCGTACAGCAATCTTACCAGCGCTGGCCTGTCCAAAACATTCAACCGAAATGACAGTTCCAGCCGATGAAGCCCGGCCACGTCACTCAGGCCACCGTACCCTGGCATGACAAACTCTCCTGCAGTTTCCAGACAGATCTGCCCTCCCTGTACAGTAAAATGGGGAGATTGTAATTCCAGCCACAGATACTGTTCCCTGTCCCATGCGGCAGTCAGTTCCTGCAAATATGTCAACTGCTGCCGAGGTGTGCCAGAGTGATTGCTAGCCTTTATCAGCATAGATGCCATATCCTGTTCCAGCAGGCATCTGTCATACTGGACAAACAGCATGGTGATCAGAAAAAGATACACCCCTAATACCACCGGCAGCACCAGAGCCGCCTCCACAGAAAAATAACCTCCCACTCTTCTTCCATGATCCATTGGGTTTTCTCCTCCATCATAAGATCCAAATTTGCAGCAGTACCACCACTGTGCCTGTCCACAGAAAGGGGACAAAGGCAATGCGGGTATTTCTGTTTACCTTACCTATTAACAACAAAACAGCACTTACCAAAAAAATCCCCGCCAAAGCGACCCCAAAAGCCAGAAGGCAATCCGCCAGGCCCATCCAGTTTCCCATAAGAATCAATTCCCAGCCGTCCCCCCGACCTAACTGCTCCCTGGTGACTCTGGCCAGCAGCAGCGCTACAATTCCTGGCAGCAATCCGGCTCCCAGGACTGCCCAGGACTGTTGTCCCAGTAAACCCTTTCCAAGAACCCAGCAGCAGGAGACCACTGCACCCAGGAACAGGGATTTTACAGGTATACTTTTTCTTTTGATATCAAGTAGGCCGTGATAGCCCAACAGTACCGCCGCACACAGGGCTCCCACCCAATCCCACATAGCAATACCTCCTCTTTTTGTTTCAAAAACTCTGGTCCATTGTCAGCTTCCCTTTTTATACCGCAAGCCCCTTTCCCTCTGCGTTTCCTTTCACTCAGGCACCCGCTCCTTTCCATGTTGTTCCGACATATTCAAAGACATCCTGGAATCTCTTTCCTTGCCTTTTCTTCACACATTTTGGATTCTCTTTTTGCGTTAGCTGTATAGCGTCATCTGCACTTTTCACTATGCACCACGTGGTACTGCGCAGCGGCTGCAAGGCCGGTAAGGCATATTTTCCTGCCATTCCACGGCGCGCACCCGCCGCAACAGTGCCGGACATCCTCTGGTGTTGTGATACCGATTTCCCTCCCGGGTCAAGTACACTGTATCGCCAGTGGGAAAGTCCCGGCACCGGCTGCAGGAACGGTATCTTTCCCCACTGGCATTGCGAAGGGACCACACCGTCTCGGGCAGTGTTTCAGAGACATTTGGTTTTAAGTAGGAGCAATCCCCTCTACTGTGCCACACCTCCCCGTCCGCCGTCACATATACATAGAAAATGCGCCCCTCCCCGCCTCCTACGTCATAGCCCGTCCAGGCCCTCCCGAAATATCTGCTGGCCATGCGGAAATAGGGAAAGGGGAAGCAGGTAATGGAAGGACATACCTGATAAGTAAGAAGGATGTCAATGCATTGCTCCTCCTCCAGATACCGGGACGACAGATAATTTAGTCCCTGCCTCCCATGGGCCAGGGGAGCCTTGTCCAGATAGTCTCCGCCCAGTATCTGTTCAAGCCTGCCATTCACATACAGATAGGACACAGCTAAATCAGGAACATCCCCCGCCGTTTCCGCCGCTCCATACACGGCCAGTTCCCGCCCTGTCTGCCAAAGCGCATATTCCAGCCGGCCATGCAGGCGCAACATTTCCAGGCAACTGGCCAAATGGAGGATAAACAGGATCAGCAGCGGTAATGCCACAGCCGCCTCTACCGTCATACTCCCCCTGCACTCTTGTGGTTTCTTTTTACGGTGGGAGATAGCCGGACATGTCCCCTCTATACATGGCAAAGAAAGGAAGCCGAATAACAGGGAGTTGCACATGGGAGAAGGCTCGATAAAATATTGTTTGTCAGAAATGTAAGAAGTTACCATCCATAGAAGAGACATGTCCGTTCACCTCCCCTTACCTCTGCCTCATCTCCTCCTGTTCCTGCTCTTTTCATTTCGCTTTTAGTTCTGAAGCCATAAAAGTTCTTATACATACCTCTGCTCTCTCTTTACTTTCATACACATTCCTGCCTTCCTGCTCTCTTTTACGGACCGTTCTATTCTATATTTTCCGGCCTGTTCCTCATGCCGCTGCTGTTCGTGCCGTCTGATCTTAATACCTTTTTTCCCTCTTTATCGTAAGGGAAAATCCATAGCCAGAGTGAATCACAGCTTCCGCCTCCAGGCTGTCCATACACCCGTCCATGCGGAAATGGCTGTTTCCGGGAGTCAGGCGGATATCCATCTCCATCAGATCCATAAACCGCATGGCCAGCACATCCGGCGACTGGACATACAGCAATATCCGCAGATAGTCCTCATAGCACAGGCCCTCCCCCTTCTCCTCCCGGCCGTCCGCCGGGGGACTCCAGATATTGGCCAGGGAATAATGCCACCCGGCATCTGTTTTAAGCAGTTCCACCCTTCCCCCGGCAAGCAGTGTTCTTACGTCGTACAAACTCTCCAGATAAGCCCATGCCAGGATCAGGGCAGTCTCAAACACAGGCTGCAGCTCCGGCAGGGCAACGGCTCCGGACAACACCGCCGCCGCTATCTCCACTTCGCCTCTCTTGGCCGCATCCCCAAGCAGATAAATCACATTGGCCGCTTGGCGGATGCCGCATAGCAGATTGGCCGTCCTGCGGAGATTTTCCCTGTCCCCGGAGGACCCGCAGAGCAAATACTCTACCTGATATTGCAGCAGACTGCCTTCCAGAGGACTCCCGTATCTGCCCGCAAAGTCCAGAAAGTATTCCAGCAAAAAGATATTTTCTGCCGGATCCAACTCTTCCTGCATGGGAAAATTGCCATGATTGACCTCTCCCTTGGCGATCCGCCCGCTGATATACTGACCGGGGTCTATAACGGTTTCTGACAGGCTGCCCACATCCTCCACCACCCATTTTAAGATACCTTCCTTCCGCAGCGTCCGCACAGTCTCAGTGGGATCTGCAATCTCCACCTTGATCCACTCTTCTTCTCCAATTTGTCTTTCCGTACCGTCATACTGCCGCAATTCCTCGCTTACCCGGTCAAGCTGCTCTTCCACATCCTCTTCCAGAAGCCCATATCCCTCCACGACCTCCATCCAACCCAGCAGTTTATCCACCAACTCCAATCCCAGGCGGCTTCGCATACACTCCGCCGCCCGGCGCTGAAACACCCTTCCTTCATGGTCCGTGGCCAGGGATATTTTCAGCAGCTGAACGTCCTCCAATTCCAGCCCCAGCAGATCACGGTATAAAAACGGAAGGCTGAGACAATCTTCATAACGGAAATTATGGGAAAGGTATTCTGACAGATGCCGTTCCGTATTGTAATAAGAGGGATAATCCGTTCCATAGGAAGTGTCCACCATAAGCAGGCCATAGCGCTCCAGCAGCACCCGGTGGTATTCTGCCAGCACACTGTCCAGGCCGATATCCATCACACATTCCGCCTCAAATGCGGCAGTATGTCTCCTGACCCCCTGGATCAATACCAGGCACAGGGATATCATCACTGTAAGGGTAAGCGCCATATACACCGTCAGATATCCCCCTAGTCCTCTGGCGTCTTTACCTTTTTTCCTGTTTTTCATGGACACCCTCAGACTTTGTTGACCTGCCTGGTGATCTTGGAAAAGATGGACTCCACCAGTTCGGTAATCTGTGACTTGAATATGATGACTACTCCCACCAATACCACAATAATCAGTATCACCTCCACCGTTCCCATACCGGCATTCTCTCCAACCATAAAATTCTTCCAGCCAATCACCTTTGCATCCGCCCAGTTCCTTACTTTCTCCCACATCTTCATTTCACTTTCCTCCAATTTTTCTTGTTTTGCACATTTCTATTTTAACTTACCTTTATTTCATTTACTTTTATTTTATTTACTTTTTTTACATACTTTCTTTTTTGCATACTCTCATTTTGCATACTTCCATTTTTGCATGCCTTTTTGTGTGCACACCGCCAGCCCGGCAAACCTGCCCTATCCCTCTGCCCGGCCTTTCATATGCCAAAACTTTGGAACGCAGGGACCATAACCAGCACCATCACAATGGCCATCATCATGACCATGGGTGCCAGCAGTCTGGTACCCGCCTCCTCCCCCTTTTTCCTGCGGAGGTTCAGATCTTCCTGCAAAGCTCTGTCCCCTTCTTCCCTCATACGGGCCAGCAATGCCGCATTCCCTTTCTTCAGATTCTGTACCAGCATGGTACTGAGCCTGGCGCAATCCTGCAAACCGGTGCGGGCCGCCCACATTTCATATACCCGGCTCTCGGAGATCCCCGCCTGCAGACGGTTACAGGCCAGCAGCATCTCCTCGTACAGAGGCTGCGGCTCTCCATGCTGCCTGTGTCGGTAGTCCAGTGCTATCTTTTGGAAAGCCCTGCGGATGGGCATACCCGCCCCCAGATACAGCAGAAATTTATTCACTATCACCGGATAGTTTTCCTTCATGTGTTCACGCCGCTTCAGCACCTGTCGGTGCAGATCCCGGTCCTGAAGGAGGAATACCCCAGCCGCAGTGAACGCCGTCATAAGCATCAGCAGCAAACTGTGGTTTTCCCTGACTTCATGCCAGGACAGCCTATCCTGTCCCAGTTTTTCCGGCAGAAGAATCCGATCCCGGTTTTGATCCGCCTGCTCTGCCTGACGATAGGCATCCAGCGCCTGCGCTGCCAACAGTTCCCTTCCCTCCAGGGGGCGGGATACCACCATAAGTTCCAATTTCTCCTGCCAACATTCCTCCTGATACCGGCTTTCCACCATAAGCGTCACAGGCACAGGCATCTGAGCGGCGTGAATCCTTCCGTCTCTCCCCAGAACCTCATAATCGCTGCTTTTCCAGGTGACGGCAAAGGGGTATCCCTCCAGTTCCTCCATCAGCGTCAGGGACAGGGATACCTGGTCCCAGGACGGATTGTCCCCCAGCGCCCTCCTCTTCCAGGCTTCCCAGAATCTTTCGTACAGTTCCTGGGCTTCCTGCCTGTCCAGCCGCCGCTCCGGCACTGTCACAATGATGTTTCCCACCTCCTCCCCCTCCAGCCAGGCCCGCAGTTCCACCTGTCGTTCCCCTTCCCCCGGTGAGGGCCGTAACAATTCCCCGCAGTCCGTCAGGCTTCCCTCCAGGTCCGCCCCGGCCCGGGCCGCAACTCCCAGCAAAGTTCCCACTCCCAGCACCAGCAACAGCAGGCGAATTTTTTGCATATAATATTCTCCCTGCAGCAAGAGCCCCGATTCTCCCGGATGCAGGCTTTCCAGATCCTTCTGCACATGGTGGGCATTCAACAGGGGGTTTTTGTGAATACAGCCCTTTTTATACAGGTATACAGAGATTCTTCTGAGCAGATTTCCCTCCTCCCCCCGGGACAGACATGCCAGCAGAACAAATCCCACACCCATCCCTGATCCTATCAGATACATTTTCTTTCTCCTTCCTACTCGGTCATGGGTTCCCGTTCTTCCTGCCGGGTCCCCCCAAATGCCTTGTCAAAAATCCATTCAGACAGGGCATAAGCTGCCAGATAGATTGCCATACAGACAGTCATCAACATTATGCCCGCTGGGTTTCCATACAACATGTCAAAGTAGCCGGGATTGCCGGCCTCCACATACCAGACAATCAGGAAGGGCATGGCGTTCATCACCCGCTGCTCCAGTTTGCGGGCAGACAGCAGGGTCTCCATCTCCTCTTCCACAGCCAGTCTCCGATTGACGGAACCACAGGCTGCATCAATGATTACCGGGATGCTTCCGCCGTTTCGCCTGGCGATGGCAAACACTTCCGCAAACTCCCGCATCTCTTCCAGGCCGCCCCGCTGTCCCATCTCTGTCAGCAAAGTTTCCAGAGGCAGGTTGTTGCTCAGTCCCCGTCGCAGCAGTTGCAGTTCCCCCTCCATAGCGCAGCCCTCTCCAAACATACTTCGAATGTCGGCCATACTGTCTGCAAAAGCATTCTCCACGGCATATCCTGCCCTCATGGATGCCGCCACCGCCTGGAGGCATTCTTTAAACTGCAGCAGCAATAGACGATCCCCCCGGCGGCGGCGATGACGCGCGCTGTTTTTCAGGTAAAACCACCCCACCAGGGACATGGGAGGCAGAGCCCATATACTTCTATAGAAAAAGAACGCGAACAACCCCGTCACCAGCAGGCCTTTTCCCAAGTCCCACAGACCCTCCGGGAAGCAGATAAGGCTGTTTTTACAGCCGCTGTCCCGGCCTCCAAAGCTAAGTCTCAAGCCCCGCCGCCTTGAGTTTTTGGTCACAAAGCAGTTCCCCCTTTCTGATCAGTGCACCCAGCACGCGCCCTTCCGGCAGTTCCCCCGTCTCTTCGAAACGATACAGCGGATTCAGTCGTATATCATCTGCCTCGCCTCCCATTACCTCCGAGATTTCCAATACTTTCCTGCTTCTGTCCCGAAGCCGGCCCAGATGCACGATAATGTCTATGCCGGAGGCAATCTGCTTTCTGATGGCAGGCAGCGGAATGTCCATGCCCATGAGAATCATATTTTCCAGCCGGGCCAGCATGTCCCGGGCACTGTTGGCATGTCCGGTAGACATGGAACCGTCATGTCCCGTGTTCAGGCACTGCATCATGTCCGCCGCCTCGGCGCCCCTCACTTCTCCCACGATAATGCGGTCACCCCTCAGAATGAAAAGGAGAAAACAGAGGAGAGCCGGGCAGGCCCTCCTCTTTCCCTTTACATTGACAGCCGGATCTTTTTGGCTGCCGCCTGCTCAATGAGCTTCTTTGCCTCTTCCCTACTGCCGCATTCAGCAGATACCATGATATAGCCGGGCAGATCTTTGGCCGGTTCCACCTTAAAATCCTTCATTTCTGCCGCTTCCAGGCTCTCTTTCAGCTTTTTTGCATAATCCCCGCAAGCTGCCGGAAACGTGCCCGCAATCACCCGGATCGGGGCTTCCTTCGTGTTCTTTACCTCTGCCATTGCATTTCCCTCCTTATGATTTCTTTAAATACTCACTACTGGAAAAGCCCTCTTTGCCATCATAGGCAATATAGAGCCATTTCACACCTTCCACCATGGTATAATAACCATAATTTCTCACAGTTGCCCCCTTCGGGATCTCCATGATAATATTCTCACTCTTCAGCACTCCCGGATGGGTTCTCATGTTCAAGTTGGCCGTGGTCTTATAGGCTCCGGCAATGCCCTTGGCAAAACTCTTTGCCCCCACCGGCTTCAGGGAAGCATTGCCCGCCGTGGCCCCATTGGCCACATAGGTATAATACTGGCCGCCTGCATTGCTTGTGTAGGCATACCCACATGAAGCGCCCGGCCATACAATTTTATACCAACCATTGGCCAGGATCTCCAATACCTCCACAGAGGCTCCTTTGGTCACTCCTCCAATGGATCCGGATGCGGTACTGCTGCCGGTTCTCACATTCATATTGCTTTTGGCCGTTGCGCTGCCTATTCCCTTGCCTACATAGTTTTTATTACCTGAGGCCGTTGCTGTGCTCTGAGAGGCTCCTGAAGCCGTTCCTGAGGCCTTTGAGCCTTTACTCAATGCCATAACTACATGAGAGCTTTCCTTCAGGTAAATGCCGCCCCTCTTTGCGTATGCACTGGATCCGGTGTGGGCAGCATCCGTGTATGCCTTAAATTTGCCGGTTGCCAGGAGAATGCTTTTCATATTACCGGTGTAGCCACTGGCGGCAATGCTCAGGCCTGCCAATATGTAACACGCAAGCACCAGGGAGCTGCAATCAAAATCCCCCTTGCCTCCGGCCACCTTCCGGCCATTGTTAATGATCGCATTATATCCCGCCCATCTGTTAGGCTGAGAATAGCCATAATTATCATTTTTGCATATCTCCTCCATGATTGCGGCAGCCTTGTCTGCCAGGGTATCATCCAGGCATTCCAGGTAAACATTCCACGGCTTACTGTACCATTCCCGGATACAGATCTCTTTTGCGGTCTGATCCCCCGGTGTTTTCCCCTGAATTGTTCCGTTTTCGTCAATACTTGCATGGCCAATCAATACAGCCATCTGATCACTCCTTTCCTCATAGCCCTTTACTGCTGCATATACCGCATCCCTCCGGGCCATATACTTACTGAAAACTTTGTCACTTTTCGCTGAAGCATAAAGCGCATCCAACGTCTTTCCACTGGCCGCCTTGATAATCCGGGCAGAGGCACCGGCCCCGCCCTGGTTCTCAATATCGGCCATGAAAATAATAGCTGCCGGATCTGTTACTCCTAAATTTTTAATATGGGTACAGTATCCGGTAATATCTTTTAAGGCAAGCGCATCCTGGGCCCGCTTCCCTTCCGTGGTACTGAGGGCAGCAGATAACCGGCCCGCCTCTTCCTCTGTGGCCTTCCTGCTGCCCCATGAGGTGCCCTTTGCTGTAATTTCCGTATAAAGGGCCGCCCCCAATATTTCCTTGCCCTTTTTGGCTCCCAGGGCCTCACAAATCTCTTTCATAAGGCCCAGGGCCCTGCTGCCATGCCACTGGACTCTCCCAACCGATAAAGCCCCGTTATCGTTCTTATTTACCGATCCATAACCCCCTTCATGGGAAAAAATGATCGGAGCCGCCCTCTCAGCAATTTCCTTCAGATTCATCCTCTTCCTCCTCTCCCGTTTTGCACAAATCCGGGTATTTCTCCGCTATCTTCCCATATACCCACACCCCGATCAGCACCAGGGGGAGAAACGGCCACAGCACCGCCGCCAATAAGGAAATAGCGAAAAAGGAGCAGATGGCGATCAAGCCTTCTCCTGCTCCTTCCGGGTATTCCATGTATTTCTCTTCCTCACTCAACTCATTCCATGAGCTGCAAAACAGATATAATAAGGCCATGGCCAATATTACAGCCACAGCCACATAAACAATAAGCAGCGCCTTCCACACTTTTATGCCCCCTTACTGTTATTCATAGCAAACACAGCCGCCTCTATCAGGGTTTCAAGCTGAGCATCCGAAATAGAAATATTTTTAGCTGCAAGAATCTCTTTCAAAAACTCCGTAACAATGGCCTTTTTCTCGGCGCCGGATCCTGCCTCCTTATTCATCTGCTCTGCCGCCTCCACGGCCTTGGCCACCCACTTCATAACTCCGGTGAGCTTCATTTCCTCTGCCCACGTTTTGAGCAGCGGGATCCCGTACCTCATAATGAGTGTTACTGCAATAATCACCACAAGCTCAATAACCTTTAATAAAATATTATCCATAGAAATATGCCTCCTTATCCTTTTGCCGCCTCAGAGGGCCCTTCCTGGCTCTCTGAGCATGTTTCAGGGCCTCTCATTGCCATATCATGCACAATGCCGCCCTCCGTGTTTTCTTTGGTTGCTTTTGCCGCATAGGCACAGTATGAGATCGCTTCTCCTACCGTGGCCCCGATCAGGCTGTACAGCGCTGAGAGATCCGCAAAGTGCCACATTGCGGCCATAGAGTAAAGCTGTACCGCCGTACATGATATGAAGATATAAGCCAGGGCCACCTTGGAAGCGTTTGGCGGCTTCTTTTTCGGCCAGTATTCCTCCCGCTTCTGTTTCAGCTCTTCCTCCAATAGCTTCCGCTCTCCCTGGATCTCAATCCTCCTCAGCTTCCGCTCATGCTCCCTGAGTTCTTCCCTGCTTAGCCTCACCCGGCTCACCTCCCACATAAAAATCCTTTTCTTCCTGGCACTTATGGTAAATCTTCAGAATATACTCATATTCTGCTTCATATACACCGTTGGGATCATTCGTCACCTTCAGCAGCTCCTCATATTTCTCATTCTGCTGTATGATATAATTAAATTCACCCTCAGAGTGCCTCTGCCCTCTTTGGCATTCGTTGTAAAAATTGAAAATCTCTGCTTTGATATTGTCGGCGGCATCTATCGCCCTTTGTATTGCAAGCTCTTCCTGCCTTTTGGCAATTTCCTCCTGCTCCTTCCTCAGTTCCTTCATTTCTTCCTTCACACTGGCCATCATTTTGTTGCCGATCCACCCAAAAAGGCTGCTCCATGGATTGATCTTGATCTTGGATACCTCTATGAAGGTGCCCAGGAAGAGAGCCCCGCCTGAAATAGCCGCCACTATTTCTCCTATGCTCACTCCTGCTCCTCTCCTTCCTCTTCATTTTCCGGCCCCTGCACTTTGCAGAAAACGCATCGGGAGCATGGCTCTTGGCTGTATGGCATGTAATAACTTTTACATTCCCCACAATTTCCATATTCTTTGCACTCCCGGCTGCACTCTTCCAGTGTCCTCCTGCAATATCCCAGGGCCCTATGAGAGCACCTGAAATTATTCCGCTTCAGCTTCATCCATTTCCTTCAGCATGGCATTGAGCTCATTTTTCCTGGCGGCCATTCTGTCAGATTCAGCGATCTCCTCAGCATATTCCTCCACCGTGGCCCGCCCCATTGCGATCTTGGTGCCTATGTAGTCCTTTTCTCTCATAAGCTGATCCAATCCTCTGATCTCTGCCTCAATCTGTTCTCTTGTCATTGCTTCCATGTTTTTTCTCCTTCCTTATACTGTTTTAGGGATATATGGGATGTACTCCCAATTTTCTATAAATAGCCGGTTGAAAAGGGCATCCATTCTCCTGATAGTGTGGTATGTATCCTTTTTCCCGGCAAATCCCCGCCATGATTGATATGCCGCCCTGATCTGCTCATAGCTCATGTGGCCCTCAGCATTCAGCTTGGCAAATTTCTTCAGCTTCCTTCTTTCCCTTGTCACAGAATCCCGGCATATTCTTTTCACTACCTTCCCGGTATCCGTGAGCAGGAAATGTGTTTTTAAGAATGTGAAGCCCCTGCTGAGCTTCACAATTTTGGTTTTCTTATCATTGAGCCGTATTCCCAATGATTCATATATTTTTCGCACCTCTTCCAGTATCTCCTTCAGGTATTCCTTATCAATGTGAATGATATATGAATCATCCATATACCTGGCATATGGCCGGATCCCTTTTTCGTCCTTCACATAATGATCCACTTTATCAGGATAAGAAACGGCACATATTTGGCAGACTTCACTTCCCAATCCCAGGCCCCTGGCATACTCTTCACCGTACTCCATGGCCGCCTCTTTAAATTGTGCCATTTCCTTCATTTTCTCCTCAGCAAAGGCATCAATAAATTGCTCTGCAAGGTGAATGATCCTCTGATCTGTGAATTTGCTCCGGATCTGCTCCTTCATTTTGTCATGTGGGATACTTGCAAAATAATCTTTCAGATCTATTTGCAGGATATAGCCCTCATTTCCATATTTTGCATAATGCTCCTGCAAATGAAGCGTGATCCGGTCAATGGCATGGCTGATTCCCATACCCTTCCTGGATGCTCCGTTATCATATATCAGACTATTGGAGAGTACCGGCATGAGCGCATTTTGTGAGAGGCTCTTCTGAGGCACACGCTCAGAGAAATGCACGCTCTGAATATGCCTCAGCTTTCCCCTCTCCACCAAATCAAAAGCAATGAAGCCCTTTCGTACATCCTCGCCATTGATCAGTGCATTATGAGTTTTACAAAGGTTTTTGCTCAGCTCGGCTCTGTACCGCTGCACACTGGCTTTCCACCCCACTCCCTTCCTGGCATCCTTGTATGCCTGGTAAAGTGAGTTATAATCTGCCACCCGTTCAAAATTATCATATTCGGATAGCCTCTCCCTCCGGTGTGCCTCCCTGGCCTCTCTCCTTCGCTGAGCTCTGCCCGCTCTTCTTTCTTCACTTGTCATATAAAATTGTGCCCATCTCCTCCTTGTACGGTATTTGTGCCCCTAACCGCATAATGGTATGGGTATGAAATGCACCTCTGCACCTTCTTTTCAGCTCCCTTCCGATTTCTGCACCATGCAAGCAGCGTACACCCACCCAAAACAAGCAAAAACCACCTCTCTGAGCACATGAGAGGCGGCAAGGTCATTTACACTTTTTTCAAAGTGACGGTCATCCACTCCTTCCTCTACCTGATACAGATTTCTGTCTTTTACAGCGTACTTTGTCGGATCGTTTGTGGTAGTGAATCAGACGGGCACCCGATTAGCGTTGGAGCAGCTGTTGTTGTTGGCATTGCCATTGTTGTTGACATTGCAGGCATTGGTAGAATTGCCCGCACACACAGACAGCAGCCACCAGTTGGCCCGGTGCGAAAAATACAGCGGATAACCGATATTTTATTATTTTCTTTTAACTATTTTCGTGTTGTCCTTCCAATTCTTCAGCTTTCCCTCTTCCTTCAGCATTAAATTCAGGAGCGGATCAAATCGGTTCCAATCCACCGGCAAAGTAGTGGCCAGGTAATTTATGAGATCATAAATATCCCGCAAGGTGTCAATAGCTTCCTGGGCCTTTGCCTTCCTCTTCTCCACTAATTCCTCCGTGGTGCTCCATATTCTGTTAGCTGCCCGGATCTGAGTATAGAGCTTGTGGCACAGCACACACATTGGCTTTGCAAATATATCCCGCCACCCTTTAGGCACTATATTGGTATTCCATACCAACCTTGTGGCCTCTGCTCTTATTTCCTCCGCAAGATCCAACACATCCAATTTTGAGGCGCTCCTGAGCCTTGCCAATACACTCATGCTCTTTCCTCACTTTCGCAAATTATACCCCGCCCCTGGGAAGGGGGCGGGATTGATCCATGATTATTCCGTGATTCGGAAGCAGACGGGCACCCGATAAGCGTTGGAGCAGCTGTCGTTGCTGGCACCGCCATCGCCGTAGACAAGGCAGGCATTGGTAGAAATGCCCGCACACACAGACAGCAGCCACCAGTTGGCCCGGCTTCCTCCGTCACCGGCCCCCTTGATCCGATTCTTCCAACTGTTCGCAAAAATCGGATACTGCACCGCCTGGCCTTCTCCCCATGGCTTTGTTGCCCAAATCAGTGAGCCAAACACTTCATATTCACACGGGATCCACAGTTTCCCTAAATCCTGCCACCCCCATGAGGTTGAATCATTCAGCTTTCCGGATGCAGAATATCTCTGCTCTAAAAGGAACCGCTTGGAGCTGATAACCGCCCGCACCTCTGCCGGGAGCTTTGCCTCTAATCCGGCCAGGAAGCTCTTCACGGTTGACTTGTTATAGGGATAAGGATCCGCTGAGGTTCCGTTGTTATCGTTTGAAGTGAACCATTGCACAGTATCCGGGTAACAATCTTTTGAGATCCAATCAATATGCCACCCTACCTCCTGATCACAGCACCGTGTATATGTATTTATACCGGCAATCTGCATTTTGATCAGATAATTCCCCATGTAAATGGGTATATAGTCCTCTACATGCAGGCCATCAATGTTATGGGCTGCAAGCCTGGTTTTAATCCACCGCCACGGATCAGAAAATCCGGCAATCTCCTCAGCAAATTCCACTGTAAGATCCCGGCCCTCATAGGTGCGATCTGCTGCCTCTATGGCATAATTGGTATGCTTATTCTCAAAATTGATCTGCTCTGCACCGTATTCATCCCCTTCCTGGGTGTACGGTGTTACGTCATTATAGCTCTTGGTGCCATCCTCGTTCTGCACCTCTCCAAACTTGCGATCTGCCGCAAGCTCTTTGTTGATCACGTCATCCACATAATCTGTTTTTAATACTGACATAATGCCCTCCTATTCGTTAAATAAATGATTGCCGCCCAATCTCCTGGGCAGCGTTCTTTTTCTTTTCGGTTCCCGTGGATTCCCAAACGGGAAATATTCACGGCCCGCAATTAAAGGCAACCTCCTCTCTCTGATTTCTTTTTCTTCCTCCCGTGGTATCTCCGGATCCTTCAGCGGGAAATACTGATCGCCCAACCTGAAGGGAAGCCTTCTCAATTCTGTTACCACCTGAGGCTCTTCATATGCTGAAGGGGCTTTGAATGGATAATATGCCCCGCCCAACCTTGTGCCCAATCCAAATGGGAGCCTGAGCCGCTCCGGCTCTTTTGGCCGTGGTATCCTTGGATTCTTTAAGGGATAATAAAAAGCCCCCAAACGAAAAGGGAGCTTTACTGGCCGTGTGTAGAGGTTCCACATAACCTCATACAGCTTCAGGCAGGCCGATTCTAACCGGTTTAGATCGTCATAGCCAATAAATGCACCATTCTCCTCATATACCGTTTTTTGGCCTATCTCGCAATTTACAAAGGCATTGATCGCCTCCAAATTATCTGAAAGAGTGTTTATTTCATCAGCAAAAGGGTATTCCTCATATTTCCGATCCGGCATTGCCCTCACAAATACCGGCCAAAACTTACGGGCCACGGCCCCCAAAAATTCAATATTATTCTTGATCCGGTTAAAGTCCACGGTGTTGAAATAATCCCCGGCATAGTTCCCGGCTTCATCCTGCCTGGCCATCCAGTCTGTTTTTGGTGTTATCCATTCCATTTCACACATGCCTCCTTGCCACCAGTGTACCGCTCAGGGCCCCGGAATAGTTCAAGCCTACATCTTCAAGCCTTATCATTAAATTCTCTACATACCGGCTTTCTAGGTATGCAAGATCATTGGTATCCAGGATCGGATCTCCCCGGTACTTCAATTCATACTGATTGCCGCCCTTGTAGTAGGCCCCCACCCATTCCACCAGGTTCTTAGCGTCCTCTGCTGAGCTTATGAGCGGATTATTCCAGGTTTGAATGCTGCCGCTGTTATTCAGCTTTGTGGTTTCCTGAGAAGTGGTGATGTTGTACTCATATCCCCGCACCGTGATCACCGTCTTGGTATCCTTGGCCGGGGGCTTTGTGATCCTGACTTTGCACCAGTAAGAGCTACTTTCCACCACCACGGCCCCAAAATCCTGAATAGCCTCATTTATCATGCACACCGCTGAGAGGTTATGCACCGCATTACCGAAATTTATTTCAAATTCCCTCACTTCTCCTGCTGCCAATATGGTTTCTTCCGTTGTGAGATCCTTCAGCTCTGTGCCTCTTGTGTAGATTGTCCGGATCACCCTCAGCTCCTTCACCTTTTCCAGTTTGGTGCCGTTGGGTGTGGCCGTTAGATCGTCATAGGTGAGCCTATAATCCGTCTGACTTCCAAAAAGAATCTGCTTCAGGTGGATCCGGTTGTGCGGCTTTGCCCTGGTAAATTCAATTTCTATTTTGTCGGTGTCTATAAAATCATAGTAAACTATGGTTTTTTCCGTGATACTCTTGCTTTTGAACCGCTTCAGGCGCTTCCCATCGTTGAATGTGGTGATCGTAAATTCCACCGGCTGAATGCTTCCGAAAAGAAGAGTTAAGTTGTAAAAGGTATAGGCGCTTTCCATGGTGAGGGTGATCACCGGGTTCTCCTCAAAATATCCCTCCTCATTGCTTATGGATTCGCTTACATAGCCCACCTCCATGAAATTCTTCCCCCTGGGCATAAAATACTGCTGCCTGCCTACCTGGGAATAATTCTGCTCAAATGCCGCATATTCAGAATATGGCCGCTCTTTCAGCAGGCACTCAATACTGCCGTACTCTGCCACCTGGTTTGCCGCCACCTCCTTCTCCGGCTCAAAAGAGGATTTCAGCATGATAATTCCATCCCGGTTTTGCATTACCACGCTTCTCCCGGCATTGGCAATGAGTTGAAGGCATTCCTTGTGTTTCACCATGGGCAGCGGATTGTATACTATAACCTTTTTCAGATATGGATCGATCCAGTACCCCTCCGGGAGCACACCCGCATCCTCAAACACGTCCACCGCCAAATCAAAAAGAGAGATACCTTCAGGCCGGTACTCTCCCCTTTTATATTCATCATTCATATACTCAAAAATATCCACAGCGCCAAACTTTGCCAGTTTATCATCAGCACTCCACTCCTGCATGAAGAGAGTGCCTCCCTTTACCCACTCAATGCTTCCATTGTTCAGGGTGTACCCGTAATATACAGCCATTTCCTGGCCGGTTTCCATGTAGTTGATGGCACTGTCATCATTATCCACATTATAGTATTTATCCATGTTTTCTATGGTCACGCTAAAGTCAACACTTGGCAGGCTCTCCGATATAGGGGAAATGTGGCTCTTCATTTCAGCTCTCACTATCTTCTCATTGTCAAACGTGATTCCGATCCCAAATACGATATTTAGGATCCGGAACCTGGCGATCCCGTTTTTCATTTTCCTTGGATATATTTTCATAAATGTGGTGTTGTTGAAGGTGTCCTCTGTCTTGAATGTGGGTGAATCGTTCTCATAGTTGAAAATGCCTTCATCCGTTTCCACCGTGAGCTCCACCGGGTAAGCCTCCCCCAATTCCAGGGTGAGGCCCTTTATATCCAATGGATCCAGTGTATTGAAATGAATGATAACCACCGGCTGCTGCCCCTGGCCGCATAATGCCTCTGTTACCATGCCGGCATTATAAAAGCTCTTCCCCGGCCCATTCCTGGGCAGGAAATACATGGAGCGATCCACCTTTGAAAAATCATTCTCATAGGTTGCATAGATTTTATTCACCGCCTCTGTGCTCAGAGGCTTAATGAGATCGGCAAAATATGTATATCCTACATTCTGCACCTCTGCCGCCGTTTGGGCCGCCTGGTTTATCAGGCCCAGGCTGATCCTCATATATGATTTATTCCGGGCCGCCTGCTTCATGCCCTCCTTGTACTCGGTACTTACATATTGCATACTGCATCACCTACATTTCAATTAAGTTTACTGTAAAATCTTTATATACCGGCCTCCCCTCCTCATAGGTGTAAATGGGTGTTTTTCTATCCCCGGCATACATTTCCAGGCTTCCTCCGGCATTTTGATCCGGTATGAAAAAATTCACGCTCAGCCCAAACTTTTTCTTTATTGCCCGCCTTATTACCATGTATTCATCCGGCCTGAGCACGAACCATTTACACTCAATTTTATGCACGTCCTCCCGTATGATCTGAGATACCATTTTTCCGTTGGCATTTCTCTCACTCTCCGATATGTCATAATCGGATATAGTCATCTGAGAGGGATCGGGGAGAGATACCCCGCCCACAATCAGAATATTATGATATTTTGCCGCCATGCGTTCTCTCTCCCCTCCTTATGCGTTGGCCATCTGATAGCCTTTTCTCCGTCTGTATTTGTCTGTTTGTTCCACCAGTGTTTTACTGTCAAGCAATACGGTTGTGTGAATTGTCTGCCACTCCTCAGCGCCATCCATTTCTCCAATGATAGCCCTCAGATTCATTGAGATAATTTCCCCAATCCTGGCCGCCACCTTATCCATCCATCCGGTGTTGTTTTCAAGTGGCACAACCGCCTCCTGCCCGGCCTCTCCTACCATTGCAATAGTGGCCTGGTCTACCACACCGCCCTTTGCAAGCCTTGGAATGGATATATTGCCTATTGTGGAGATATTAAAGCCAAATGTTTTCCCTCCTATCCCCGGCACCCAATCCGGCACATCAAAGCTCAGGTTATTCAGCGCCCGGATCATTCCGTTAATACCATTGATCACTCCGTTTGCCATTTTCTCAATTCCTCCAATTATGGAATTTATCACCCCTTTTATAGAGCTCCAAATGCCATTGAAGATATTGATCACCGTGGTTTTCATGCTCTCCCACATATTACTCCACGTTGTTTTGATACTGCTCAGGGCTGTGCTTATTCCGCTCTGAATCGTTCCCATTATCGTGGTGATCGTGCTCTTTATAGCATTGAAAATGGTATTTACGGTTGTTTTGATACTATTCAGGATTGTGCTAAAAGTGGTTTTGATACTATTCAGCACAGTGCTGATCGTAGTGCTCACCGCATTTATGATTGTGGTGATCGTGCTCTTTATGGCATTGAAAACCGTTGTAACTGTATTTTTTATACTTTCCAGTATCGTGCTGAATGTAGTCTTGATCGCATTCAGTACGGTGCTGAGTGTGGTGCTTATTGTGTTTATGGTTGTGGTTATGAAGGCCTTGATTGCATTGAATACGGTTGTAACTGTATTTTTTATGTTTTCCAGTATTGTGCTGAAGGTAGTCTTGATGATATTCAACACAGTGCTGAGCGTGGTGCTTATGGTATTGATTGTTGTAGTTATGAAGGTTTTGATTGCATTAAAAATTGTTGTTACTGTATTCTTTATGCTCTCAAAAATCGTGCTGAAGGTTGTTTTTATCGCATTCAGTACAGTGCTTATGATCGTGCTTATCGTGTTGATCGTGGTGCTGATTATGCTTTTTATGGCATTCCACACTGTATTTATGAGAGTTTTGATCGCCTCCCAAATGGTTGAAAAAATGGTTTTGATTGTGTTCAGCACCGCACTGATAACTGAAGAGATTACTCCCAGGGCCGTGGAAATAATGGCCTTGATCGCACTCCACACAGCGCTCACTATATTCTTTATGGCATCCCATATTGCAGAGAAAAAGGTTTTAATTCCTTCCCATGCCCTCTGCCAGTCACCAGTAAACACTCCGGCTATAAAATCAATCAGGCCGCCCAATGCGTCAAATATATTCCCGATCACATCAGCAACCACACCGGCCACTGTCAGGAAAACACTTCCCACCGTATCCAGGGCCGCCGCTATGTACGGGGCCACCGTGGCAATAAACCACTCAATGAATGGCTGAAGCGTCTGCTCCCAAATATCCTTTATTGCATCCGCTATCTTTCCGATCAGTTCCAGGCCCTTGTTAATTGCGGGCTGTATGTGTTCATCAATCAGCGGCTTCACCTTCGCCTGAAGGCCTTCCAGTACCGGGAGAATATATGAGTTATATGCATCCAGTAATTTCCCGGTTATGCTGCTGAGCCCTGCTGCCAGTGAGCTGAACATGGGGGCCACATGCTGATCATACACCTCATTCGCCTTGCTAAAGGTGTCATCCACCACTTGCTTGATATTCCCCAAAAAGCCGCTCAGCACTCCCAGGGTGCCATCCAGGGCCGTTTTAAATTTATCCTGATTATCTATAAAGGGCCTTGTAATTATATCCGTTATATCCCGGTACAGCTTAGCCCCGATCTCGGCTGCACCCATGGCCGCATTGGCAAAAATCCCTATTATGTTGGCCGTTACCTGCTGCCCGTTCTCTCCTCCAAATACAGAGAAGATATTGGCCGCCGCCTGAGCAAAATCCCCCTGCATCTTCACAATTTCTGAGCTTATATCAAACATGCTAACAATGTGCTGCTTGATCCGCTCTTTGTTCTGATCCAGGTACTTATTCAGGCCGCCCAATAGGTTTGTGGCTATCGTGATCCCTATGCTCGCCGCCGCTCCTGCCTGCTGCCCCAAAGAATAGGCCCATGTATTCAGGAAATTATTGGCCGCTTGCAATACGGCGGGATCCGTCCAAATCTCTTTCAGGCTCTTCTTAATTCCTTCAATGGCCTGCTTTAAAGGCTCCAGGGTTACATCTCCCAGGCCTGCCTTAAATCCCTTCTTGAAGAGCTCGGCAAGCTCCTTCATCCGGTTCCAAATCTTTTCCAGTACCGGGTTCAGTGTTGCGTCTGCTTCGTTTGCTGCATCCACAATACTCTCTGAGAGCGCTCCTCCTGAAGCTCCTCCTCCACCGCCTCCCCCGGATCCGTCGCTTCCGCTGTCCTCTGCTGCCTTTGTAAGGCTGTGAATTTCATCAAAGGAAGCCAGGCCATGAAAAGCCTCCTCTGCCTTTTTTGCGGATTTCCCGGCCTTATCCGTGGCCCCTGAGAGGCTTCCCGCTGAATCCGTTGCTGAATCTAGGGCCCCTCCCATTTCATTCACTGAGGTTGTGGTTTTGGTATTCTTTCCGGTGATCTTCGCTATGAAATTGCTGAAGGCATCGGTTACTGTCAAAATTTTGGCCAATAGCTGATTGAGCACCCGGATCACCGGTGTCAGTACAGCAATGAGGCCCTGCCCAATGGCCGCCTTCAGAGCGTTAAATCTTTCAGTGAGGATCCGCACCTGGTTAGCCCACCCATCTGAAGTGCGGGCAAAATCGCCTTGTGCATCCGCTGTCACCGATAAGAGATAGTTATACCTGAGGATCGCCTGCTCCTGCTGTGACATTGCGCTATAAGCCTTCGTCATGCCCTGGCTCAGGGCATAGGCTTCCAGGTTTGCCACAGACAGATTGATCCCCAACTGTTTCAGAGGTTCGGTTTCCCCTGATATTCCGGATCGGATTTTCTCAAATGCCACATCCGTTTCCAGGTTATAAAAAGAGGCCATATCTGCCGCAAGCCCCGCCATTTCCATGGACATTTCTGCCGCCTGGTTCGTGGCAATTCCCATGGATTTCAGCATGGCCCCCAATGTTGAGGTGTACTTCTTGGCGCTTGTTTCAGATAGGCCGAATTGCTCTAGTGCATCCCTGGCAAAATGGTTTATAGTTTCAGACATTGCTCCGAATGTGACATCCACCACATTCTGCACCTCTGCCAGGTCAGAGCCCAACTCAATGCAGCTCTTCCCAAAACTAATGAGCGCCGTTACAGAAAAGGCAACCGCCACCGCCTTCCCAATTTTGCCAAATGCACTCTTTATTTTTTCTGTTTGCTTTTCAACTGCACTGGTTGCTTTTTTGGTCTGCTGCTGTACCTTTTGCAGTTCCTCATAATAGGCCCGTGTCTGTGCCTCTATGATCACTTGCAGCCGTTCCAGTGTCATTCCTTCCACTGTTCTCTTCACCTCGCTCCCTGGCCAATCGTTCCCTCATGGCCATGTTGTGCCTGAAGATAAAGTCATCCATTCTTGCCTTGTGTAACTCCATTTCCGGGCTCAGTTTGCGCTTATCCCCTGCATCTTCCTGCTCGGTGAAATTTGTCTTTTCCTCCTCATTTCCAAATAATTCCGGGTAATACTCTTTCGGGAGCCGGATGGCCACCTTGTTATCCATGAGCCTCCCAACCACATTGCCGATCTGTATGGCCTGATTGAAGAGGAGCATGATCTGATCCTTCAGCTCTGCCTCCCGCTTTTTCTGTTCGTGCTCTTTCCTCCTGGCATAGCTTTCCAGGAGATCGCTCACCTCTCCCAGGCTCAGCTCCCAAAAATACTCAGGGCCATACCCGGCATCCAAAAATGCAGGGTACAGCCCCATTATTGCCTCTGATACTGTTTCAGGCTCTTTTACATGGTTTCCTGAGCTTCCTGAAGGGCTTCTCCCATCTGATTGCTCAGATTTACAGAGAAAAAACCGCTCACCGTGAAGATCTCCATGTATACTGTCATGTAAAATGATAACTGAGAGCCGCCCTCCTCAATATATCTGTTGAAAATGTCCATCACCCCGTTTTTGGTGATCCCGTGGTTCCAGTCCTTCATTGCGGCATGGGCCACATCCAACATTACAGAGAGAGCAGGCATCCCGCCCTGGCCGGATCCCATGATATTCATTAAATTGGTTTTATACTTGCTTTCAAGCTCCACAATGGCAGAGGTTTTCAGCTTCAGCTTATAGCTCTGCCCTCCTACCTCCCACAGTGCAAAGAGCTTTCTTTTGGGCATTTCGATCACTTTGCTCTCCTCTGCCTCTCCTGCTGCCTCCTGCTGCTCCATGGTTTCCTCTGCCTGGTTTGCCGCCTCTACTGCTGCCGCCATTGCGTTATCCTTGCCATTTCCAAATAATCCCATTTTCTTATCCTCCTGATATAGTTTTTATTTTTTATTCCGGATCCGTTGTTACAATCTCACTCTGAAGAGCCATATTGAGATCCCACTCCATTACACCATTCACACCGCCGCCTGATCTCTTTACAGATACCTGGGCATCATACTCATACCGGGTGCCATCGGGCAGCTCCTCACAGAATGAGAGCACCTCTTTTGTGGCCCCTGCTTTTCTCATTACTCTGTACGGGGAATTTTCTGAGGTATTCTCATACTTAAATTTATAAGTGAGATCCCCCGCATCCCCTATACCAAATTCATACTGCTTCACCTTATCGGCCAGGCCGGTATTCTCCACCTTTTCCGGATCGTCACCTAACTCAGGGATCTCCTTCAGGCCAGTAAGGTTTGTATACTCCTCAGAGGAGCCCTTTTTTCTGTATCCCAGTGTTGCTCCATTCGCTAACATGTTTCTTTTTACCTCCTTCTTGGTTTAATAATTGTTGTAAACTCTTTCGGTTTCCACATCAATAATGCCCTCATACCGCATAACCTTATGCTTCAGGCCGGACGGATCAGGAACATCACCACATGCAATGCGCTTTAATCCCAGGGAAGATATGGCAGCATCCACCTTCAGAGCCACCTCTGAGGTGCTTGCATTGTTCCATATATCCACCTTATACAGCAAATGAGCCTTGCTTTCCTTGTTATCCACCCATTCCACCACGGAATTATCCTCCTCAGTGTACTGGATAGCAGGAAGCACGGCCCACTCTTTTGGGTATGTATCGCTCACATTCTCTGTAATGCCCTGGATCGCCCCGTATACCTGATCCTTCACATTGATCATTGATTTCCACCAACCTCTCTCATAGCTGCCTGCAAATCGTTTCCTATCGCCCTTGTTACATACCTTTCCATGGATTTCAGGGCCGGGTACATGAACGGCTGAGCCGGTTGCCCTTCCGTGGAATGAAAACCTCCCTCTTTATCCTGCCACACCCATCCATCCTGCCGGTATGCCACCGGCACATTGGGAGAGATCCCCGCATGGTTAGCCTCACCCACCGGCCCGGTGCCAAATTCTACATAGGGAGCATATGCTTTAGTGGTGTAAACACAGCCAATAGTTGCATCCGCATCCTGCTCTACCTTCGTAAATATACTGTTTCTGAGCCCTCCTGAGGATACCCCAGGGATCGGATCACCTTTAGGGTAGTACACCGGGCACAGCTTCACCGCCACATGCTGTACTGCCAGGGTTTGCTTCCTTACAGACTTGTATACAATAGGTTCCATGCTCCCCAACTGATTAAATTTTCTCATTAAGCTCTGCACACCGTTTACTGCCATTATATTATCCTCTCCAACTCCATCACCTTTGGGCTGTACTCCGGTTTTATGGAAATGATTTTATAATCCGGCTGAGCCTCCGGCCCCACAAACACACAGATGCCATCGCCTTCCTGCATGGCCTCAGCTCCCCCATATTCCATATTTTTGATATAGGAGAGCCTCTCTCCATACATTTCAGCCTGCACCTTGCCTCCCGCAGGCCATATGGTTGCCTTGATCTCCACCGCTTCCTCATACCTCACAATGGAGCCGCCCTCACTGTCCTTCCCCGTTTTCCTCCTTCTCAGGTGGTAACTCTTCATCAGGCTCCTTCTCATACGCATGGCCGCCGATCCTCCCTAATCTGTATCGTTTGATCACGGTTTCAATATCTTTTGGAATCTCTGCAAATGCTGAAGAGATCCCGCCTTCGCTCCGGCTTGTTTCCCCCTGCATTCCCAGGCGGTTATATGCCACCGTTGCCCACTCCCTCACCGCAGGCTTCAGGGGATAGATCATTTTTCTCCGGTTTGCCAGGGAGAGCACCTTTTCCTCTGCCAGGGAAAGCAAAAGGGAGAGGAGCTCTTCATCCCCCTCCCCCGTTATCTTTTTGAGCATTTCCAAATCTGTCACAGTACCGCCTCCCGCTTAATGGTTCATAATCATGGCCACCAGGGTATCCTTATTCATGTTTGCATAGCCCTGGATCCCCATTCCTTTGGCAATCTCTCTCAGTTCAGCCACCTTTTTCCCATTCAGCTCTGCAAGACGTTCATCCCCTGCACCATTCAGAGGATCCTCTTCTCCCTGGCCAGGCTTCTCCTCTCCGGCACCAGGCTCCTGCCCGGCTCCTTCTCCGGTTCCTTCCTGCTGCCCTTCACCGCCTTCAGCGGTTCCTCCGGTTTCCTGCTGCTCTTCCTTGCCCTCTCTGAGCCTCTCAGCGCCCTCATGAGCGGCTTTTTCGGGTGTATTGGTGTTTTCCCCCGCCTCCGGCTTTTCCGGCCCGTTCTGAGGCTTATTTGCCGCCTTCCCTTCAAGCTCCTCTTTGGTTGCCGCCACAGCATAATGATCTGTATCCTTCCGGCATACCTTGATCGCATCCGCATTGTGGCACTCCTGAATATTTCCGGTTTTCTTGTTTAAGATGAACATTGTTGGCCCTCCTTCCTTAGTTCTTATTTGCCGTTAATACAGAAACACACTTAGGCTGCAATACCTTGGCACCATACACATGCAGGCCCTTCACGGCATCAGAGAATCTCTTTTCAGGCCTGAATGCCTCTGTTTTAAGGATCTGCTCAGCATAGGAGCCTGCTGCATTGGTTCCTGCAATGATCTTGTACTTTGTGCCCTCAGTATTCGGCACATTGTTGGAGAGCCAAATTCTGAAGCCTGCTGCCACACCGATCTCCCCGCCTTCAATCAGGGCCTTATTGTAATCTGTACCATTTCCCACAAATCTGCTGTCTTTCAGCAAAAGGCCGTGATACCATGCCGGAATAACCGCCCATCTCCCAATCGTGGGCACGTTCTTCTCTGTCAAATCCGTGGAAAGATCCACCAGGTAATCATAGGCATTATCTTTGGCCGGTACAATCGGCGCTGTATCCGTTCCCAGGTTCGTGCCATTGTTTACAGCTCCCAAATACAAAAGGTTTGCCAGGAAGAGATCGGTTGTATCATTCATGGCATATGCTGAGCGCTGCATGGCCGCATCCATGAGCTTAGGGTTTACCTGGGCGGCATCCACATCATCAATGGAAAAGTTGAAATATTTTGCCTGATCAATGGTGAGGGTGTTCTGATCGCCGCTCAGCTCCTCCGGATCGTCAATATCCTTCCCTTTTGTATAGTCTTTAATGGTGACATCCCCGATCTGATTGATCTTTACGGTATCACCATAGTTTTTGATTTCCCCCTCATAATCCCGGTTTACCAGGGCGGCATAAACATGTGCCTTGTCAAGGTGTGCCAAAAGCCTGGCGCTCCAAATTGTGGGGATAAAATTTGCAACTGACATTTTTTCTTTCCTCCTTTAATCGTCTTATTTTCCTGCCTGCATGGCCGCCTGCACAGCTTCCCAATTCTGATTTATTTCAGCGGTGCTCATGTTCTTTATCTGCTCCATGGTATATGCGGCCTTATCTCCGGCTTTTTTCAGCGGCTTCCCGCCGCTCAGACGGTCATTCACCGCCTTCTCAACTGCTTCCTGGAATGCTTTGCCCACAGCCTCTATTGAGGCGCTGCATTCCTCAGCGCTTGCATAATTCAGCACATCGGCCAGGGAAATGGGGAGCCCCTTCTCTGCAAGCTGCTCCTTTGCCGTTGCCATGAGCTCTCTCTTGGTGATGGCCGCTTCTCTGTCGGCAATCTCCTTCTCTTTCTTCTCCCGCTCATATTGTGCTTTCTGCTCAGCGTTCATTTTTGCCAATCTCTCTGCCTCAGTTACAGCTTCCTGCACCTTGGTATTGATCTCAGCCTGCATTTTGCTCCTGCTTGTTTCCAGGGCCTTGCCTACTCTCCGATCAAATTCTGCCTGATTTTTCGGATCCTTTAAAAAATCGTCAAAACTGAGAGGAGTATCTGCTCCTGCTGCCCCGCCTGCTCCTTCAGCGCCTTCCTGGCCGCCTGCTGCCCCCTGCTCTCCACCGGTTCCTCCGGCATTTCCTGAGGCTCCTCCACCTCCGGCCCCACCATCCGGCTCTGCAAAAAACTGTAAATTCATGGGCATAGCACAATGCGCCCGGCCAAAAATCCTGCTTACTCCATAATGGTTATTCATAAACTTCATGCTTTTCTTTTCCTCCTATATGCCCCTGCATTTCCTTTTTCAGGCCCCACAGATTCATTATTTTGGTTTTGCCCGCCTCTTATTTTCAGCCCTTGGCAGCACCGGGCCCGCCTCTCACCCTCGGCCTGGGAGATAAATGGATCACCTCCTTCCTATACCACCACTTCCCAATCCTCTGCCAGGCAATCTCCTATTGAAGGCACCCACATGGAATGAGAGCCATCCACATTGCTGATCTGAAGGTATGGATTGCACACAAACAGATCTCCCTCATTCATTCCCCATGCTTCCGCTGTCTGCTTATTGCATGGAATCCCCTGAGGATAGCCCTTTTGATAAACTACAAACATACCTTTGCCATTCCACCCGGCCCTTCTCAGCTTCTTTCCTGCCTTTAAGGCATCCAATGCTTCTCCAAAATTCATGCTCAGATCCTCCTCTCTTCTTTTTTTGTATACAAAAAGAGCCCTGCATTTCTGCAAAGCTCTCTGTATCTCCGTTTTATTCGGTTTGCCTCAATCCCATTGTGCCCCTTCCTCAGGGTACAGCTCCAAAATATCATAGTATTTCGGAATCTCTGAAGGCTTCCGGCCTTCCTTTAGGGCTGTGAGCACTTCGATCTTTTCGTCTAACATTTTTTCGCTATCCTGATCAAAGAATTTTCCCACCATGGGATCATTCACTTCAAGCAAAAGAGAGAAAATTTTCTCCCGCTTCTCAATATATTCCTGATCGCTCATACTCAATCACCCACTTTCTTCAGCATTTCCTCCACAAGGGCATCCAACGCTTCCACCAGTTCCGGCTTATCCTCTTTCAGCATATCAATGAGATCCGGCCTGGTCACGCTCATGGCCCCATAGTTGGCTATTATTTCCGCTTTTCTTGCGTCTATTGATCGGTAATACTTGGAGCCATGGCCATACAGCACCGCCCCGCTATCCCTTGCAATTCCACCGGACAGGGCATCATATACATCCTGAAGCTGCCCCACACCGCCGCCCATGGCATTCCTGCACATGGTATCAACTTCATCCTCCATGAGAGAATAGAGCTTTTTCCTCTCCTTCTCATATTGTTTATATTTCTTTATATCTCCCCACACATTGGGGCTGCC
The DNA here is from genome assembly GCA_011959105.1 of Lachnospiraceae bacterium. Classification (GTDB taxonomy): domain Bacteria; phylum Bacillota; class Clostridia; order Lachnospirales; family Lachnospiraceae; genus Acetatifactor. The sequence continues at coordinate 18,110 of BLLU01000188.1, read as the reverse complement.
TTCACCATAATACTGCTTTGTCAGCTCCTCCACTTTCTGCATACAAGAGGCCTTTGCCGCCTCCCTTATCCGGTAACACTCTTCTTTATACTCTTTGAAGAGGGCCCCTGCCTTCTCTCCAATATCCGGCTTTACCTTTGCAAGCGCTTCATCCAGTACCTTGGCCGCCTGAGAGCCTCTAAAATGCCCATGGCCGCCTAAATCCTCCCTCAGATACAGATCGATCAGGTGCATATTCTCATGCAGAGTGGTATTCACAGCACCGGCACCGCCTCCTGCTGCCACTTTGGGGATCGTGAGCTTCACTTCCACCAGTTGGCCGGTACTTGGCCGGTATGAAGATACCACAGCATGGCTCTTCCCGTGTGATATTTTGAAGGGAATACCCTGAGAAACAATGCTCTCCATTTTCTTCATGCTGTTATACAGCTTCACAACCTTGGCATCCGCACCCTTCAGACCGTTCACATAATCAATGAGGGCCTGAGTGTTTTTTGCCTCTGCCTTTTCCGTGAATGCCTCCGGGAAATTCTCTATTTTCATTTCCTCAGCCTGCACCTTAATATTACCATCGCCCTGCTTCTTATGCAAGCTCTTTCCCTTGACCTTTTTCTTTCCTTCAGCCTTCTCTATGGCCGCCTTATTCTGCTGATACCATTTTTTATAGTTTGTTGAAGCAGGCACCAATTTATTTTCACCAGTTTCCGGATCCCTGGCCCGCCTCTTCAGCCCTGGCACCACATCCCCTCCCAGGTGAATTATGGTTGTTGACCTACAAAAAGGGTGCATCGGGTGCATATTCACACCAGGCACCGCCTCCTTTACCGGGAAAACCTTGCCATCCAACTCCTGGCACTGTTTTGAGGTTCTCAGATCCAGTGTGGCCACATACTCATAATATTCAGCGTCACATTCGTCATAGGCTGCCATCTGCATCTGCCCTGAAATGAAATTGCTTTCAGTTCTCACAAGCCTCCGGGCCTCAAAGGCTCCCGCTGCATACTTATTGGCGATCTCCCTGGCCATTTCCCCCTCTGTCTTTCCGGTGAGCATTCCCAGGATCATCTGCTCCTTCAGGTCACTGGCCAGGCCTTTGGTATTATCCCATATTCTTGCAGAGTAATTCTTCCCGCTCCACTTGGAATTTAGGAGCATGTTGATCATTTTGGGATCTACTGCTGAAAAGCTGAATTGAAAACCAACTTTTCTCTGCACATTGTAGATCTCCCGGTAATAGGAATTTTTTGCAAGGTCTTTATAGTGGGAAGTGGTGATTTTCTTTTCCTGCTTATATACCTCCTGCATCATTCTGTCTATTTCCGTCTGAAGCTGCTCCAATCTCTCAATGCGGGCACCATAGGCCTGGCTTTCCAGTTTGGCCAAAAGATCCGCATATCCCGGATCCGTCTTTGCTTTTCCGGCCAGAGCTTGCTTCAGCGTTGCTATATCGTTTTTATTCTTCAGAGTATTCAGCAGGGCCATGGCCTCCTTATCGGTCAGGCCGTGCCTATCCTTGAATTTATCATATATTTCATCAATCCTATAATTGAGCTGCCGGGAAGCCTTTGCATAAATGTCTGCCAGTTCCCTGGATACCGTTTCAGCGTCCTCCATGTATTCAAACATGTTTTGAGCCTGCCGGTTTTCCCAATATCCCACTCAGATCACCCCTTGCTTCCTGCTGCCTGCTGCCGCTTCTCCTCTTCCTCCTCGGCCCCTTCCTTTGGTTCCTCCTCAGAATCTCCATCCGGATCGGTTTCTTCCTCCTCAGGCTCCTCTTCCTCTCCAAATTCGGGCGGCTCATTGGCTCCTATTCCAAAAAGATCCTGCTGCCGCTTCAGCTCTTCGGCCTTCTGTTTTTCAACCTCTTTGATCTCATAGTCCGGATCTTCCACAAAGGGCAGGAGCTTCAGCAATGTTTTGGCTGATACATTGTCTTTCAGGTTAGCCACAATCTGAGCCAGTTCCAAAAGGTTTTTAGGAAGCGCCCGGCTGAATGTTGTCATAATGGAGCCTGCTTCCATGAGAATTGCTTTCATACTGAGGAAATTGCAGTATAGCCGGATCCTCTTCCTGAGGCCCTTTTTATATTGCCGCTCTTTTACCTTCGTGATCATTTCCAGGCCCAGGAGCTTATACTCCATGGCCACCCCGCTCACATTCCCTGCAAAGTTTTCATCCATGAAGTTGGGCACATGTGAAAAATTGTAAATATCTTCTTTTATGGCCTTCCTTAGCACCTCTGCCCCGTTTTCATCCATCTGCCTGCTCAGATATTCCGCTTTTGCGTCCTCAGGCAGTTCCAGGAGCTTATTCTCCCTCAGCTTCTTTTGTGCCTCAGCGGTTTCCTCTTCATCATCCCCCATAATGGCCCCATACAAAACAAGCACCGCATCAATGAATTGCTCTTTATCATTGATCCGGTCACTCATTAAAGTGTTGTATGCGTCTATCAAAGGGATCTGCTGCTCAAAATCCCCTATGGCCTCTTTATTGTTCAGATACTCTATGATCTGAGGCTCACCAAAATAATGCTGCACCGGCTCCTCTGTCACAAGTTGGGAAATGTCCGATCCGCTGTCAAGAATATTCAGCACATATGTATAGTTGGCTGTGCTCACCGTGGCCACATATGTATATGTGTCCTGCACAGAGTTCTTTTTCTTGTAGTAGTACACCCCACAGAGCTCATTTTCTTCTATGGTGTCATCCACCACTATGAAGGTGGATAATGGAGAGATATTCTTGGAAACGGGGGCCGCCTCTCCCTCTTTTGCATACACATATTCATAGGCCAGTCCAAAAATACTCATATCTAACGCATTATCCGCATCCACGTCATCCACATTGGCATTGTCAAAGGCCGTGAGTAACGGATCAATGTTCTGCTCCCCGCTGTTTGAATATGTGATCGGGTTCCCCATGAAGTACCCCGTGGCCGTGTCAGAAATATCTTTCGCATGGTTACATGTTACTTTGCTGTTTGGTGCCTCCTTCTCCCGCTTCCGGTTCTCGATCTCATGGTGCCCATCATAATACCGCTTATTCTTCAGCAGGCGGGCCACCATGCCCTCATGCTTCTTTACCAACGTGAGAATGATATTTTTATCTAAATTTTTTTCGTCAAATTGTTCTGCCGGATATGTAAAACGCTCCACTTCAATCCCTCCTAACAAAAAGAGAGCCTCACCTGGCCCTCTTTTTCATTCTATAATATTTTGCCTTACATTTTTCTGAGCAAAACCTATTTCTTCCATTCGGTTTGCTTATATATTTTTTCTTGCAACATTGGCACACAAACTCCTGCTCCTTTATAGGATTCCTTCTTATTTGCTCCTTGTGCCACTCAATTCCCTCTTTACTCCTATGCCAATTCTTTGCCTCTTCCCTGGCTTTTTTCAAATTATTATCTGCTGCCCCTGGGTGCCTCTCATGCCATTTCTTTGCATGATCCGCTTGGTGCTTCCCTTTCCGAACCATTTCAAGGTTTGATATGTCATTATTAGATTTATCTTCATCCTTATGGTGTATATCATACCCTTTTGGAATAGGCCCATTGTAAAATTCCCATACATATCTATGCATCCGCTTTCTTATTGTGGAATTTAGATAATACCCGGTTTTATCATCCCTTGTGAATTTCAGGCCGTTAAAATATTGGTATTTGCTGCTCATTTTGCTTTCCTCTGCTCCGCAATTTTCATAATTTCGGCCATCACTTCAGTTTTATTGGTTAAATAATTTAGGAACATGAATGATCTCATGCAGTGCATATAATCATCCTGATCCGCTCTTCCTAATGCTATTTTATTCAAACTATCAGCCATCTTGTTTAACATGAGGCTCATTGTGCGTATGGTTTCATTTTCCGGTTTCTTATTTGTTTCTGTGTTATTCCCTTTCGGTCTAAATTCAATTACTTTACTCATAGTTATCTCCTTTCAAATTGTCCTTGAAAGAATCCCCAAACTATGATAAAGTACCCATAGAGGGATTCCCTCAGTTGTTAGGGTGTTGCAAATGCTTTCTCAGGGCCGCAACACTCTATTTTTTTATATCCGCTTCTAATTTCCTGATTCCTTTTCTTATTGCCTCAGCTTTTTCAACCTTTTCCTGATCGCAGTATTTTTTTAGTATTCCTGAGGTTTCTTTGTCTAACCTCACTGTTATTCTTTCAGCTTTAGGGTTTTCTACTGGCGGCCTTCCCGTTCTAGGGCTCATTTTATCACCTCACTTTTTGTCTGCCATAAATTCATTATATTTTATGTCTGCCAAAAAGTCAAGCATTATCTTAAACCTCTTTTTGCCTTATTTCTTATCTTGGCCTTTTTATTTACCATTTCATCCTCTAGGGCATAGCGACATGCATCGATCGAATGGTTGTCTTTGTCAGGGTACGATCCTTTAAAATTCCCGTTTTTGTCCTTTTCCAGTTCGTATGAGGAAAACTCACGGGCCGCATTCGGGCACCTCACCGGATCAATGATTATCTCATCCAAATCGTCAGACAAATAAGCCACACCAAAATCCACCGATCCGGGCCCCTTCTTGGCCGGGTACACCCTCAGGCCCAACTCATTGAAGGAAGATATGGAGCGGGGCTCCTCTGAATCTGCTGTTATGATCTTATTGTCCGGGTTTAGTTTCTTTATCTCTGCCACGGCCTTCCGGGTTTTAAGGTTCACCTGGTACAGCTCAGCAAAGATATAAAGCCGCCTCTGCTTCTTATTCAGGTGCATTCTTTCAAACGCAAGCGGATCCGCCGCAAAACCAAAATCCAGGCCTTGCTTAATCCTATCAAAGATCGCTATCTCTTCATCCGTGATCTCCCTCAGAATCACATTATCAAATACTTTTCCACCGGTTCCAGTAGCCTCTCCCAGGTACTCATGCCGGTATGCCATTCTTTTCCGCTTTTTGAGCTCTTCAGCCTCAATGAAGAATTGCTCTCCCAACCAACTCCTGGGCACTGTCAAATAGGTGGAATGGCTGCATAAGGTGTCAGCCCTCACCTGAAGCACATCCTGATTCACCCATGAATTGAGGCTCTTTGGCGGGTTCCATGTGTAAAATACCACATACTTATCACCGCCACGCATTAAGGACTGGTTTATTTTTCTTTCATCTTCATCCCCTTCAAACTCAGCCCTTTCCTCATACCATATATATTTAAAATAACCCTTCCTCAGCTTGATTGACTTTGACTTGTTAGGATCATCACAACCCCTGAACACAATCCGCTGCCCCGTTGGCTTATATGTGAGCCTCAGCGGGGAGAGCGTGACTTTCCACAAGTGGCCTACTTCAAGAGCGTCTATGGCCCACAAGAGCTGCTCAAATACACTCTCTGCCAGGGTGTTCCCCACCTTCCTGAAGCAGGCGGCATTTGCATTGGGATCCTGCATCATGCCGTAAATTATTTCTAGGCTCACGAAAGAGGACTTTGTTGAGCCTCTGCCTCCGTATAGCTTATAGTGGGTATGTTTACCCTCCAAAATATCCCAATGAATATCATAGAATTGTGGTGCAATGAGATCAGATAGTCTAATCTCCATTCGGTGCCCTTGGTATATCGTTTATAATGGTGACGGGCTCTAATTTCCCGGTGATCTCCTGCTTATCCACAAATAGCCGGTATCTTTTTCCCAATAGCTCTGCCGCCTTGGTTCTGTCCTGAAGGGAAGGATCCAAATCAAATTGATCCCGCTCCTCTCCTCTCATTACCCTTGTGAGATATTGCAGCACCTCCTCAGCGCTTGCCACCCTTTTTTCTTCCAGTTCTGCAAGCCGCAAATCTATATATTCTTTTAGGTAAGGTTTTGTCAGGTTTTCGCTTCCCATGGCTTTTGCCGTTTTTTCAGAATATCCGGCCAGTTTTGCGGCCTCCGTGGCATTCAGCGTGGTAATGTAATGATCACAGAATGCCGCTTGCTTTTCGCTCATTAGCCTCTTCAGTTCCTTCATTCTCTCCATCTGCTGCCCTTCCATGCTCATTCACTTCCTTCCACTTGTCTGCCAGGTATTTCAGCAGCTTCACCTTACTGAAGAAAACCTCTCCATCCCGGTTCGGGTGCTCTTCCCATAAAATCAACTTTGTGCATAGCCGCCCTTGGCTCTCTGAATAAAATTGCTGAGTATTTATCTTGTATACAATGCCCTGCTGCCTCAGGGCCTTCAGTAAATTATTGATTTTCCCTTGTATGTTCACCCTTCCCCCTCCTTTGCACACGAAAAAGGCACCCACGCACAGAGGCGGGATGCCCTTTCCTTCAGGTTTCAATTCATAAGGGGATAAGCCAACAAATTTTCACCTGATAGCATTATAGATCATTTAAAATGAGAATTGTGAGAAACTTTCATTTTTTTTCTCTTTTTCTTTTCCGGGTGTTCCTTCAGGTACTTAGTGAGCAGCTTCTCCGGGTATGTCCGATCACAGTTCATGGCGGCGGCCACTTTATCCCAGGAGAGCCCCTCTTCATACCTCAGGCTTATAATTCTCCGGATCCTGCTGTCATTTATGCTCTTTATGTACTGAGATATTTTAAACTCTGCATCCACCGCCTGCTGCCGCCGCTTCAGCAAAAGGAGCTCACTTTCTGTCAACTCCCTCCGGCGCTTCCGGCTTCCTTTATTGTCTACCCCGGTTATTGTCTTGGTTGTGCGTACATACGGAAAATCGGGCATGGAAGCCTGCACTCTATCTGTCACTTTTCCCACCCTTTGCTCCTGCATTTTTTCAACCTTGGCATCCAACTCCTGGATCTCTTTCCTGAGATCCAATAATTGCTCTAACTCACTTTTAGTCACCCTCAGCACCTCCTAATTGAACGGGAGCCCTTCATATTCTTCAGGCGCTTCCATGTAGCCGCCTGCTGCCGGGCCGGTGTTCCCCTGCTTCCCGTCACAGAATGTAAAGCCTTCACAGATAAACTCTGTATAATATATCTTGTTTCCATTCTTTTCATAGGAGCCGCTTTCTGCCCTGGCACAAATTCCGATCCTCATGCCTCTCTTCAGGTGCTTCTCAACAAATTCACCTCTGCCGCCCAATGCTTTGAAGGTGAGAAAATCTGCCGCCCGCTCCTTTGTCGGTCTGTCTACTGCCAGGGTAAACCTTGCCACACATACCGGCTTTTCACCCTGGCTATATCTCACTTCCGGATCCCTTGTGAGCCTCCCTATGAAATTACAGCTATTCATTGCCCACTTCCTCCTCTCTTATAACTTTTTCCTCTTTCACATTACTCAGAGGAATACAAAAAGTGCCCTGAGGTTCCCATTCCTTCCAGTGCTCCTCAAATTCTTCAAAAGAATCGTACAAGCACATGCCCGCCTCTGTTTCTGTTTTATACATGGTTTCCATCACGGCTCTTTCCGATTCTTCCGACCAACTGTAAAGGTGCCATGATTCGTGATTGTCATAATCCCACAATGAGAGGAGCAGGGTGTGGCCATCTATTGGCCACCCGGTTCCGCTCACCTTCCCCTCAATAATTTTGGGCATATAGTTCCGCATAGTCATACCCCCTTGATCTTGGTTGCTATCATATCCGCTGTATGAGTATAGAGCACATTCGGGCACCGTTTCACAGCTTCCGTGTAATATTTCCACTCTTTACTGTCTGTAAAAGCTCCCATGTGATACCGGATACAGAGCTTTTCTTCCACCGTGAGATCAATGTGCCCCATGAGCATGATCAAGCTCTTATCTCCATGCCCTGGCCACAGCGCCTCCTCATTCCATACCGCCTGCCCTGGCCCATATACCGGCCCGCCGCCCTGGTCTACTGATACAATCTCCTGCTGTATCACATAATCATCCATTTTACACACATCATGCAGCATTCCCACCACGGCGGGGCTCTCTTTCCTCTGCCACTTCAGGCCCAATCTATCAGTAAGCATGATCAGCTCATGTGTTACCTGAAGGCTGTGATCGAATAGTGAGCCCTCATAGGAAGCATGGTGCTTCATGGAAGCCGGGGCCGTATAATACCCCACTTCCTCCAACCAATCCAGGAGCCTGCTGCCGCCCACATTCTCAAAAACTGCTGCATGATAATCTTTTTACTTTCCATTTTCAGCTCTTCCAATTTCTTCCCTCCTATTTCTTCTCAGTCAATGCCTTGGCCACCGCTATGAATAGCACTATCAGAATCATAAGCACCAGGGCCGCCAATACAATCAGACACCCGGCCCCTATCATTTTCAGAATCGTCCACATGATTTCCATTTTGCTCCCCTCCTCTCATAAATTCTGCCGCCGCCATGATCTCCCTTCTCAGTTCTTCCATGCCCGCCGCCGCATTTAAAGCCGCCTCATGGACTTGGCGGGCCATTTCCTTCAGCCCCTCTCCTGCTGCCCTCTGTGCCTCTCTCAGGCGCTCATGGAGCAGCTCAGGCCAGTGCTCTGCCCACCATGCCTCATACTGCTCCGGGTTCATTCCATATATTTTTTTAAATTGCTTTCTTTTCTGCCTCCTATTCAATGGCCGCCTCCCTTCTTGGATCCATGAAGCGCTCCCTCTGCTCCCTGAGGAGCTTTTGCATTTTCTCCTCAAACCTATGGCCCAATACCTTGCAATCAGGAGAGGCGCTGAAGGAAATGCTCAGGCCTCCATGCTCAGGAGCGCCGGTGTCAAAATTGATTAAATACCCACATTCCTCCTTATCATATTCCACAGTACCGGTGAGCCACCGCCTGCCATCCTCCCAATCCCGCACCTTTACCACATCACCCTCATAGATCTCATGGCCTTCCATATCCTTCCGGCCAATTTGAAACATGATACAGCCGGGCCCCATTCGGATCATGCCCTCCCATCTCATATTCCTCAGATCAATTCCGAACACTACCCCATCCCGGTTCAGCAGATAACGGAAAGTATTCTCTGTTACGTCCTCCGGCATGAGCATTTTGCCATCCTGCCATATTCTGAATTTATGCCCCATTCTGCCTCCTATCTGTAAAAATTGTGATTGCCTACTGTCTTTATGTATTCCAAATTTTCAGAGTGCCAGGTGTTCTCCCCATTGTATACAGCTTCAAAATATAGGGCCCCTTCACTTTCATCCCATTTATCAATGAGCACCATATCCAGGGCGGCCCAACATTCTGCATTAGGCTCCACCCGATCAAACCGGCCATTTTCTACCGGTGTAAACTGCCCATCCTCAAAAATTACCTCCTCTATGGTATCCGGGAAGGCGCTGCTTTCTTCTCTATTCAGCACCACCCGGATCACCATTGCCTTCCCTTCTATGCACTCACCCTCTGCTTCAGCCATTGCAAGGCGGGCCAAAAGGTACTCATTGCGGGAATTTCCGGATCCTGATCGGGTTTCCTGAATAGGCTCCTGCTGTGCCCTCTCAGGCCCTGTGGCCTTATGAGGGAGCTCTCCGGCCTCCGTTTCCTGCTGAATCTCTTCCACTGGCACCTCCACCGGCTCCTCTGCCGCCATTATTTTGCATATTATGGCCGCCACAATCAGAATGGCCGCAAATATTACCGCTGCCCTCCTGGCCGCTCTCAGCCTCCTCCTCCGGATCCTCCGCTTTTTCTTCGCATATGCTACACGCAAAGAAGGGCTCCCTGCTGCCTCTAATGAGAAAACCTTTACATTTCCCGTTTGCGTCCTTCTCTGCCTTCCTGCATTTCTCTCCCAGGAGCGGCGCTCCCGGACTTGGATCGGGTAACTCTTCATTGAAAATCCCCCTCCGATGCTCTCATTACTGCTGCCCCTTTCAAATTTTGTGAGCTCCATCTCCTGCTTCTCCTCATTAAACTGGATACTCAGGAAGGTTTTGCATTGCAGGCAGCGCCCGGCTCCCTGGTTGATCCCCATTTCCATGAATATACTTTTGCAGATCCACAGCTCATGCCCGCACTCCGGGCATATCCCTTTATACCTTGGCCTTTTGTCCTGCTCCATTGCTCTCTCCTTCCTGGGTTCCTTCAATTATCTCCTTTATGGTGAGCACATAATACTCCACCCCCGGCTCCGCTCCCCACTCTTCTCTTCCGGTTTTTATATCCAGGCTGCACAGCGCCCGGAATGAAGGGCTCTCTTTGCTGTACCCGTTCCTAAATACCACCTCATGCACATCCCAGCCGTATGGTATGAAAGAATGAGGGTACATATAGAAAACCTTTTTAAATCGACTTTTATAATATGGCTTGATTTCCCGGTATTCCTCTTTTTTCTCCCCGGTGAGGATCATTTCATACCACTTCCGTTTTATGGGTAATATGATCAATATTTCTCCTCCTTCCTAACAACTCACTATTGCCTCAGCGGCGCTCCTGGCCGCCTCCTGGGTGCTCCACTTCAGCTCCTCTCCATTTCTCACCTGCATATCACCTATATAGGCATACCAATGGATCCCGCCCTCAAACCGCCTCACCCTTATATCTTCTTTTTGGAAGTCCGGGAAGATCAGCTCTTTCCTCCTGCAAAATTGTGTATAGTCTACTGAGAAGGTGCTGCCTCCTGCCGGATTGATATACACAGCACCGTATTCCCTTATGTCGTTGAGCTCCTTCATGCCTCTCTCCATATTGAGGCACCGGATCCCATCCAAAAATGTTCCTTCAATGTTTTGGGCCTGCACGATGGCCGCCTGCATGAGCATAAAATCCCGGTTGCCTTCCATACTTGCCCTGATCCGCTCTTCCAGGCTCATATTCTCAGGCCGTTTCCCGTCCTTATACATTCTTATTGCTCCCTCATACCTCTGCCCATCGGTTCTCTTGTGGTATTCCGTGAGCTGCTCAGCATTCGTTATCTTCAGCCACCAACCACCATCATAGACAAAAAGCCATTCCACCGGAAAACTCCTCCTAATCCTCAAATTTTATGGGCTCATTCCCGCATATCTCAATTAGCTGCTCCTCCGTTGCCTGGCAACCATTTAGCTTTTCTATTTCAAAAACCATTGTTTTCTGTATTGCCCGGTTTTCGTATTTGCATATTATTTCTTTTGCCGCATCCGCACTGATCAGCCGCATTATGAGCCTCCTTCCTGAAAATTCGCTTGCTTATCCCCTTATAACCCCACCGCCGCAAAGGCGGCGGGATTGATATTGATTATTTTTTGATACTGAAGCAGACGGGCACCCGATAAGCGCGGGAGCAGCCGCCGTAGTTGTCAACGCCATAGCCGTTGACAAAGCAGGCAATGGTAGAACCGCCCGCACACACAGACAGCAGCCACCAGTGGGCCCTCTCTCCGTCCTGGTCAAATTTCACCCGGTTCCTGGGATCCTTGAAAATCTCAAACTGCTGCCCCTCCTCCACTTCAGAGGCCCAACTATCGGCAAATACTTCAAATTCAGACGGGAGCCACAGCTTCAGCATGAAGCGCTCCTCTTTCCCTTCCACAATCTGAAGGCACTCCCTCTCACTGATCACCGCCTTCAGCTCCTCAGGCAGGATGGCCCATACCTCCTCATTCAGATACCGGCACAAATCCGATTCTTTAAAGCCTCCGGTGTTTCTCCCGTTCTCATTCCACACCACACGCTCAGGCAGGAGATCCTTGCTTACAAATTTCACCTCTTCCTCTGTAATATCTGCCACCACATACACCATTTTCTGCCCGGTGAGCAGATTATCAGAGATTTCATCCCCTACTTTCAAAGAGCCTGCTGCCACCAGTTCCTTCACCTGGCCCCAATTTGTTTCCTCTGTCCTTTTCTTTGTGATTTCCATATGTTTCTTATCCTCCTTATATTTTCTCAGGCTATTGGCCGCCTGCTGCCTTCTGTAATTCTTCCATGGTTTTCTCTGCTTCCTTATCCTCTGCCCCTGCTGCCACAAGTGCAATATGGATCGCCCTCAGCTTTACCTCTCCAATCCCTTTTATTTTCCGTATTTCTTCCAGTGCCGTGGGGAGATTGAAGGAAGGAGCCGCCTGCTGCCGACCGGCCTCATATCCTGCTGTATATCCCCGCTCATAATATCCGGCAATATGGCTCTCCATGGTGCTATGATCCATTTTTCGGATCCGGTCAAATTCTTTCCGGTTTACCTCAACCGCCTTTTTCTTCTTGGCCATCCGTGTTCTCCTTTCCTGCTCAGCTATTGGCCGCCTGATCAAATAGCGTTAATTGGTCATCGTCCAGTTTTCCAACCTCATTCCCCCAACAATCCCAACCTTCAGAATGCTGCCGGGCAAAAAGTTCTATGTAATTCAGTTCATCACCCATAAGCTCCCGGATCTTATCCCGTACCACTTCCGGCTTCTGAGAATGCGGGCCAATCACCTCCTCAATAATTTGGCTCACCTTATTGCTTTTCCTGCTCGGCTTTCCTCTTGTGCCAATGAAGCAGGCCTCTGTATTGCCTCTAGTCCACCGGCCCAGGCCAAAAAATTTCCCTTTACCGCTTTTATTCAGCTTGATCCACTGAAAACCTATGGTTTTATACTTGAATCCCCATGCCTCCATGAGCTCAATGCCTTCCTTCAGCATTGGGTATGTGATCCACATGAAAATTACACAATCCTTTGCCGCCAGTTCCTTCACGGGAAGATCTTTTATATCCTGAATTTTCATGGTGTCATAATGGAGAGCACATGCTCCATTGCATTTCTTATCCTGGTATCTCCACGGCGGATCCGCATAAATCACATCGTACTTTTTCACCGGGGAGAAAATATCTATTTCGGCCATGCCTTTCCTCCTATCTGAGCCAGGTTTCAGCAATCACCGGATCCTCTCCCTCTGTCCGGGTGAGCCGTATTGTGAATCCTGCTGCCCTTAAATCTTTTCTTATTTCCTGAAGCGTTTCCCTCTTAATGAGTGTATTTGTGGGCAGATTCCTGGCCCCTTCCCACACCCTGGCCACATAGGCATCCGGGTAGTCTTTGGGTTTTCTATACACCACTATCAGAGGGAAGCTCAGATCCGAAAAATCCACTTGCCTCATGCTCTCCATGAGCTTCTCTTTCTGCATCCTCTTCCTCCTCTAAATAGTTCTTTTCAAACTCCTGCATCCACTTCTCATGCCCATACTTGGCTTCAAAGGCCCTTTGTGCAATCTGCTTCAGCCTCCGATCCACCTCTGCATTATTGTGGGGAGCCTCCGGCCCGTGCTCATGGTGCCGCTCAGCGCACATGTAGCCCCACAGCCCATAGTGTTCTGCTTTCTTCCTGAAGGCACCAAACCGGCCATATATAAAATGGTGCTTATGCAGGCCGGTGTGCTTCAGCTCTCCATAATATCCACGCTTCTCAGCTTCCTCTCTGCACAGATAGCACTCTCTGATCCGTGTGTCCTGAATAATACTTTTAGCCATTGAGCACCTCCCTGAGCTCCTTCACGATCTCCTGCTCCTCATAGTAGGCCTGATCCTCTGAATAAATCACGGCCATATTGGCTATGGTGATCGGGATGCCCCACTCCCTGGCTTTCAGGATCTCTCCCTTCATTCCCTCTGAGATGCCGGTGAAAATCCTCAGCTCCATGCAATCCTTCAGGAGATCCAATCCAATCCTCATGCCTGCTGCCCGTTGTGATTCCACATCATCATTGAGCACCTGAGAATAAAACAAATGAGGGCAAATTGGGATCTTTCCCTCCTCAATCACCAACATGCAAAAGAATTTTGCAAGCTCCAAATTTGTGGCCTTGTCACCCCTGCTGCCATATTGTGAGCATACATAAACCTTTTCCATGCTCTCCTCTTTTTGCAGCTCCCTGAGCTTCTCCTCTGCCTCATGGTTGCTCATGTTGTACTTGGGGCCTCTCTCCTTCAGGAGCTCCTCAGCGGCCTGCCCCAACTCTCTCATGGTTTCTGTTGTCAATTTTCTTTCCTCCTTCCTACCAACACGGCCTCACCGTGTAGGGATCCATAAAATCTAATTCATCCGGATCGGCATAGGCAATTTGTACCCGTACACCGGCCCGCACACATTCCACAATAGAATGCACCTCTGTAATGCTCCGGTAATTGTCAGCAATGGCCTCCATCACCGCATCGGCCACCTTCTCTGCCGCCTCCATTACCTTCTCCCGCTCTCCCTCCATATTGGCCAGTACCGCCTCCATGGTTCTCCTTCTTACTTCTCTGTATTCTTCCAACTCTCCAACTCCTTCCTGAGATCTGATTGCATTATGTTCTCGTATTCGTGGTGATCGTCCTTCATGGTGTAGGTGTGCCCCTTCCCCTTCTCAATCAACATTTTCCACAGCTCAGCATTTTTCACCGGCTTCCCTTTTGCATTGATCCATCCGCTCTCCTGCCACTCCTTTGGCCACTCCTGCTGCATGGAGATCAAAATGTGGCTGCACTTGGTAAATACCAGGGCTCTGCATGGTTTTTTCAGAATGTGAAAAGCATTTATCATGGCCATAAGGCTCCCCTGGGTTTCTGTACCCTCTTTCACATGCACAAAGCCCTGCCGGGTATCCAGGCGATCACCCCTTTTGCACTCCACCAACCACATGGCCACCCCATCCTTCCTGGCCGGGCCTCTCCATGTGCTCTCAATGAATATGCTCACCTCATGCATCCCCTGAATCACCTCCTGGATCAATCTTCCTCATGGTATAGTGTTGATACGGGAGCCCCGTCACCGGGTTTTCACCATTCACCACTGAATCCTTCACAATGTACCAACCTTTTTCCGGCTTTGGTTCCTTCCTCCACCTCCTGGCATGAATCACTTCCTTTTGCGGCTCAGGTATGATCAGATTCCTGCTCCTGGAATATGAGCACCCCTCTTCCTCTTCCTTGGTTTCTTTCTTCACTATGTACTCAGCTAGATCCTCAAACTCCCCATCCTCATACAGCGGGTAAAAACTCTTTGAACCATATTCCCAAAACTTCAGCACCAATTTTTTGGTATTCAAATTCTGATCCGCTATGTCCTCAATGATCAGGTGATGGTGACATGCTCCCTGCTTCCCTCTCTCCGTGACAGCGATCCACTTGAAGGGGATCCCCACCTTCTTAAACTCCTTCCTCATATCAGACAAAAATTTTCTCAGTTGCTTCTTTGCCTCTTTGAAGGAGCCCGGCCTCTGCTCTTTCTTATAGCTCAGGATCAAGTGCCAATCACCCTCATGGAAGTTGGCCAGGATCAACCTCTGCACCCTCTTCTCTCTGTTTGTCTTATTCTGCCGGGCTATGTCCTCAGGTGTCCTCTTCCTCTTCGGCCCTCTCTTCACCCCTGGGGCCCCATAATTACCGGGATAGTATTTTTCGATCTGCTTCACCCATCCCAGGTCATATAATTTTTTTATGTACAACCGTATATCACCCCATCTTTAATATCTTGATCAAGGCAGAAAAGCCTTGTTTTTAGCGCCTTTTCACTTGACCTGGATGCCCTAAAGTGATATACTGTTTTTAGGTGTCAGTATGTCCTTAGGGCATATGCCGGGAGCAGATTTCTCGGATCCGCTCCCGTTTTTTTATGTAAACCATTTTCACACCACCGCCACCTTCCTGGCAGGAATGGCCGGATCCGGATGGCGCTCCTTCTCCTGGTTCTCCACTCTTTTCCTTGCTACCTGGATGCAGGCTTTAGTGAAGCGCTCCTCATATCCCTCTGAGAGCGTGATCTTCACTTTTATATCTTGTTTCATGCCCATTTCCTCCTATCTGCTTTCTAGCAATGGTGTAAAGCTCTTCTCCTGAAGGCCCGCCATCATTGCCCACATTCTCTCTAACCGTTCCATTTCTTCCAGTGTAGGGAGTTTTGGTGGTTCTCCTGATTCTCTAAAAATCCGGTGCTTTTGTATGAATGCCTCAAAGAGGAGCTCCTGCTCTTCCTTCAGCAAATCCCGGTAAAACTCAAATTCGATCCGGATCTGTATCTCTTGGGCCTTTGTGCATTCCACAATGAGGATACTTTTGGATCCCTTTCCGTATCTGCGGTAATATTGCCCCTCTGCATCATTCCTGGCCCTATATACAATTTGAGAGAGCAGCCGCTTCTCAAACTCTCCCCGGTATTTAATTTCATACCGGCTCACCTGATCCCCTTCGAGCTCCAACTGATCCACTCCATACTTGGCCATGAGCTGCTTCAGCTTCCGCTCTGCTCCTTCCTTCTCTCCTCCCACACCACGCTCTGCAAGGGCCTTCAGCTTTTGCAGGAGAGCCTTTTGCTTCTCATTCAACCTCTTTCCCTCCTCCTGCTGCCATCTGCTCTAATACCTCTTGTGGGTAATATTGATAATTTGTAAAGCCGTTTTCTATGAAGAAATCTAATACTTCCTTGTATCCCCAATCAAAAATAACCTGCTGCCATCTTCTGTTATCCTCATAGTAGAGCCGCTGAAATCTGTTGGGGCTTCCGTCTTTATCCATTCCAAACATGCACACCGGGCATCCGGTTCTGTCTGCTCCGGTTGTGTAATATTTCCCATCCTTATCCTGCTTTATCTCTCCATAGGCTTCACTTATTTCAATGTCATGCTCAACGATATACCGCAAAATATCCTGCTTAGTCCAAAAGGAAAACGGTACACTGTCACCGGTTCCCTCAAAGCTATTGCAGCTGCCCCTCTTACAGTAACCATCCATCCTGGCTTTGCTTTCTTCCGTTGTGGTTGCCACAATAGAGGCATATTTATTTTTCTTGCACCAATTTTCCAGTGGGGTTTCCTTCATGTAATAACAACACTGATTAGAGATCTTGAATGGTGCATTTATCAAAAATCGCCATTTCTTTGCTAATTTATAGGAATTTGCCTCCCTCCCTTCAGATGTAATCCCCGTGAGTGCTAAATTTCTGATATTCTTATTTTTTTCAGATGGGTTTTGCAGCGCCTTCAGCCACTTTGAGGCCCGCTTATTCACAACCGGATAACCAAATTTTTTCACTATTTCCTTTTGTGAGTACCTTGGGGAAATAACTTTTACATTAGGGGTTTTCTTTATGAGCATTATATTTTGAATGCACTCGATCCCCGTCACTGATACAGCCAATACATTGGGGTATCTCTCCCTTACAAAAGCAAGCGCAAAAGTGCTATCTAATCCACCCGAAAAGGATACAACCACACCATCCTCCCCATAATAGCCAATAAACTCCCTCAGCCGGTTCTCCGTCATTCGGATCTTTACCTCATAGGGAAGAGCCATCCGAGCCCGTACTTCGTTATAACTCAGCCTATTCTCTGCTTTTCCCATGCTCTTCTCCTGCCTCCATTTCTTCAAATTCTTCCTGCATTCCTGCGATCACGCTATCATCCAGGGTATTGAGAAGAGCCACGGCCTCTCCATGCTTTCCTTCAGTGATAAGCTGCACCGCCTTCTCTTCTACCTCTGCGCGGTGATCCATTTCTGCCTGCATACGCTTGATCAGCTCTATTTTTCTATCAATCTTTTGCGGGGCCTTTTCCGGTCTGTTTTTCCCAAACTCTTTATATAACTGCTGCCGCCGTTCCTCTGTTATGAGGCCCATCTGCCTGGCAAAATCCAGTGATCCCAGGTGTGAATGATACCAGGCCATTTTTCCCTCATAGGTACTGCCTGCACGGATCATCTCCGTTGCCTCTCTCCTCATTGTGGCCAGGAGCTTCTCTGTATTCTCAAATGCCTGCTCTTTTGTCGGGCCCTCTCCATTCAGCGGCTCTCCACAGCTCTCGCACCACTGGATGCTTGGTGTCATATGAGAGCACACCGGGCAGGGCTCTCCCTGCTCCACCTGGTAAAGCACCCACTGATCTCCCTTTTTCTCCACTTCATCCATCCAACCTGAACCGCCACAAGTGGCCTCAGTTGCCCGGATAATCAGCACATAATTCCCCTGGAAGCCGCCCCTCTTTTCATACCTCAGGAAATCTCCCACTTCATTCAGGCTGAGCTTCCCTCTTTTCTTCTCCAATACCAGGATGCTGTTGTCGTGCATGTCATAATCCCACATAGCCTCAATTTTGGCTGCTGCCATCACAGCTCACCCCCTCTCTTTATCTCCTCAATTTCCTCCTGAATACGATTGAGAGCCGCCTTTGCTTCACTGAGCTCTCTTTCCTTTTTTGCCATTACCTCTGCCCTTGGCAGCATATCCATAATGAGAACCATGCCAAAATTCACATAAAGCTCAGCGATCTGCCTCTTCCCTTCCGTTTCACTGATAGCCGGATGGAAAGTAT
>BLLU01000187.1 GCA_011959105.1 Lachnospiraceae bacterium | reverse complement strand
CTCGTTCAAGTATGTGAACTACAGTGACCTGAAGAAGTTCGCGTCTGATTTCAAGACGGTATACAATGCCCCGAATGAAAAGGCTGGGCTGGAGGCGCTGGCAGATGTCAGGGAGAAATGGGGAAAGAAATACTCCTATGCGGTCAGCAACTGGGAGAACAACTGGGACGATGTCTGCCCTTTCTTCCAGTTCCCGGACGAAGTACGCCGCATCATGTACACGACAAATATAATTGAGGGATTAAACCGCCAGTACAGGAAAGTCACCAAGACAAAGAGCGTGTTCCCAAGCGACAGTTCACTGGAAAAGATGCTTTATCTGGCCAGCCTGAATGTGGCGAAGAAGTGGGCACAGAGGTATCGGAACTGGGATCAGGTACTCAACCAGCTTACTGTCCTCTATGGAGAACGGCTGACCCAGTATCTGTAAAATAGAAGCTTCGCTTCATTAGGAAAGTCTGGGGCAGCGCACCCTGACAGGAATGCCGCTGTCCCCATCCTTATTCCGTCGGCATCTATAGTATTGCCAGGGAACCCCATCCTTATTCCAGAGGCCGGGTGTGGGCAGAGCCCACGGAAAGAAGCAGCCGGAATGTTTTATTTTGGTGCCAAAAATTAGAAAAATCTGCATAAAGGCATACAGAGTGGTAAAACTATAATCAGTAAGATAAATCGACAACAAAATCAAGCTCAGGATTCGACATAGTATTGTACATATCTGAATCTTATCGGAAGGACTTTTCCTCCATAGACACAGAAAAATTTACAGCCTCATGTGAGACTTCAAGTATCTATATCATAAGCAAGTATTTAGAGTTCTGACAGCTCCTGCTCTCTGTACACAGTTGTCTTGTCTGGCATGCTTCACACTGGTAACGCAGACTCTTATATTCCCTGTAGCCCTTCCGGTTGGTCGTGCTGTACGGCAGGCTTTTGTATTCCGGACAGATGACGATGTCCAGATATTCATCATATACATATTTATACCATTCATGAAACCCTTTCTTCGTCATAGGGCGTTTATAAGGCAGGGCGGGGAGCCGTCCGTCATCTATGATACGCTTGCAGATCCACGGGGTTTTATATCCTGCATCCATGGTGACTGTCCTGATCTGAGGAAACCTTCTGGTCACCTTCTCATAAAGCGCATCAAAGGCAACACTGTCATGTACATTTAACTCCGCTTGTGACTACCGTATCCAGTATAAAGTTATGCCTGTCACAGACTGTATGGGCCTCATAGGCAAAACAGTGTTTATGATCCCCTTTTCGGAACATGCCGCTCTCTGGATCGGTTGTGGATACCGTGATCTCCCGGTCCATGCTCTCCCCGCCGCCGGAATTCCTGTCAAAAGGTTTTTTCCCATGTGCCCTGCGGTCTTCATTGATCTCTTTCATAAGCTGCTCCTCATAGGCTTTCGCCGCAGAAGGGA
>BLLU01000186.1 GCA_011959105.1 Lachnospiraceae bacterium | reverse complement strand
TCCCCTTACACCATACATTCTGGTGATCCATCTATGGCCGCCTTCGCGTCCCTATTTGGATCAGTATACTATAAGGGATCTTTACACGGTATCTGATCGTGAGCGGCCTCCTGGAATTTGCTCAGTTCCCTGGCCGCCTGGCCCAGGGCAATATTGGTTCCTGCACCTGCTATACAGCCCCCCGGGCAGGCCATTCCCTCAATCAGGCAGCCGTTCATCTTGCCCGCCTTGGCTAATAACAGTGCCTTTTTGCACTCTGTCAAACTCTCTGCATGCTCAATGCGCACTTCCGTGCCGGGATAGTACGCCTTGATACACGCCTCGATGGCGGAGGCCACCCCTCCCGCCACGCCATAGCCCCGTCCTGCGGCGGTGGCATCCTCCATATGGTCCAGGGCCTGAATCTCCTCCACCAGGATATTCCTGGCTTCAAACATGCCCGCCAATTCTTCGAAGGTTATGACAAAGTCCACATCGGAGCGCACTGTGGTGCGCATGGCTTCCAGTTTCTTAGAGGCGCAGGGGCCGATGAATACCACCAGGGCGTCCGGATGATCTTCCTTAATCTTTCGGGCCGTGGCCACCATGGGAGTCAGTTCCGGGCTGATCTTGTCAATCGTCTCGGGGAACAGATGCTCCGCCATCATGATCCAGGAGGGGCAGCAGGAAGTCAAGCTGAACGCCTGCTGTCCCGTGGCGACTTCTTTCACATAATGTTCCGCCTCCGCCATACAGCCCGCGTCCGCGCCGATGGCTGTCTCGTATACATCCGCAAATCCCAGTTCCTTCAAAGCCGTTTTAAACATATCCGGAGTCACCTTCGGCCCGAACTGTCCCACGAAAGCCGGAGCAACCTGCGCAATCACGCTTTTGCCGGACTGCATTGCCCTAATCAGCTGAAAAATCTGAGATTTGTCAGCCACTGCGCCGAAAGGGCAACTAACCATGCACTGCCCGCAGGACACGCACATGTGATTATCAATTACCGCCCTGCCGTGGGCATCGCTTTTGATGGCCCCCAGGCCGCAGGCCGCCTTGCAGGGCCGCTCCCTGTGAGTGATGGCATCATAGGGACAGATTTCCTTGCACTTACCGCACCTGATACATTTTTCCTGGTCGATCACCGACTTTCCCTTCTCAAAGCGAATGGCACCTCTGGGGCACACCAGCTGACAGGGATGAGCCACACAACCCATACAGGCATTGGTGACTTCATACATATTCTCAGGGCAGGCATTGCAGGCTGAAGGGATCACCTGCATCAGAGGAGGCTCGTAATATTTCTCGGCTATATTGCTCTCCTCCATCCCTTCTGTCAGATGTCCGGGACGGTTGCGGTTCTCCGGCCGCAGGCTCATGCCCATGGCCAGCCGAATCCGCTCCCGGATAATGGCCCGGTCCCGGTACACGCTCTCCCAGTACTCCGATTCCTCATAGTCCACCAACTTGTAGGGCAGCGCTTCCATATCATCACGCAGGTTGGTTGAGGTATATGCCAGATTGGCTACCTCTCGGAACACCATCCGCCTGCGTTGACGAATCGGGGTATCAATTCCTCTCATACTGCTCATAGGCTACTCTCCTGATTTTTATTTTCGGACATTATGCAATCTGGTCAAGCCGTTCTTTGATGGTCCGCAGCTGCTCTTCCATGATATTGACCCGTATCGCTATCATTTCCTTTTCATCATCAATCCTGGTCGCTTCTCTCAACTTCCGATATAAGTCCAGATGTCCTTCCGCAACGCGCATAATATTTGGTCGAATCTCGTTTTCAAGAATCAACTTTATGCCTGTAACATCACTGTCCAGCCGATCCAGCCTTCCCCTGAATTCACTGAATTCTGTCTCCAATCTGTCCAGCCTTTCCTTAAATCCACCGAAATCTGCTTCCAGCCTGTCCAACCTTTCCTTAAATTCGCTGAATTCTGTCTCCAGCCTCTTCAATCTCTCATTAAATTTGCCAAATTCCGTCTCCAGCCTCTCCAACCTCTCGTTAAATTTGCCGAATTCCGTCTCCAGCCTCTTCAACCTCTCGTTAAATCCGCCAAATTGCGCCTCCAATTTGTCCAGCTTACCGAGTTTCGAGAGAATTAAGTCTAATTTTTCGCTCTCTGTCATAATACCCCCTCCATAATGAATGCACTCTGCTGCGCAGGAAACATCAAAAATGTCCGCATATCAATACCACATCCTGAAAATCCCCTGCCTGTGTTCAGTTGCTCTCCTGTTTGAGTTCCAAGCATAGATTTTCTGATGTACTGATAAAGAGAAAACTTCAAAAGAGAAAAGAATATATGCTCTGGAGATATAGTAGCATATACGGAAAAGATTTGCAAGCAAAAATTCCGAAATATTCTTTCCTGATTTCCGTTTTCAATCAGCGCAAAAGCAAAAGCCCCATCTGATAGACCAATGTGGTCACCCCCCAGGCCAGCGCCAGTTCAAAAGCAATCATCTTCAAAGTGAAAGCCCAGGAACCGCTCTCCTTTTTCACTGTCGCCACGGTAGCCACGCAGGGCACATACAGCAGACAGAACAGCATAAGGCAGTAAGCGTTCAAAGGGCCAAAGCCAGGGTAAGCCGCCTGCACATTGGCCACAATGGTCTCCATACCCGCGGCGGAATTGGCGTTGGACACACCGAACAGTACGGCAAAACTGGATACCACCACCTCCTTGGCGGAGATACCCGAGAGCAGCGCCACCCCGATCTGCCACATGCCAAGGCCCGCTGGAGACAGTATCGGCACCAGCAGCCGCCCGATCACGGCTCCGAAACTATCCGCCGGACTTTCCACCATACCCCCAACACCGAAATTCAGCAAAAACCAGATCACAATAGAGGCGAGGAAAATGGTAGTTCCCGCCTTGGAAAGATAATCTCTGACTTTGTTCAGCACATAAATGCGGATGGTCCGGGCGTTGGGCCGCTTGTACTCCGGCAGTTCAATAAGCAAAGAGTCGTTGGCTTTTCCCTTCTCCAGCTTGTTGAGTACCATGGCGGAGAGAATAGCCAGGACCATACCTGCCACATACAGAGAAAATGCCGTCAGCCCTGCACAGTCCGGAAAAAACATTCCGGAGAACAACACATAGATGGGCAGTCTGGCCGAACAGGACATAAAGGGAGTAACCAGCATGGTCTTGCGTCTGTCCCGCTCCGTCTCCAGGGCCCGGGTGGCCATGATGGCGGGAACGGTACAGCCAAACCCCAGAATCATGGGAAGGAATGCTTTGCCGGACAGTCCCACCCTGCCCATTACAGAATCCATCACATAGGCCACCCTAGACATATAGCCGCTATCCTCCAGCACCGCCAAAGCCAGAAAAAGGATGAAGATATTGGGCAGGAAGGTGAGGATTCCGCCCACCCCTGCAATAATGCCGTCCACCACCAGGGACTGCAGCCATCCCGCCACCTGCATGGCCGTAAACAGACGGCTTACTGAATCAGAGAAAATTTCCAGTCCCTGCTCAAACACCCCTTTAAGCAAATCCCCCACTGTAAAGGTCAGGAAAAAAACCAGGCACATGATCAGCAGGAAAACAGGGATTCCCAACACCGGATGGGTCAGAAGCCTGTCCGCCCTGTCCGTGGTAGCAGCCTTTTTGTCCCGGTGAAACAGGGTGTCCGCCACCACATGTTCAATATAGGCATATTTACACTGAATAATGTCTTTTTCATAGCTGCGTTCCACCACATTTGCGGTTTGAATGGGGTGCTCTATGCGCACTTCCTCATCGTCTTCCAGCAGCTTGATGGCATGCCAGCGCACCGATGAATGGGTAGGATAATGAGCCTCCATCATCACGGACAGCTTGGCAATCCTGTCCTCGATCTCTGAAGGATAATCCAAAATGTACTCCTCGGCTCCTTCTTCATAGTGGTGTACCACCGCATGGAGCAGGATGTCCAGCCCGGTGCGGCGGGCAGCGGACACAGGGACCACCGGGATCCCACCCAGCATCTCCGGGAGCCGGTGCAGATCTATCTCCATGCCCCGCTCCTTCACAATATCCATCATATTCAGGGCCAGCACCACAGGCTTTCCCAGCTCCAGAAGCTGCAGTGTCAGATACAGGTTACGCTCCAGAGAAGAGGCATCCACGATGTTAATTATCACATCGATTTCATCGTCCATGACACAACTCCGTGTAACTTTTTCTTCAATCGTATAACAGGTCAGGGAATAAATGCCCGGGGTATCCACCAGTCGGATTCCCATGCCCTCATACTCCGTCTCCCCCTCCACTTTCTCCACCGTGACCCCTGGCCAGTTGGCCACCTTCAGCCGGGATCCCGTCAAGGCGTTAAACAGGGTGGTCTTACCACAGTTGGGATTGCCCACACAGGCCACATGAATATATTTTTTATCGGATATGCGTTGTTTTTCCATGATTTCCTCTTCTCTCCAAATCACAAATTTATCTTTCCCGAGAAGGCAAAGAACACCGTTATTGCATAACGCATTCCTTTATCCTTCCCGCGTGTATTCACTGACTTCAATATTGGAGGAGAGATGCCTGCCCAGAGCCAATCTGGTACCCCGCACCTGGATGATCAGCGCCCCCCGCTTTTTTCGGTTTAAGATCCTGATCCGGGTGCCGTCATTGAGCCCCAATGCCTGCAGCCGCCTGGTTACCGCCGCTTCCACAAACAATCCCTCCACCGTATATTCTCTGTTCTTACACGCCTCATATAATGTCATATATCTGCCGCCTTCTTCCCCGCCTGCGCATGTCCTCCCAGCCTTCCACATGGGATAACAGATGAGTCCCTGCACAGCGCAACCCTATAATGTAAGTCGCCACTAACATGCTAATTATAGTCCGTTGGCCCTGACCCGTCAACTAAAAAGCGCACAAAAAAAGATGTCTTCCGACATCTTTCAGCAGACTCCGTTATTTCGCAGTGCCAGCTTGATCTCCTCAATCATATGGGCCACTTCATTCAGAGTCTTTACAATCTCGTTCATACGCACTTTCTCCACATCGTCGATAATACCGTCCCTCATAATGTCCACCAGATCCCGGGATATACTGTCCATGTCCTGGGCATACCCCAGAAACCGCAGTACCAGTCGATCCAGCTTGGCGCTCTCCTGTGAGGCAGGCTGCTCCTTCAGCAAATAGTCTGTGGTCACATGGAACAGGCCGCTGATGGCCAACAGTTTTTCAATCTCGGGGTAAGACGTGCCCAATTCCCATTTTGATACAGTCTGTCGACTGACCTGCAAAGTCTCCGCCAGATACGCCTGTGACATCCCTGCCTGTGTGCGAAGCGCGTATATTTTTTCCGCAAAACCCATTGTCGCTTTTATCCTCCTGTAAGTAAATTGTCCACAAATTACATGGGAGTACACGGACATTATTATAGCATTTCCCCTTGAAAATGGAAACCAACCAAAATATACAATTTTTGCCAATGGGTGCAACCAAAAGTTGCTCTCTCTACCAGCCTTTCACAAAAGTGTCTATATAGTGGTTCAGGCACTTTTCGATTACCCTGACAGCCTCCTCCCGGTCCCCTTTCTCGTTTACGGCCGTAGTCTTGTTCTCCAAAGACTTATATACAGTAAAGAAATGCTCCATCTCCTGCACCAGGTGAGGCGGCAGTTCAGAGATGTCATGATAGCAGTTATAATTGGGATCCTCGAAAGGCACCGCAATGATCTTTTCGTCGTTTTTGCCATTGTCCAGCATGGAAATCACACCGATGGGGTAAGCGCGCACCAGCGTCATGGGCTGAATAGGCTCGGAACAAAGCAGCAGCACATCCAGGGGATCACCGTCATCGCCATATGTACGGGGTATAAAACCATAATTAGCCGGATAGTGGGTAGAGGTATGCAGAATCCGATCCAGGATCAGAAGTCCCGTCTCCTTGTCCAGTTCGTATTTGTTCTTGCTGCCCTTGGAAATCTCAATCACGCAGATAAAATCCGTAGGCTTGATCCGGCTGGTACTGATGCTGTGCCAGATGCTGCCGTTCACCTGTTTCGTCTCGCTCATTTTACATCCTCCTCTGGGAGTCCATGAAAGTCAAATTATAAAATATGCAATATGCATTTACCCTGTCAGAATCACATTATAAACGATCCCTGAGCCCACGGTCAATAGCTTTGCACAAATATTTCTCTTGATCATACCATAATATTAACCAATCTCGCAAGTTATGAAAGGAGCAGCATGAAAGACTTTGGTTTTGACGGCAACTGCGACAAGTTCCCGGTGGGCATGGCCTATGTGCCCTGGCAGCAGTTTGACAAAATCTGTGACAATCTGGAAGAAGGCTTCCGCATCGGAACCATCTTTCCTGAACTGCATAAACCGTTTACAGGAAGGAGATGTGTGAAATGTTGAGCCAGGAAGGAATGCGTATGCTAAACGATATCAGCATCGTGGACTTTGTGCTGGTGGACCTGTCCCTGTATCTGGACACCCACCCCTTTGACCAGGAAGCCATGGAATACTTCAACCACTATGTACGGATCAAGAACAAGATGAGCCGGGATTTCTCCATGCGGTTTTTCCCCCTCACCAAGGACCTGGCGGAATCTAACAAAGAATGGAGATGGGGCGCCGCTCCTCTTCCATGGGAAGGAGAGTGTTAATCTATGTGGAGTTATGAACGCAGACTGCAATTTCCTGTGAACATCAAAGAGCCCAACGCAAAGCTGGCCCAAGTCATCATCTCCCAGTTCGGAGGTCCCGACGGCGAATTGGCTGCCAGCATGCGGTATTTGTCCCAAAAGTTTGCCACCCCCTACAAGGAAGTGGCCGGACTGCTGAACGACATCGGCACCGAGGAACTGGGACATCTGGAGATCATCGGCGCCATCGTATTCCAGCTCACCCGCAATCTGTGCATGGAAGAGATTCAAAAAAGCGGCTTTGACAAGTACTATGTAGACCATACACTGGGAATCTGGCCCCAGGCGGCAGGCGGCATCCCCTTTAATGCCTGCGAATTTCAGTCCAAAGGGGATATTATCACTGATTTGTTCGAAGACATGGCAGCGGAGCAGAAGGCCCGCAGCACTTATGACAATATCCTGCGCCTGGTGGACGATCCGGACGTATGTGCCCCCATCCAGTTCCTGCGGGAGAGGGAAATCGTTCATTTCCAAAGATTCGGTGAAGCCCTGCGCATCACCCAGGATAAATTGGACAGCAGGAACTTCTACGCCTTTAATCCCGGCTTCGACCGCTGCAAAGACTGCGACGACACCCCTGAGCCTACGCCGGGCTGTGACTGCGGGTGCGACTGCTAAAACACAAAAGGAAAAGGGCTTCCCGTCAGGGAGGCCCTCAGACTGTCAAAGAACCTCTGTTATGCAGCAGCACAGCAGAGGTTCTTTTTAAAAGCAGCCATACTCATTGTGACAAAAAACTGTCGGTGAACTGCCTTTCACTTCCACATCGCCAGTTTCTTAAGGTTCATGGCAGCATATTTCAGCCTTACCCACATATGGACTCTTTTCAGGCCCCGGTAAGGCGTATAACGCATTCCATATTTTTCTTTTGCGTCGGCAAAAACCCTCTCTATTGTCTGGGATCTGAATCGGTAACTTTCTTTTCCCTGCGCTGAATGCCGCATATCCTCCGCCTGTTCTATGTAATCCTCCCAGATATGGCGGGTCACTGTCTTCTGACATTCCCTGCTCTCCGTGCATAAATGTCTTGTTCCACATGCGGCGCACTGATATTTCAGACTCTTATACTCCCTGTAACCTTTCCAGTTGGTCGTGCTGTACAGCAAGCGCCTGTATTCTGGACAGATCACAATATCCAGATATTCGTCATATACATATTTATACCATTCATGAAACCCTTTCTTCGTCATCGGGCGCTTGCAAGGCAGGGATGGAATTCTCGCATTATATATGATATATTTACAAATCCACGGCGTTTTATATCCCGCATCCATCGTGGCTGTTTGAATCTCAGGGAACCGTCCGGTCACCTTCTCATAAAGCTGATCAAAGGCTACACTGTCATGTACCTTCCCACTTGTGACCACCGTATCCAGTATAAAGTTATGCCTGTCACATACGGTATGGACCTTATACGCAAAACAATGCTTATGATCCCCTTTCCGGAACATGCCGCTCTCCGGATCGGTCGTTGATACTATGACCTCCCGTTCCATGGGTTTCCCGCCGCCGCAGTTCCCGTCAAAAGGCTTTTTTCCATGTGCCCTGCGATCTTCATTGATCTCTTTCATAAGCTGCTCCTCATAGGCTTTCGCCGCAGAAGGGA
>BLLU01000185.1 GCA_011959105.1 Lachnospiraceae bacterium | reverse complement strand
ATTATTTTATTTTCGATACAGCTTTGGAAGAGGAGGCGGATGTAAATGAAGAAGGAAATGAAGATTGTCCTGCCGTTTTATAAGATTGCTTATGCAGTATCTTTTGTTGTGATTTTAAGCTTGATACGTGGGGTTGTATTCACAAATGAAATAGGACTTTCCGTTGAGGGACCTTTTGCAATATTGACTGTTGTTTTTTGTGCAGATACTTATGTGCAGGAAATTACAAGCAAACGTTCCGAAGTCCACAGACTGTATCGGATAAAAAAGAGAATTCATTCCATCATGCAGCGAATGATGATACAGGAAGTTTTCTTGTTGCTGCTTGCTGTTCTCGGATACGGGCTATTTTTTGTGTTTCAGAAACCAGTTACGCATCCAGTAACAGAAAGTGAAATGCTTCAATTTATTGCCTATTTTTTGGCGATTGTAGTAACCATTTTCTTTTGGGGAATATTGGCTAATACATTGTCTATGCTTTTTCGCAATATGTGGATGGGGATTGGAAGTTGTCTTTTGATATGGGTAGCAACAAATTCCACAGGAGGAGATAAACTTTTTGGGGCATGGAATCTATTTTCCTATGCTTTTAGAGATATAGAAAATACTGATGATATTACATGGCTGTATGGGAAAGCCTTGTGTATTTGTATAGGATTCATTTTATTTATAGCATTGCCGAAGATAGTTAGAAAGAGAGGATAAGTTTATGAGTATTCATATTGAGGATTTAAAGGTAAGATTTAAGAATGGTGTAACAGCAATCGATCATGCAGATTTAGATATACCTAATGGAATATTTGGACTGTTGGGAGAAAATGGAGCAGGAAAGACAACTTTAATGAGAGTATTAACTACTGTATTGAAACCAGTTAGCGGTACAGTCACATTGGATGGGATTTTATATAGTGAAGGAAATTATGAAAAAATTCAGAGGAAAATAGGTTATCTACCACAGGAAATAGAACTTTACCCCAATTTGACTGTTCAGGAGTGTTTGGAGTATATGGGTGATCTAGCAGGTGTCCCGAAAGCGGAATGTAAAAAACGAATAGAATATTATTTGAAAAAGACCAGTCTTATAGAACATCGGAAGAAGAAAATGAAACAGTTATCAGGCGGGATGAAAAGACGAGTTGGATTGGTGCAGGCACTTTTGAATGAACCAGAATTTTTGATTGTAGATGAACCAACTACTGGCTTAGATCCAGAAGAACGTATTCGTATTCGTAATTTATTGGTAGACTTTTCTGAAAATAGAACGGTTTTGTTTTCAACTCATGTTGTAGAGGATTTGGCTGCTACCTGTAATCAACTTGCAATTATGCACAAAGGCAGCTTTTTATATGCGGGTTCTATGAAGAATTTAGCGGAAGAAGCACAGGGGAAAATCTGGATTTGCAAAGTACCTGATGAGAGAAAAGCAAGAGAAGTGGAACAGAAATATCGTATTACATCAAAACAGTACGTTGAGGGTGGATTACAGTTAAGAGTGATTTCTGAAATACAGCCAGAATTGGAGTGTATGTCAGTTCCTGCAACGTTGGAAGATGCTTATATTTATGTGACGAATCAATACGAGTAGAGAGTTTTCATATTAAAATATAAAATGGGAATAAAATTGTGAGAGAAGATTAAAGAAGGAGATACATGTTTTGTGCCATCTCCTTCCTTTATAATTCCGAGGTGTGATGAGGAGTAATGAGAAGCCCTGCGTTTGTAACGTGTTTGCAACACCATATTCCAAGAATCCAGTAAAATCAAGTGTTTCCAGTTACCCAAACGTTAATTTCAGTTCGGTAAGAGATAATTCAAGAGAATATTGCAAAAGAGAGACATTCCCCGGAAACAGCGCGTTTCCGGGGTTTTCTTATACTCTGAATTTCCTATGAAACAGTACAAAATCACACAAAATTTTCACGGTAACTAACACGTAACTGACAAATAAGAAAATCTTTTCCTTGTGTCGTGTGCACGACAATGTTATGATGCAAAAAACAGGAAAAGAGGTGGTATCAGTGAACCGGACGGAGAATAAAAACCAACACGCAAAAGAGCATTACGGCCGGATAAATTTCAAAATACCAATAGGGGAAAAAGAAAGAATACGGGCAGCAGCATTCGCAATCGGGATGTCGGTCAACGAATATCTCTATGCACTGATATGTGATGACCTTGCATCCGGGGAAAGTAAGTTCGGGAAGAAAAAGCAGGGATTCAATGAGGAGCAGCGTCGCATGTTGGAAAAGTGGCAAGTTCCGAAAAAATATTATGATATGATTGAGGATATGTCCTATTCAAAGGAGGAGGGATATTTCATATATCTCAAGGATGGATTCACAAATGATGTGACTGGCAGCAGGAGCATCCGTTCTGAAAAGACTTCCGAGGTTCGGCGGGTAATTGGAAAGACACATAAAAAATAAAAGATTGTAGAACATAAGAAAATATGATAAAATACGACATGACAACCGTGTTGCAGGGTGGGCTGACCTCTCATTTTTATAGAATGGGGGTGATGCCTATGAAAAATCATTTTGATTTTAAGGACATTATGACCTTTGGTCTGTTCCTTTTGGCGTTGCTTACATTCGTTTTTACGTTTTGTAAGTAGGTCTACATAGAAAAACCACCCCAAAACTTTGACCGAGTGCAAGGGTGGATTTTTCTATCTTTATTCATTTGGTCAACCCACCTTGGGGGCGGTTGTCTTTTTGTATTTATAATATACCCATTTTTAAAGAACTCCAAAGAAATCTTTGTATCAACGGATGAGTCAAAAGAAGTTTTGTTCCGCCTGAACTATCTTGCAAAAACAAAGGGCTTCGGCCTGCTCACTGGCAGTCCCGGCCGTGGAAAAACAACTGCCATCAGAGCCTGGAGACAGGGATTAAACAACTCGCAATACAAAGTGGTCTATACCTGTTTTTCCACCTTTAGTCCCAATGATTTCTATCGGGATCTTGCTGCCGAATTGGGGGCACAGGCCCACTATCGGAAACCGGACAACTTCCGTGCAATCCAGGAAGAACTTACCAGACTTTCTGTGGAAAAAAGGAAAACGCCTGTCATCATCATTGATGAGGCGAACTACATCAGTTCCGCTATCCTGAATGACTTCAAGCTTTTATTTAATTTTGAGATGGATTCCAGGGATCGTGCTGTGGTTCTGCTGTCCGGGCTTCCATCTTTAAATGCAACACTTCGTC
>BLLU01000184.1 GCA_011959105.1 Lachnospiraceae bacterium | reverse complement strand
GTATATGCGTCCTGTTATACGTGTTTCAAAAGATATGGGCTGTGGGGCGGCGCTATGGGCATTTCCATTTCTTTTATCCAATATTTTCTCTTTGCTGATATTTATGGTTGGGATTGTTTACTATTTTTCAGACGTTCCATTTATGCAGAATAAGAATATGTATCAGGTAATCCGCACAGGAAGGATGATGTGGGCAGCAGGACAGATTAGCGCAATTCTTGCGCAGGCATTTTTACTCATGGCTGCAAATATAGCTTTTAGTATGCTTTTACTGGTTGGAACGTGCGAGTATACGCTGGATTGGGGAAAGCTGTATCATACCTTGGCATTAACAGGGGGTGCGGAGACATATCGGTTTTTATTTGCTTTCTCCTATGAAACGATGCAGATGTTTTCGCCGCTGGAATTGCTTGGGCTGACGGTCTTGATTGGCACTTTGGTGATTTCCTTTATCGGTCTTTTTATGTTTACGGTCAGCCTGTACATAAATAGAAATGTTGCGGTCACTCTGGCATTTCTTATGGTGATTATGATTTACCTGGTTGAGAATATCCATCCATTGTTAAGAAGATGGAGTGCAATGTTTGCACCGGTAAATTGGATGCGGGTAACGCAGATTGGAATGAAATTGCATGACAGTTTTATGCAGCCATCGGTTTCCTATATGCTGGCAGTATTAATAGCTGGAATTACAGCTTGTGCCGGCCTAATATGCATAAAAATTAAAAGGACAGAATTTCAATGGTATAAAGAAGAGTAGGGAGATAGCCAATGGAACAGTATGTGATAAAGATTAAAAATGTAAGTAAGTCATTTAAGGGGATTCAGGTATTGAATGATGTAAATATGACCTGCAGAAGTGGAAAAATATATGGGATAGTTGGTTATAACGGTTCCGGGAAAACCGTATTGTTTAAGTGTATTTGTGGATTTCTTCATGTGGATTCCGGAAGCATATCAGTAAATGGAAAAGTGATGGGAAAGGAACTGGATATGCTGAAGAATGCGGGAATTATCATCGAGGAACCTGGATATATCCGCAATTTATCAGGCTACCGCAACCTGGAATATCTGTACCGGATATCGAATAAAAAGGATAAGGTGGCAATTTATGATGCCATGCGGAAGGTTGGGCTGGACCCCTGTGCAAAGAAAAAGGTCTGTAACTATTCATTGGGTATGCGTCAGCGCCTGGCGATTGCACAGGCGACCATGGAAGACCAGAAAATACTGATTT
>BLLU01000183.1 GCA_011959105.1 Lachnospiraceae bacterium | reverse complement strand
GAGCACTCGGCTGTTAACCGAGTTGTTGTAGGTTCGAGCCCTACTCGGGGAGTTAAAGTGAACAGCTTACCAAGAAACCTGCAGACAGAATGTTTACAGGTTTTTGTATGGAGATTTGACATGTCGTCATAGGGTATAAGGAGGTTGCCATGAATGTTAAAATCTGCATTTGCGATGACTCTTCGGAGGAGCGCGCATTCATAAATGCCTTGGTACGGGAGTGGGCGCGGCAGTCGGGGACGGATGTAAGCGTGTGCGAATTCCCTACTGCCGAGGCTTTTTTGTTTGAATATGAGGATCTTGTACCCGATCTTGTGCTTCTGGATATCGAGATGCCGGGTATGAATGGCGTTGAGTTGGCAAAGCGCCTTCGTGAGAGGAACAAGCTCATTCAGATTATCTTCATCACAGGCTTTTCGGAGTACATCGCCGAGGGGTATGAGGTGGCGGCGCTGCATTATCTGATAAAACCGGTCTCACCGAAAAAGCTGTTTTCGACACTGGATCGTGCCTTGGAAAAGCAGGAGATCGACGGTCGGAAGATCGTGTTTAAGACCTCCGCGGAGACGGTTCAGCTACTTCTCTATGAGATTCGTTACATCGAAGTGATGAAGAATTATATCACCGTTTACGCAGAAGGCAGTTATACCGTAAAAAGGACTCTTAAGGAGATTGAGAGGGAATTGGACGAGCGCTTTCTAAGGGTGGGAAGGTCTTATATCGTGAATCTTCATTATGTTTCCCGGGTGACCCGCTCCGAGATCTTTCTTCGCGGCGGCGAGTCGGTCCCCCTGCCCAGGGGCGCATACGAGACAGTCAATCGGGGGATCATAAATCTAAAGAGATGAAAAGTTTGACGGGTGTGTGCTAAAGCGCACAGAGGGGGTATAGGCATGAAAATACCACGGAGATCGGACAGAAAAATAGAAGCGTATCAGCAGGAGCTGATCAAGACCCACTTTGCCGAGGTGGACAACATGTATCGCAAAATGCGGGGGTGGCGGCATGATTACCGTAATCATATTCAGGTTCTGAAGACTTATGCCGACAAGGGAGACCTTCAGGCGATCACTGCCTATTTAGAGGATCTGGAGACCGATCTTTGCACTGTGGATACTGTGTTTAAAACCGGAAACCCCATGACAGACGCAATTTTGAACTCGAAGATTTCCCTGGCAAACGATCGGGGGATCAGGGTTGAGGCGGACGCACATGTTCCGGCACTGCTGAATTTCTCGCCGGTGGATCTATGTACCATCCTGGGTAATCTTTTTGACAACGCCATAGAGGCCAGCGTTTCCCTGCCGCCGGAGCGGCGGGTGATCCGGGTCTATATGGACATGAGGGGCGTGCAACTGTACATTTCTTTTTTAAATTTTACAAACGGCGGAAAGCTGAAAAAGATCGGAAATTTTTTCAGAAGTTCGAAGGGCGGCGATCACGGACTGGGCCTGGGAAGAATAGACTCGGTGGTGAAGAAACTGGGCGGTTACCTGTCTATAAATTCGGAGGACGGAGCATTTACAACGGAAATTCTGCTGCCGGAGGCGCTGAGTTAGTCTGTTTCGTTCCATTCTGTTTTCTGCGCTTTGATACAACTTATCCCCCACTGAATACGACTCATCCCCGAAAAATATTTTCGGGGATTTTTGATTTATAATGTTTGTGAAGGCTTTCGAGTAGAACGACAAAAGGAGTGAAAAATATGTCTACGAAAAACAAAAGGGAAAAACCAAAGTACGGTATGTGGCGCTGTGTGGGCTTCCAGTTCTCACGGGCATTCCGATACCGTGCCGAGGTTCCGTTTATTCTGCTGCTGCAGATTCTTTTTAATATCTCCAGCGGGGTGTTTGGTTTTTATATGTCCCCAATGATTCTGGCGAAGCTCGAAGCGAGGAGTCCTGTCAATGAACTTCTGCTGACTGCGGCGTTTTTGATCGGGGGCTGTCTTGTTTCGGACGCCATGATTGCGTTTATCGGCAATGGCATAGGCAGTTGGGGAGTGAAAGCAACGTATCAGGTAGAGTTGCGTTCCCATATTCTGCGGGAACTTATGAATAAGATGGCGGATACTTCCTATGCAAATTGTCTGGATACGAATTGGCAAAGGCTTATGGAGCGTGGCAAGCAGTGCTGTAACAACAATGGTGCCGCCTGCGAGTATATTTGGCATGTCTTGCAGGAACTGATGGTTCGGCTGGCGATGTTCGGTTTCTTCGCCGCGGTGCTGACACATGTCCATCCCCTGGTCTTTGGGGTGGCAATGACCTTGAGCATTCTGGATTTTATTGTGTCTTCCTATGTCTATAAGTATAATTTCAGACATCGTGAAGAACTTTCGCATCTTGATAAACAGATGTGGTATCTGACCGGTCGAACCCGGGATCTGACCCTGGCCAAAGACATTCGCCTGTTCGGTCTGGAAAGCTGGATCCGGCGTCTGACAGACAAGGCATTTCTGGCGCGTCAGGCGTACTCTAAGAGGGAACATATTTTTTACCTGATCGGAACCTTTTCCAGTACGCTCCTGGAATTCTTAAGGAGCGGGGCCACCTGCTATATCCTGTTGAAAATGTGTCTGGAAAGCGGTATGAGCGCAGCGGAATTTATGCTCTATTTTTCGGCGGTCAATTCCTTCAACGGGCAGTTCAGCGGCGTTCTGAACAATCTGCTGGAACTTAGAAAAATGTGTCTGAATCTTTCCAGTCTTATGGAATGCCTGTATTATCAGGAACCTTTTCGTTTCGAGGGGGGAAAATGCATCCCCCGGGATGAAACCCATGAGATTCGTCTGGAAAACGTCAGCTATACTTACCCCCAGTCGGATAAGAAGATCATTGATAAAATGAACCTGACTGTCAAAAAAGGAGAGAAGGTGGCGATGGTAGGCTTAAACGGAGCGGGAAAGACTACGTTGGTCAAACTCATGACCGGCCTGCTGGATCCGGATGAGGGGCGTGTCCTGCTGGACGGAATTGATATTCGGGA
Organism: Lachnospiraceae bacterium; assembly: GCA_011959105.1. GTDB lineage: Bacteria > Bacillota > Clostridia > Lachnospirales > Lachnospiraceae > Acetatifactor. The sequence continues at coordinate 5,397 of BLLU01000183.1, read as the reverse complement.
GTTTAACCGAAAAGAGTACTATGGGCTGTTCTCGGCGGTGTTCCAACATTTTAACATCATGGATATCACTGTGGCAGAGACGGTGGCGCAGTCTGCTACTGACATCGACCTGGAGAGAGTAAAGGATTGTATTGAAAAAGCCGGGCTTACGAAAATGGTTTCCGAACTGCCGGAGGGACTCAACACGCATCTGGGGCGGAGTGTCTACCTGGACGGCGTAATGCTCTCGGGCGGCCAGTATCAGCGCCTGATGCTGGCCCGGGCGCTTTACAAGAACGGAGCGATGCTGATGCTTGACGAGCCTACAGCGGCGCTTGACCCTCTGGCCGAGCAGGATCTGTACAATAAGTACAGTGAGATGACAGAGGGCAGGACTGCGGTGTTCATCTCTCATCGGCTGGCATCCACAAGATTTTGCGACAGGGTTCTGTATCTGGAGGAGGGAAAAGTTGCCGAGGAAGGGACTCACGAGGAACTGATTGAGAAGGGCGGGGAGTATGCCCGGCTGTTTGAAATCCAGTCAAGATATTATAGGGAAGGAGTGGAGTTCGATGTCAACCAAATCTGAAACAATCAACTGGCACAGGGCCATCGGGATCAATATTCGCGCGATCAGACTTCTGGCTTCCAAAAATAAATGGATGTTTCCCTATGCGGTTGTGAAAGCGCTGCTGAATGTGGCTGCTTCCTATGCGGGGCTGGTCATCATGGCAAGGCTGATCGGCGAACTGGCGGGAGACAGGCGGGTGGAAACATTGACAATGTGGGTGCTTGTCTCAATCCTCACGACGGCGGCCTTTGGAATTATCAACGGGGTAATGTACCATGCATATGAGGTAAAATCTTCTCTTTTCTGGGCTAATATGCGAAGGATCGAAGACGAGAAATTCATGTCAATGGATTACTGTGATGTGGAAAATCAGAAGGTTCGGGATCTGTATGACCAGATTGCTCAAAACAGAAACTGGGGAGGCTGGGGATTCGCGAAAATCTATTGGGCATTTGAGGGTATTGTATCGGATTTCTTTTCAGTAATCGGAGCCATTGCGTTGTCGGTGGGGTTGTTTGTGAGGAAGGTTCCGACGGGAAGCCCATTTGCTTATCTGAATCATCCGCTGGTCATTTTGTGTTTTCTCGGGTTGATGGTGCTGACCGCTGCAATAGCCCCCTGGCTGAACACAAAGATGACAGAGAAGAATGCCTCCATGAGCGATGCCGCAAGGCTGGGAAACAGATTGTTCTCGCACTTTGGGTATCTGTGGGACGATGCTGACAGTATGGTGGAGTATCGGATGTATCCACAGGCGGAGATTGCCAATCATTATGCATGGAAGGAGAATATCTGGTTTGTAGGAGGGAACTGCGACAGACAGTACAAGGGCCGCTTTGGACTCTGCCTGATGGGAAGAACCCTGGGCGAGAAGCTGCTGATGAGCGTGATTTATCTGTTTGTCTGCCTGAAAGCCTGGGCAGGAGCCTTTGGCATCGGGGAGGTCACCCAGTATGTGGGCGCGGTAAGCAGGCTGGCCTCGGGTTTTACCGGATTTATGACCAGGGCAAATGAACTCAGGGTAAACGCGGGTTTTGTGGAAAAAATCTTTGAATTTCTGGATTTGCCCAACAATATGTACCGGGGTAGCCTGACCACGGAAAAACGGCGGGATCGGAAGTACAATGTGGAGTTTCGGAACGTCAGTTTCCGATATCCGAATTCTGAGAACTGGGCGTTGAAAAATGTCTCGGTGAGTTTTGAAGTAGGAAGCAAGCTGGCGGTGGTAGGTGAGAATGGCTCGGGCAAGTCCACCTTTATCAAACTGCTCTGTCGCCTTTATGATCCCCAGGAGGGAGAGATTCTTCTGAACGGCGTAAACATCAAAAAATACCGCTATGAGGAATATATGGCCATTTTCTCGGTGGTATTCCAGGATTTCTGTCTGTTGTCCCACCGGCTGGGACAGAATGTGGCGGGCTCCTGCGATGTGGAGGAAGCCAGGGCTGCGAAATGTCTTGAGGATGCCGGTTTCGGAGAACGTCTGGGAGAGCTCCAGGATGGCCTGAACACCTGGCTTTTTAAGGATTTTGACGAGGAGGGGATTCAGCTTTCGGGGGGAGAACGTCAGAAGATTGCCATCGCCCGGGCGCTGTATAAGGATGCGCCCTTCATTATTCTGGATGAGCCTACAGCCAGTCTGGACCCTGTTGCGGAAGCGGATATTTATCGGAAATTCGATGAAATCGTGGGGGACCGCACGGCAATCTATATCAGCCACAGGCTGTCCAGCTGCAGGTTCTGCAGGGAGATCCTGGTATTTGAGGAGGGAAGCATTATTCAGCGGGGAAATCATGAGGAACTGATCGGTACAGAGGGGAAATATCGGGAACTCTGGGAAGCGCAGGCGAAATATTACGAGAAGTCGAAGCAGTATGAGGAGGATAAGAAATACCTTTAAGGGACGGGGGTTCTGTGGTATGATAGGCCATTATGGAAAAGCAAAACGCAGCAGTGCTGGATCTAGGGTTTGGAACGGGTACGCTCACAACAAAACTATATGAACATGGCTGCTCCATCTATGGGCAGGATTTCTCGCCAAGAATGATTGAATTAGCATCCGAGAAAATGCCGGGTTCACATCTTTATCAGGGGGATTTCACGAAAGGATCTGGCTCGGAGCGTCTCGGCCACATCGTCAGTAACCTCAATATATTCGTTCTGAGTGTACCAGTAGTAGAAGTCGCGCAAGTTGATAATAGTCATAGTATGTACCTCCATATCGTTTTTGTGGTTTGGTTGCCGGGAAACGATATGGAGGGCAAGTGACATAGTTCTTTATGTACTTACATATTTCGCATCCAAGGCCGGAGTAATCAGGAGGGGGAACTATACTTTTTTTAACCGATGCAGATCATGGGTATTGTGAAAAGCAAAAACAGACACGGCGGCTTTGATTTTTATCAAAACCGCCGTCAGGCTACGGTATTTTGTTTAGGCGCACAGGTACTCAGTCGTTGCAACAACGGTTTTTTCATCTTCCGCTGCAGGCCGTTTTATTGGTTGTTGGTTATTCAAACATGGAGGATGCTTGGAATATATAATAACCATCCACGACAGAAAACTGTATAGCATTTGTGCTATTGTTATCTGCGATTGTATTTAGCTTAAAAAGCACCTCGTCAGACGACATTTCAGCAAGAGTTTCGATGTCAGTATCATACCAAAAAGACTGAATGTCATTGATTGCATTTGCGAGTGCCGTGTCCCGTTCTCCGACTGTAACTACTTGAGGGTCAAGGTGATAAGAAATGCCATACATCAAACTTACCCATGTGGGAGGGTCCGTTTCCTGGCTTTCTCTTGCAAGTTCAAAGCTCAAATCAGGATCAATCACCGGACTGCCATAATAGCTTCTTACTAATAGTGAGTTTTCAATATTTGACGCTCTTATGGTTAAAGCTAAAAAGTTCTTCTCCTCCGTTGTGAGGTGTGCGGGGAAACTATATGCTGCAATATCGTTTTGGATAATATCCTCATGTTCCTCTGAATGTTGATTTCCCCAATCCAAAAGAGCCTTGTCAAAATCGGCAACAGTCTGGTTGAGGTAGTCTGCTGATTTTAACGCTAACAATGATTGATAACCGTCCTCGGTCCCTAAAGCAGGTTCAGATGTTTTGTTTGTAGCATCATCTCTGTGAATGATTGAGGGGACGGAAATCGAATTGTTATTGTTTGCCGCCGCCGATGTAGCAAGAGCGGTTGTAAACCCTGCAACCAATATGACTGCAAGCAGTAAGGTAAATAGCGAGGTTTTTTTGATTTTCATAATTGCTGTGATCCTTTCTTCTATCGCATTTTTGCTGAAATTGTTACACAGTGGAGCAAAGCTGCTTCGTGTTTCTTCCATGCCAATCAGTGTCCGCGCATAGGCCGCCTTTGTCGTTTCCCCGAAAAGGCGGACAACCGCCTCATCACAGGACAGCTCAATGTCCCGGTTGGCAAGAACATACATCACCCAAACAAAAGGGTTAAACCAATGCACACACAACGCTGCAATCAACACCAATTTTGTGATGCTGTCAAAACGCCGGATATGCACATATTCATGCGCCAAAACATATTGCAATCCATTGGTATTTTCCCAATCCGTGGATATGGGCATTAAAATCACAGGACGGAATACGCCGTAAGTCAGCGGGGCGGAAAACCGGCTGGACTGTCGAATGGAAATCGGGCGTTTCTGCTGGTGAGTGTTCAGCCAGTTTTTGATAAAGTCATTTTCCACTGGCAAGGAGGTTTGAAATTCCTGTCGGCACTTCCAGTATGCTGCCGCAAAAACCATAGCGCATACCAGCATACCAGCGGCCCAAACAACTCCCCCAATAGAAACGGTACTTGTGGTATTCCCAATATCGCCGGGCATAGTAGCCATTTGCCCGATCATTTCAATTGGCAATACCTTGTCAATCTGTGGGACTTTTGTTGTGGCAATCCCGGAAGTATGATTGCCTATCAGCGAATACACGCTGAACATGGATGGGAGGGAGAACGGGAGCAACAGCCGCGCAACCGCTATTCCCCAGAGTGCTAAAAAAGTCTTTTTGGGCAACAGATTGACTGTCAGGGGACGTATAACAATAATTGCCAAAATCATCACAGCCCCCGCAAAACTCATTTGCAATAGGCTCATTTTCACCACCTCACTCCAGGTCACCGACAATCTGTTTTAGCTTTTCAATCTGTGCGGCAGTTAATTTTTTCCGCCCCAGCAGGGCCGCGAACAGCTTGGCAGCGGAGCCATCATATACTTTGTTAATCAGCTCGTTCGTTTCCGCTTCCTGCACATCCTCTTTCGGCACAAGTGCATGACACATGAAACCGGGCTCGGAACGTTCAATCGCGCCTTTCTTGATACAACGCTTGATTAGGGTATAGGTCGTATTGACATTCCAGCCCAGCTCCTCGCTCAGCAGCTTGGCGATATGTTTTGCGGGAACATCACCATCGCGCCAAAGGACAGACATCACTTTCAACTCAGAGTCGAAAAGTTTATTATGCATTCAATTACACCTCCTTTTAAGACTGTAGTAGTGGCCACAAGTAAATACTACCACAGTCTTAATATCTTGTCAATACTACTTGGGTCTTAAAAATAAAAAAGAGCAATACTGCGAAAGTGCCGCCCTGTTTTCAAGGACGACTTTCTGCGTAATGTTTTGTGTTTCTGATAAGAGTTAAACATAAGCAGGGTAATAGGAACGGGAAAGGAAGCATCGCCCCGGTCCCCGGCGAGTATTGATAAAAAAGCCTTTGACTTTACCCTTAGGGCAATGTTTATACTATAAGAAAGAAAAGGAGCTTCCTGTATAATTCAAATATAGGGAATTCCAAGAAAGAAGGTTGAG
>BLLU01000182.1 GCA_011959105.1 Lachnospiraceae bacterium | reverse complement strand
CCAGCATACTCATATTCAGCGTCTTGCCGAAGCGTCTGGGGCGGGTGATCAGCGTTACATCGTCCTCCGATTCCCACCACTCCCGTATGAAATCCGTTTTGTCGATATAGAAATTGTTATTGATCCTGATCTTTTCAAAATCCTGGCGTCCTATACTGATAATTCTGGCCATAATACACCCCGCTTTCTGTCGCTCTTCACTGCGTCGGCCTTCCCTGTAGTTATACTATAACTTTTTTCTGCTCTATAAGCAATCCATTTTTTGGCTCCGGTCACTCTCCGTACTCTATGGTCATATCGCCGGTATACTTGCGCTCCATATCATGGCGTTTTTTGCGGTTTTCCACCGTGTCAAATATAATGGAAAAATCATAACCTTCCGGATATAGCCTGTCGGCGGCCACATGCAGTTTCACCCGCTTGTGGCTGATCCAGATCTTACGGTCCGGCAGCTGTACCCTCAGACAGCCCCTGTCGTTCACCGGCTCGCAGACGATGCCGATCTTACGGTCCGGGTAGAGCATCACACTGTCCCCCAGACGAAACTTTCCGGACAGGTCTTTCTGCCGGGGAGCAGGACGGTCTCTCTGTATGCGGGGCCCGCCGGAAGTCTGTACGAGCGGGCTTTGGGCCGCCGGGGCGTTCCCATAGGCGGCCTGCCGCGCCACGTCCAGCATGGCCCGGGACATGCCCAGCCTTTCCGCAATGGCAAAGGCGCAGGAAGCCCCTGCCTCCCCGATCACCATGCGGTACAATGGCTGCAGGCTATCCTGGTCAAAGGTCATACGGGCATTGGTCACCCCCTGGGTGCGGGCGGCATATTCTTTCACCTCCGGATAGTGGGTGGTTACCAGGAACAGACAGCCGCTTTCCCGCAGGGCCTCCAGGATGGCGATGGCGATCCCCATGCCCTCGGTGGGATCCGTGCCGGAGCCCAGTTCGTCCATGATCACCAGGCTTTCCGGGTTGACCCGGCTCAGAATATCCAGCACATTGGTGATATGAGCCGAGAAGGTGGACAGATTCTCCGACAGGCTCTGGCCGTCCCCGATATCGCACAGATATTGGCTGTTCATGCACACCCAGGCTTCCTGGCAGGGCACATGCAGCCCCCATTGGGCCAGCATACAGCACAGCGCCACGGTCTTCAGTGCCACTGTTTTTCCCCCGGTGTTGGGACCGGTGATTACCACGCCCCGCAGCTCCTCCCCAAGTGTAAAATCCAATGGCACGGCTGCCCTGCGGTCCATCAGCGGATGCCTGGCCGCCGTCAGCCTGATCCTTCGGTCCGTACCCACCACAGGCGCCGCACAGTCCCATTCCATGCTGAGTTTCCCCTTGGAAAAAGCATAGTCCAGCCGCTCCATGATCCGGCTGTTCTCCCGAAACGCCTCCAGCTGATCCCCGATCATGGCCGTCAGGGTATAGAGAATCCTCCGCAGCTCATTGTCCTCCTGGATTTGCAGCAGAGACAATTCTTCCTCGTATTTCTGTACCGCCGTCGGCTCTATGAACAGTGTATTGCCTGTGGCGGATTTGTCTATGACGCTGCCGCTCACACGGAACTTATATTCTTTTTTCACGGGGACGCACAGATGTCCGCCCCGGGTGACGCAGAAGCTGTCCGACATACAGTCCCTGTGAGTGCGCAGTACGCTCTCCGCCTTCTCCTTGCGCTTCTCCTGGGTGCGCTGGATCTGGCTGCGCAGGTCGAATAACTCCCTGGTGGCATGGTCCTCCACCTGCCCGCCCCGAATCTGCTGATGAATCTGCTGCCGTATCTCCTCCAGGGGCTGCAGATTTTCCCCATAGAAAGCCAGCGGAATCTGATACTGCTGTCCTCTGGACAGATAATCCTGCATCCGCTTCACCGCCGCCAACGCGCTTTCCGCCTGCTCCAGCTGCTCCGGCCCCAGCATATCCCCCTTTTCCGCCACCAGCAGAATCTGTTCCATCCCTTCCAGGGATACCAGAGGCGGCGTACCGAATTTCTCCAGAAGCTGACGGCTCTCCGTGGTCTCCCGCAGGGCCGCCTGGAGTTGTCTCTCCGCCAGGATGGGCCCGGCCTCCTCTATTTTGGCCCGGGCGGCGGCGGTCAATGCCAGTCCTGCCCAGATTTCCTTTATTTTTTCCAGTTCCAGACCGGATGTATTTTTTATATTCTCCATTTTTCCTCCAATACAAAAGTCAAAAGATTTTTCCGTTTATCCCTCCTGCAGCGCTTCATAAAAGGAATAATCCACAAGGCCGCTGATTTGCTCCAGGGCTCCCTTCTGTAATTCCTTAATCATCAGGCAATCCGGATGGGGCAGATTTATATGGGGCCCGGCCTCTATCCCAAACCTGTAGCTTGGCTGAAAGCCCCGGGGATTATAATTTTTCGGGTCTCCTTCCACAAGTATTGCCCTATATCCCATCTCGGCGGCCCTGGCAAAACCATATTCCAACAATTCTTTTGAAATATGTTGTCTCTGAAATTCCGTTTTTACAGCTACCGGCGTGAGAATGAGTAATTCGTTTTCATACCTTCCCTGGATATGAAATCTTGAAAACATGGCATATCCAAGGATTGTGTCTTCCTCGTCCACCATAAGCAGTTCCAGGCCGGGAATATAATATTTTTTAGAGCGTATTTCTTCTACCAGCTGCCGGACGGCTTTTCCTTCCTCCGCATTGTAACTTTTAGAAAATACGTCTTCCACCAGTTCCAAAGAAGGGAGCAGATACCGGTCTTCCATTACTTTTATAATTCGTTCCATTTAAAATTCCTCCTTTTCTTTTTCAGTGCTGCCCCATGGCAGACAAAAAGACCATGAAACTACCGTCTTACAGGCTTGCTTCATGGTCCGGATTATATGAGAGCGCAGGGATTCCCTACGGATTTCCCGGTAAAAAGGAGCATGACCATACAGCCATGCTCCTGAATCTCCCGTCTAATCGGATTTGAAAATGTTTGTCAGCACATTGTAAGGCAGAAATGAGGGCAGACTCCCAGTGTGTCAGCACCCGCATAAAGCAGCCGCACACATACCCTCTGCAATATTTACCTGCAGTTTTCCTCCGTTACAGACACAATAGACAAACAATTTTCCTCCTCTAAATTTTATATTTTTACTATACAACACAAAGCAGAAAAACGCAACCCCCATTTCAGGTTATGATCTGCTTTCTTTTTATCAGGCAGTGGGAACCTGCTCTTTGCGGTACATCCTCCAGATCACAAAGCCAAATACGGCACTCCCCAACAGCAGAAGCACTTCCAGCAGCAACACAGGCAGATATCTTCCGGCGGCCACCACTGCCGCATCCATCAGAAAATGCACCAGAATTGCCAGCAGATAATAAAGCGGCTTTTTCCTGCTCACCGCCAGGTATACCAGATAGGAGGCGGAAATATGGAAGATTATCGCGCTGATCCTCTCCAGCCCCACCATATAGAAAAGCCAGGAAGGGGTGGTAGCCACAGCCATAAGCTGCCCCAGAGCCTGCTGATATACGGACTCGTTCACGCCGCTCACGGACAGCAGCATGGGCGCCTGCCCGCTGTTGATCATCACTGCGATCACCAGATTGTTCACACAGGCCAAGCCTGCCAGCAGGATTGCCTCGATACCGCCATGGCCCACGCCGTACATAATGGCGTTCTGCTTATTCAGGCTCTTTTTCATACATAATTTCATAGCCAGGTAACGGCCGGTCTCCTCAAAAATTCCTGCCGCCAGCCCGCCGTACAGGGCATAGAGCCATGTATTTCCTGTAATAGCCGTGCCTGCCGCTCCCAGCACCAAGGCGTGCAGAATCTGCTCCAGCACCCGAGCAAACAAAACGAAGGCAGCCGCTCCGATAAAAAATCCGGAAATCCGGGCTTTGGTTTTTCTGTACACCAGAATGCACAGAACGATGGGCAGTCCCACAGATACTACCAGGGACACTGCTATGGCGATAATGCTGGCCATGGGCACATTGGGTATCATAACTTGATCTGACATGATTTCATCCTCTTTATTATTTTAGTTTTCCGCACATTGTGCAGGGAATGCCGTTTTAGAGTTCCGCAGACTCCCTATGCTTTATATTTTACGGCAGTGCCGTAGGCAATTACTTCCGCCGCCCCGGCCATGACCTGGGAGGAGCCGTACATAATGCCGATTATGGCATCCGCGCCCAACTCCTTGGCCTCGTCCACCATGCGTTTCACTGCAATCTGTCTGGCCTCGTTCAGCATTTCCGTATATCCCACGATCTCGCCGCCCACCAGGGTTTTCATGCTTGCCATAAAGTCCCTGCCAATGTTCTTGGTCTGCACCACAGTTCCCTTTACCATTCCCAGAGCCTCAATCTCCCGCCCCGGAATATACTCAATACTTAGAAGCTTCATCTTCTTCTCCTCCTTTAATCTCCTTCAGCCTGCTCAGCAGAGCCGCCACCACGCCCACACAAGTCACCGCAGTAATACCCAGAAAAATCAGTGGTACCCACAGCGGTTCTCTGAACATAGACATTTTCAAAATAATACCCATCGAAGTCAGCGCCAGAAACAGTATCACTCCTGCGCCCAGTATGGCTCCCCGCTGCTTTTTCTTATGAATATCCCTGTGTGTCCCATCCATAAACATCACTCCTTCCCGCTCCAGTTGATCCATCTGTTCCAGACAGCCGTCCACATCCAGAGACTCCAGCCGGTGTTCCCCTTCCAGCAGCTGCCTGCAGAACAGCTGCGTCCTTCGGATGCTTTCTTTCTGACGCTCCAGCTGTACCTCCTGTCGCTCCAGCACATCCTCCAGGGTATACTTTCCGCCGAAAAGCTGCTTGATATCCTCAATGGGAACGGAAAGCCTGCGCAGCAGACGAATCTGTTTTAAGCGTTTCACATCCTCCATCCCATATTCCCGGTAGCCGTTTTCCGCCCGTCCCACGCTGAGCAGTCCCTGCTCCTCATAAAAACGGATGTTTTTACGGGTGATATCCACCAACTCCTCCACCTGTTTGATCTTCATGGCCTGTGGATTCCTTTCCTTATTAGAGTTCCGCATATCCCCTCGGCACTACACCTTGGGGAATCGGCATCCGGCCGCCTCGGCGTCCGTATACCGATTCGTGTGCCTTCCGGGGATATGCTGATTAGAGTTCCGCATATCCCCTCGGCACTACACCTTGGGGAATCGGCATCCGCCCGCAC